>NZ_JAVHZE010000028.1:0-20521 GCF_040981185.1 Kocuria sabuli
AGCACCACATCGGGGCCTTCCACGACTGGATCACCGAAAAAGTCGGCGACACCATCCCCACCGCCGGCGCCTAGGTGCCCGTAGCCCGGCCGACCGGTCATCCGGATCCGCCGGGCAGTCACCGGCCGGCCCGGTGCGCCACGTCGATCTCCTCGGCGCCGCACCGGGCCGGCCGGGTCACCCATGCCGGCACGCCAGTCGCCCCCAGCAGCCGCCCCTCCAGGCAGGAGTCCTCCATGACCGCCGTCGACACTCTGTCCTCCTCCGCTTCCTCCTCCGTGCAACCGGCCGGCGCCCTCTCGGGCTCGTCCGACGGCCAGACGCTCCCCCAGTTCGTGCTGACGACCACCTGTCAGGACCAGGTGGGGATCGTCCATGCCGTCACCGAGTTCCTTCTCGCCCACGGGGCGAACATCAAGGAGCACCAGCAGTTCGACGACACCGTGCACGGCGTCGTCCACCTGCGCACCGCCTTCACCGGTCCGCTCGAGCTGGACCTGGAGACGCTGGAGACGAACTTCGCCGCCACCGCCGACCGGTTCGGCATGCGCTACCAGATCCACGACCAGACGCCGCCCCGGTTGCTGATCATGGTGTCCAAGGGCGGCCACTGCCTCAACGACCTGATCTTCCGCTGGCGGGCCGGCGGGCTCGGGGGAGAGATCGCCATGGTGGTCTCCAACCACGAGGACCTCCGTCCCATGGCCGAGGCGGCGGGCCTGCCGTACATCCACATCCCCGTGACCCCCGCCACCAAGGAGGAGGCGGAGCAGCAGCTGCTGGACCTCGTCGAGGAGCACGACATCGACCTCGTGGTGCTGGCGCGCTACATGCAGATCCTCTCGGACGACCTGTGCCGGGCGCTGAAGGGGCGGGCCATCAACATCCACCACTCCTTCCTGCCGGGGTTCAAGGGCGCCCGGCCCTACCACCAGGCCTACGAGCGGGGCGTCAAGCTGGTCGGCGCCACCGCCCACTACGTCACGGCCGACCTGGACGAGGGTCCGATCATCGAGCAGGAGGTCATCCGGGTGGACCACACCCATCATCCGCGGGCCCTGTCCACCGTGGGACAGGACGCCGAGGCGCTGGCCCTCTCCAGGGCGGTCCGCTGGCACTGCGAGCACCGCGTGCTCCTGGAGGGCTCCAGCACCGTCGTCTTCCGCTGAGCCCCGCGGCCCGTGCCGCCGCCCCGTGCGTCCCGCCCCGTGCGTCCCGGCACGTGCGTCCCGGCACGGGCCGCCCCATGACCCGGAGACGACGCGCCCGCGCAGCCGACCCCGTCGGCCCCGCAGCCCGTCTCCACCAGACCTGCGGCCCCGATCCTGCTTCGCCACCGGGGTCGGGGCCGCAGTCCCATTCCGCACCGGCAGGCGTCGTCGACGCCCACCGCCACCCGTCAACGCCCACCGGAGGAAAGAGATCATGATCGGTTCGGAGACCCTCAACGACTACCTGGAACGCCTGGCGTCCCGGGAACCCACGCCCGGGGGTGGAGCGGCGGGAGCACTGCACGCGGCCCAGGGGGCCGCCCTGATCGCCATGGTGGCGCGCTACACCACCGGGGCGCGCTACGCCGAGCACGAGGAGGAGTCCCTCCGGATCGCGGCCCGCGCCGACGACATGATCCCGGCGGCGCTGCAGCTGGCCGACGACGACGAGAAGGCCTTCGCGGCCGTGATCGCCGCCTACCGCCTGCCCTCGGCCTCGGACGAGGACCGTGCCGCCCGGAGCCGGGCCATCCAGGAGGCCACGGTCGCGGCGGCCGCACCGCCGCGTGCGCTGATCGGCCTCGCGACGGAGGTCGTCGACCTGGGACGGCAGCTGGCCGAGTTCAGCAACCCCAACGTGATCAGTGACGTGGCCGCCGCCTCCGAGGCGGCCCGGGCCGCCATCGCCACGGCCCTGATCACGCTGGACATGAACATCAACGCGATCACGGACGAGCGGACCCGGACGGAGTTCAGGGACGAGCTCCGTCATGCCCACAACGCCATCCTCGCGGCCCAGGGCGTGACGGACCGCGTGCGGGAGAAGGTGATGGCATGACCGCGCTCCAGCTGACCGGGGGCCCCGTCGCACGACGGCTGCGGGCCGAGACCGAAGCCAACCTCACCGCCCTGCGCGACCGCGGAGTGCTCCCCGGACTGGCGGTCGTGGTGGCCACCGACAACGAGGCGACCCTCTGGTACGTGCGCTCCATCGCGCGGGCCGCGGACAAGGCGGGTGTGCGCTGCACGGTCGTCGACCTCGGAGCCGGAGCCGCAGCCGACGAGATCGCCTCGACCCTCGCGCGGCTGAGCGCCGACGAGGACGTCCACGGGATCATCCTGCAGACGCCCCTGCCGCCGGGAGTCGCCGGGGACGAGCTGGTGGCGCACATCAGCGCGGCCAAGGACGTCGACGGGGCCAACCCCCTCAGCCTGGGGCGGCTGACCGTGGGGCAGCAGGCCTTCGCCCCCGCGACGGCCCGGGCGGTGGTGGAGATGCTGGAGCACTACGAGGTCCCCCTCGCCGGCCGGCACGTCTCGGTGGTGGGCCGCTCGGCGGTCGTCGGCAAGCCGTTGCTGCAGCTCCTGCTCCAGCGCGACGCCACCGTCACCGTCTGCCACTCCCGCTCGCGCCCCCTGGAGCGGTACACGTCCGAGGCGGAGGTCGTCGTCGCGGCGGTGGGGCGGCCCGGCCTGCTCACCGGTGACCACGTCCGGCCCGGTGCGGTGGTCGTCGACGTGGGCACCAACGTCCTGGAGAACGGTGATCTCGTCGGTGACGTGGAGCCCCTGTCGACGGCCGAGGTCGCCTCGGCCCTGACCCCGGTGCCCGGGGGCGTGGGCACGGTGACCACCGCCCTCCTCGTCCTGCACACGACGCAGGCGGCGCTGGAGCTCAGCGAGGGACTGGTCCCCGCGCGGTCGGCCGGGCCGGGCAGCTCGGCCTGAGGTCGGGGCGGTACGCGACGCCGCCCTGCCCCGGGGACCTCAGAGCACCTGACGGATCTGCGTCTCGAAGTCCCTGACGTGCGTGAGCATGATGGTGCCGGCCTCCTCCGCGTCACCCGTCAGCACCGCCCTCAGCAGGTCGCGGTGGACGGTGACGTGCTCCTGCAGCTGGGGGATGCGGTCGGCGACCACGCACCAGATCCGGGTGGCGAGGTTGCTGTAGCGCTCCAGCGTGACCCGCAGGTGGGCGTTGCCGGCCGCTGCGTAGACCGCCCGGTGGATCTGCAGGTCCCAGCGCAGCGCCTCGTCCCGGTTCAGCCAGTCGTTCCCGGCCGCGCCCAGCCGGTCCCGCAGGTCCTCCAGCTGGTCCCGCGCGTCCCCACCTCGCCGCTCGGCCGCCAGCCGGGCGGCGAGGGGCTCCAGCACCTCGCGCACCTGGGAGATCTCCGACAGCGCGGTGATGTCCACGGTGGTCGCGAACGTCCCGCGGCGGGAGTAGGTCACCACCAGGTGCTCGGACTCGAGCCGTTTGAGCGCCTCGCGCAGCGGGGTCCGCCCGAGGCTCAGCTCCTGGGACAGACGCGCCTCGTTGAGAGGGGCCCCCGGGGGGATGTCCAGGAAGATCAGGCGGTCCTGCAGCTGCTGGAACGCCCGGTCGGCGAGGGAGGGAGGCTCGTCCTGGGCGGAGGCCGTGGTGATGGACATGACGTGATGCGCACTTTCCGTTCGTGGCCGGGGAGCTGCCGTGGGCGGACCCGCTCTCCCGGGAAGGGCCTTGCTCCTACCGTAGCCTTCCGCGCCCGCCCGGGCGGACCGGCACGAGCCCCGTCGGCCCGCTCCGCCCCGCGCGGTCGTCCCGGCGCAGCCGGGACCCGGGACGGGGCCACCTCCTGCCCGGCGGGATCACAGGATGCTGCGCATGGTCCGCTCGAAGCCGGTCACGTGCTCGAGGGCGAGCTCGGCGGCCTCCTCGGCGCGCCCGGCGGCGATCGCCTCCAGCAGGTGCACGTGCTCGTGCACGTGCCTGCCGACCGTGGGCACCCGGTCCAGGACGAGGCACCAGATGCGGGTGGCGAGGTTGTCCAGCCGCATCAGGGTCTCCTCGAGGTGCGCGTTGCCCGACGCCCGGTAGATCAGCCGGTGGACCCTGAGATCCGCCCGCATGAAGCTCTCGTTCGTCGGCGCGCCGCCGGCGAGGTCTGCCAGGGTGCGGGCCAGGTCCTGCATCTCCTGCCGCACGTGCGGAGGGGCCGCCAGGGCGGCCTTCCGGGCGGCGAGCGGCTCGAGGTTCCGGCGGAGCTCGGAGACGTCGGACAGTGCGGTGATGTCCACCTGCGTGGCGAAGGTGCCCCGCCGCGGATAGGAGACCACCAGGTGGTCCGTCTGCAGCCGTTTGAGCGCCTCCCGGACCGGGGTCCTGCCGATGCCCATCTCGATGGCCAGGTGCGCGTCCTGGATCATGGCGCCGGGTCGGATCTCGAGCACGGTCAAGCGGTCGCGCAGCTGCCTGTAGGCCTGCTCCGCCAGCGACTCCGGCGCCTCCGTGCAGTACTCGGTGGGTGTGGTGACGCTCATGACTTCACTCCTCGATCTGGGCCGGCACGGATGTTTCCGCAGGCGTCCCGCCATCCATTGACACCCCGCACCGCCTAGCATACCTTTGGACAACAGTTGATATATCAGATTTGTATCAGCCGTTGAACGCGACTCGTTTAGGAGCTCAGGGATGCCCGATCTGAACACCCACCTGGCCGAAGCCGACCCCGAGGTCGCGGCGGCCATCGACCAGGAGCTGATCCGCCAGCAGTCCACGCTGGAGATGATCGCCTCGGAGAACTTCGCCCCGGTCGCGGTCATGGAGGCCCAGGGCTCGGTGCTCACCAACAAGTACGCCGAGGGCTACCCGGGCCGGCGCTACTACGGCGGCTGCGAGCACGTGGACGTCGTCGAGCAGCTGGCCATCGACCGGATCAAGGCCCTCTTCGGCGCCGATCACGCCAACGTCCAGCCCCACTCCGGGGCCCAGGCCAACGCCGCGGTGATGCACGCCCTGCTCACCCCCGGGGACACCATCCTGGGACTGGACCTCGCCCACGGCGGGCACCTGACCCACGGGATGAAGCTCAACTTCTCCGGCAAGCTCTACAAGGTGGCGGCCTACGGCGTCTCCCCGGAGGACCACCGCATCGACATGGCCGAGGTCGAGCGGCTCGCGCTCGAGCACCGGCCCCAGCTCATCGTGGCCGGCTGGTCCGCCTACCCGCGCCAGCTGGACTTCGCCGAGTTCCGCCGGATCGCCGACGCGGTCGGGGCGTACCTGATGGTGGACATGGCCCACTTCGCCGGCCTGGTCGCCGCGGGGCTGCACCCCTCCCCCGTGCCGTACGCCGACGTGGTGACCACGACCACCCACAAGACGCTCGGCGGCCCCCGCGGCGGGGTGATCCTGTGCAAGCAGGAGCTGGCGAAGAAGATCAACTCCGCCGTCTTTCCCGGCCAGCAGGGCGGGCCGCTGGAGCACGTGATCGCGGCCAAGGCCGTGGCCTTCAAGCACGCGTCCAGCGAGGAGTTCGCCGACCGGCAGGCCCGCACCCTGCAGGGCGCGGAGATCCTCGCCCTGCGGCTGCTCTCCCCGGACGTGATGGCCACCGGGATCAGCCTGGTCAGTGGCGGCACCGACGTGCACCTGGTGCTCGTGGACCTGCGCGACTCCGAGCTCGACGGCCAGAACGCCGAGGACCGTCTGCACCGCATCGGGATCACGGTCAACCGCAACGCCGTGCCCTTCGACCCGCGCCCGCCGATGGTCTCCTCCGGGCTGCGGATCGGCACCCCGGCCCTGGCCACTCGCGGCTTCGGCGCCGCGGAGTTCACCGAGGTCGCCGACATCATCGCCCAGGCGCTGATCCAGGAGCTCACCGACGACCTCGCCGAGGAGCTGCGCGGACGCGTCGCGGCCCTGGCCGAGGCCTTCCCCCTGTACCCGGAGGTGTCCCCTCTCGCTCGGACCGGCGCCGCGGAACCGGCCGTCGAGGCCTCCCCCGGGGAGCTGTCCGCCGCGGAGCGCTCCTCCTCCGTCCTGAATGGAGTGTCGTAATGGCTGATCTGCTCCCGGAGCACCCGGACTTCCTCTGGCACAACCCCGACCCGAAGAGCTCCTACGATGCCGTCATCGTCGGCGGTGGCGGTCACGGGCTGGCCACGGCCTACTACCTGGCGAAGAACCACGGGATGACCAACATCGCGGTGCTCGAGCGCGGGTGGCTGGCCGGCGGCAACATGGCTCGCAACACCACGATCATCCGTTCCAACTACCTGTGGGACGAGTCCGCGGCGATGTACGAGCACTCCCTGAAGCTGTGGGAGCAGCTGCCGGAGGAGCTGGAGTACGACTTCCTGTTCTCCCAGCGCGGGGTCATGAACCTGGCCCACACCCTGGGGGACGTGCGGGAGTCGATGCGCCGGGTCTACGCGAACCAGCTCAACGGCATCGACGCGGAGTGGATCACCCCGGACCAGGTCAAGGAGCTGTGCCCGATCATCAACATCGGGGACGACATCCGGTACCCGGTGATGGGGGCGACCTACCAGCCGCGCGCGGGCATCGCCAAGCACGACCACGTGGCGTGGGCCTTCGCCCGCAAGTGCGACGAGATGGGCGTGGACATCATCCAGAACTGCGAGGTCACCGGCTTCCTGAAGGACGGCGACCGGGTCGTGGGGGTGGAGACCTCCCGCGGGCGGATCAACGCCGGCAAGGTCGGGCTCTGCGGAGCCGGGCACTCCTCGGTGCTGGCGGAGATGGCCGGGTTCCGGCTGCCGATCCAGTCCCACCCCCTGCAGGCCCTGGTCTCGGAGCTGCACGACCCCGTGCACCCGACCGTGGTGATGTCCAACCACGTGCACGTCTACGTCTCCCAGGCCCACAAGGGCGAGCTGGTCATGGGCGCCGGCGTGGACGCCTACACCGGCTACGGCCAGCGGGGCGCCTTCCACGTGATCGAGGAGCAGATGGCCGCGGCCGTGGAGCTGTTCCCCATCTTCGCCCGGGCGCACGTGCTGCGGACCTGGGGCGGGATCGTGGACGTCACCCTGGACGCCTCCCCGATCGTGTCCAAGACGCCGGTGGACCAGCTCTACGTCAACTGCGGGTGGGGCACGGGCGGGTTCAAGGGCACCCCCGGAGCCGGCTACTCCTTCGCCCACACCATCGCCACCGACGAAGCCCACCCGCTCAACGAGGCGTTCTCCCTGGAGCGCTTCGAGACCGGTGTCCTCATCGACGAGCACGGCGCCGCCGCCGTGGCTCACTGACCCGCCCACCAGAAGGCAGGAACACCATGCTGCTGATCGAGTGCCCTTACTGCGGGGCCCGTGACGAGACCGAGTACCAGTACGGCGGGGAGGCGCACGTGCCCTACCCCGAGGACCCCTCCCAGCTCTCCGACCAGGAGTGGGCCGAGTACCTCTTCTACCGCAACAACCCCAAGGGCCTGCTCGCCGAGCGCTGGGCGCACACCGCCGGGTGCCGTCGTTGGTTCAACGTCGTGCGCGACACCGTGACCTACGAGATCAAGGCCGTCTACCGCATGGGCGAGACCGCCCCCCAGAACGGAGGTGTCCGGTGACCGACCAGACCTACCGACTCCCCCCGGAGCGCAGCGCCGCGAGCAGCGTCGACCGCACGAAGCCGCTGAGCTTCACCGTCGACGGTGAGCAGTTCTCCGGCTACGCCGGGGACACCCTCGCCTCGGCCCTGCTCGCCGGTGGCCGCATCACCTGCGGGGACTCGCTGTACCTGGGCCGCCCGCGCGGGATCCTGGCCGCCGGCGTCGAGGAGCCCAACGCGCTCGTGAAGGTCGCCGCCCGGTCCGATGTGGACGTCGACGAGTCCATGCTCCCGGCCACCGCCGTGGAGCTGAACGACGGGCTCTCCGCCACCTACCTGCGCGGTCTGGGCCAGCTGGACCCGCGCAAGGACGAGGCCGTGTACGACCGCAAGTACGTCCACACGGACGTGCTGGTCGTCGGGGCCGGGCCTGCCGGGCTGACCGCGGCCCGGGAGGCGGCCCGTTCCGGAGCCCGCGTGATGCTGATGGACGAGCAGCCCGAGGCCGGTGGCTCCCTGCTGTCCGGGCGGGACGAGGTCGTCGACGGCGTGCCGGCCCGCACCTGGGTGTCCGAGACCGCCGCCGCGCTGGCGGCGGCCCCGGAGGTCGCCGTCCTGCAGCGCACCACGGCGATCGGCAGCTACGACGCCAACTACGTGGTGGCCGTCCAGCGCCGCACCGACCACCTCGGCGGACCTCCCTCCCCGGCGGTGTCCCGGGAGCGGATCTGGCACGTGCGCGCCCGCCAGGTGGTGCTGGCCACCGGGGCCCACGAGCGCCCGCTCGTCTTCGAGAACAACGACCGGCCCGGAGTCATGCTCGCCGGCGCCGTGCGCACCTATCTCAACCGGTACGCCGTGGCCGCGGGCTCGCGCGTGGTGGTGGCCACCACCAACGACTCCGCGTACACCGTGGTCGCGGACCTCGTGGCCGCGGGCGTGGACGTCGCCGCCGTGGTCGACTCCCGCCCGGACGTCCAGGGGACGCCGGCCGCGGTCGTGGCCGGCACCGGGGTGCCGCTGTTCAGCGGCAGCGCCGTGGTCGACACCCTCGGCGAGGGCGAGGACGGTCGCGTCAGCGGCGTCCTCGTCAGCGCGATCGACGACGACGGCGGCCTGACGGGGTCCGTGCGGACCATCGAGGCCGACCTGCTGGCCGTCTCCGGCGGGTGGACCCCCGTGGTGCACCTGCACAGCCAGCGCCAGGGGAAGCTCACCTGGAACGAGCGGCTCGCCGCCTTCGTGCCGGCCGCCCCGGTGCCGGGCCAGCAGACGGCCGGGGCCCTCAACGGCACGGCCGACCTCGCGTGGTGCCTGACCGAGGGTGCCGCGGCCGGGGCCGAGGCGGCCGGCCGGGCCGGCTTCGAGAGCACCTCCGAGACGCCGCAGGCGGAGAGCGTGGAGTCCGCGCCCGTGCGCCCGCTGTGGCTCGTCCCCGGCCGCACCGGGGAGCCCGCCGAGTGGCGGCGCCACTTCGTGGACCTGCAGCGGGACCAGACCGTGGCCGACGTCCTGCGCTCCGTGGGCGCGGGCATGCGCTCGGTGGAGCACGTCAAGCGCTACACCTCGATCTCCACGGCCAACGACCAGGGCAAGACCAGCGGGGTGAACGCCATCGGCGTGATCTCCTCGGCACTGAACGACCCGGACGTGGGCGGCATCGGCACCACCACCTACCGCGCCCCCTACACCCCGGTGGCCTTCGCGGCACTCGCCGGCCGGCAGCGCGGCGAGCTGTTCGACCCCGCCCGCCGCACCCCGATCCACGAGTGGCACGAGAAGCACGGTGCGCTGTTCGAGGACGTCGGGCAGTGGAAGCGGCCCTGGTACTACCCGCAGGCCGGGGAGGACATGGACGCCGCCGTGCTGCGCGAGTGCGCCGCCGTGCGCGAGAGCGTCGGGTTCATGGACGCGACCACCCTGGGCAAGATCGAGATCCGGGGCAAGGACGCCGGGGAGTTCCTCAACCGGATCTACACGAACGCCTTCAAGAAGCTCAAGGCCGGGATGGGCCGCTACGGGGTGATGTGCACCGCCGACGGCATGGTCTTCGACGACGGCGTCACGCTGCGCCTGGACGAGGACCGCTTCCTGATGACCACGACCACCGGTGGGGCCGCCAAGGTCCTGGAGTGGCTGGAGGAGTGGTCGCAGACCGAGTGGCCCGAGCTCGACGTCGTGTGCACGTCCGTGACCGAGCAGTGGTCGACGGTCGCCGTCGTCGGCCCGAAGTCCCGGGCCGTGATCGCGAAGCTGGCCCCCGAGCTCGACGTCTCGCAGGACGCGTTCCCGTTCATGGCCTTCCGCGAGACCACCCTGGCCTCGGGGATCCCGGCGCGGATCTGCCGCATCTCCTTCTCCGGGGAGCTGGCCTTCGAGATCAACGTGGCCGGCTGGTACGGGCTCGCCGTGTGGGAGGCCGTGGCCGCGGCCGGGGAGGAGTTCGGCATCACTCCCTACGGCACCGAGACGATGCACGTGCTGCGCGCGGAGAAGGCCTTCCCGATCGTGGGCCAGGACACCGACGGCACCGTCACCCCGCAGGACCTGGGCATGGACTGGGTGGTGTCCAAGACCAAGGACTTCATCGGCAAGCGCTCCTACGACCGGCCCAGCGCCACCAGCGACGACCGCAAGCAGCTCGTCGCCGTGCTTCCCGTGGACCCGGACCGCCGTCTGCCGGAGGGCGCCCAGCTGATCGTCCACGGCACACCGGTCACGCCGCAGGAGGGCCCCGTGCCCATGGAGGGTCACGTGACCTCCAGCTACCGCAGCGCCGCCCTGGGGCGCACGTTCGGCCTGGCCATGGTGAAGAACGGCCGCAACCGCATCGGAGAGACGCTCCAGGCCCCGCTCGACGGGGATCTGGTGGACGTCGTTCTCGCCGAACCCGTGCTCTACGACCCCGAAGGGAAGCGCCGAGATGGCTGACCAGCTCATGACCGACGACGTCACCGACACCACGACCCTGCGCCGCAGCCCGCTCGCGCACCTCGCGCAGCAGATGGACGAGCGGACGGTGAAGGGTGACCGCGGCGTGGCCCTGCGCGAGGTCCCCTTCCTGACCATGGTGGGCCTGCGCGTGGTCCCCGGCACCGCGGCGGCCGAGTCCGTGGCCGCCGCGGCGGGGGTGGCTCTTCCGGACGGCCACGGCCAGGTCACCGGCTCCCCGGACGGCACGGCCGTGCTGTGGCAGGGCCCCGACGAGTTCCTGCTCGTCGGGCCCGAGGGCGCGGGTCCTGCGGAGGTCGGACCCGCGGGGACCGCTCTCCGCGAGGCCGGCGCCGACGACGCGGGCACCGCCGCCGGGCTGGCCCGGGCACTGGGCACCGAGCCCGGTCAGGCCGTGGACCTGTCGGCCAACCGCACCACGCTGGAGCTGTCCGGGCCCTCGGCCCGGGCCGTGCTCGAGAAGGCCTGCCCGATCGACCTGCACCCGCGGGCCTTCGGGCCGGGGACCGCCGTGGCCACGACCCTGGGACCGGTGCAGGTGCTGCTGTGGCAGACCGCCGAGCAGGTCTACCGGATCCTGCCGCGGGCCTCCTTCGCCGACTACACGGCCCGCTGGCTGCTGGACGCCATGACGGAGTACGCGGCTCCCGAGGTTCCCTGATGGCCCTGTCCGTCCTGGACCTGTTCTCCGTCGGCATCGGCCCCTCCTCGTCCCACACGGTGGGGCCGATGCGGGCGGCCCGGCTGTTCACGGAGGGACTGGCCGGGGACGGTCTGCTCGACTCGGTCTCCAGGGTCCGCTCCGAGCTGTTCGGCTCGCTCGGGGCCACCGGCCACGGGCACGGATCGGACAAGGCCGTGATCCTGGGCCTGCAGGGCGAGGACCCGGAGACCGTGGACACCGACACGGCCGACGCCCGGGTGCGGGCGAGCACGGAGCGCAGGCAGCTGTGCCTCGGAGGGATCCACCCGATTCCCTTCGACCGTGCCGAGGACGTCGTGATGCACCGGCGCAAGTCGCTGCCGGCGCATCCCAACGGCATGGCGTTCTTCGCCTACGGGACGGACGGCGAGCTGGTGCGGGAGCGCACCTTCTACTCGGTGGGCGGCGGGTTCGTGGTGGACGGTGACGTGTCCGGGGCGGACCGCATCGTCCAGGACACCACCGAGGTGCCCTTCCCCTTCAGCAGCGGCCGGCAGCTCCTGGAGCACTGCCGGCGCGAGGGGACCTCGATCGCCGGGATCATGCTCGCCAACGAGCTGTCCTGGCGCAGCGAGGAGCAGCTCCGCTCGAGCCTGCTGCACATCTGGGCCGTGATGCAGGAGTGCGTGGAGAACGGGTGCACGCGCACGGAGGCCCGGCTGCCCGGAGGACTGAAGGTCCGTCGCCGGGCGCCGGCCCTGCGGACCCGGCTGCGGGAGGCCGAGGCGGCCGCCGCCGCCGATCCCGTCCGGCCGGCGTCCGACCCGCTGCAGGCCATGGAGTGGATCAACCTCTACGCCCTGGCCGTCAACGAGGAGAACGCCTCCGGTGGGCGGATCGTGACCGCCCCGACCAACGGGGCGGCGGGCATCATCCCCGCCGTGCTGCACTACTACGCCCGGTTCATCGCCGGGGCGGACGAGGACGGCGTGGTGGAGTTCCTGCTGACGGCGGCGGCCGTCGGCATCCTCATCAAGGAGAACGCCTCCATCTCCGGCGCGGAGATGGGTTGCCAGGGCGAGGTGGGATCGGCCTGCTCCATGGCCGCCGCAGGCCTGTGCGCGGTCCTCGGCGGCACCCCGGAGCAGGTGGAGAACGCCGCCGAGGTCGGCATGGAGCACAACCTCGGGCTGACCTGCGACCCGGTGGGCGGGCTCGTGCAGATCCCGTGCATCGAGCGCAACGCGATCGCCTCCGTCAAGGCCATCAATGCCGCGCGCCTCGCCCTCCAGGGCGACGGCGAGCACACGGTCTCGCTCGACCAGGTCATCAAGACCATGCGCGAGACCGGAAACGACATGAAGATCAAGTACAAGGAGACCTCCCGTGGTGGATTGGCCGTCAACGTCGTCGAATGCTGAGCAGCACCTGCAGCCGGAGAGCGTGCTCACCGCACCCTCCACGACCGAGCTGGTACTGACCCTGGACTGCCCCGAGAAGGCGGGGATCGTGCACGCCGTCAGCGGCGTGCTGCTGGAGCACGGCTGCAACATCGTGGAGCTGACGCAGTTCGACGACCGCCGGCTCGGCCACTTCTTCATGCGCGTCCACGTGGCTCCGACCACGGGCGACGCGATCGACCAGGAGGTCCTGCGGAGGGAGCTGACCCCGGTGGCCGAGCGGTTCGGCATGCGCTGGGAGCTCAACGAGCACCAGGCGAAGCGGCGGGTCCTGGTGATGGTCTCCAAGTTCGGCCACTGCCTCAACGACCTGCTCTTCCGCGCCCGCACGGGCGAGCTGCCCGTGGACATCGTCGCGGTGGTCTCCAACCACCGGGACCACCAGCGTCTGGTCGAGTGGCACGGCATCCCGTTCTTCCACGTGCCCGTCACCCGGGACACCAAGCCCGCGGCGGAGGCGCGCCTGCTGGAGCTGGTGGACCGTTTCGAGGTGGACCTCGTGGTCCTGGCCCGCTACATGCAGGTGCTCAGCGATTCGCTGGCCACGCGGATGGAGGGACGGGTGATCAACATCCACCACTCGTTCCTGCCGTCCTTCAAGGGGGCCAAGCCGTACCACCAGGCCTACGACCGCGGGGTCAAGACCGTGGGCGCCACGGCGCACTACGTCAACGCCGAGCTGGACGAGGGCCCGATCATCGCCCAGCAGGTCGTGAACGTGGACCACACCTTCGGCCCGGAGGACCTCGTGGCCGCCGGCCGGGACACCGAGTGCAAGGCCCTCTCCAACGCCGTCCGGTGGCACTGCGAAGGACGGGTCATCCTGCACGGCAACCGCACCGTCGTCCTGCGCTGACCGCCGGCCGCCGGTCAGTGCTGACCGGCGGCCGCCCGAGCGTCGAAGAGCCTCCGTGGTGGGTGTCCGCACCCACCACGGAGGCTCTTTCGCGTCTCTCGCCCCGCAGAGCGCCGGCAGCGGGGCCCCGTCCTCCGCCGTCGGGCCGGGCCCCCGCACGGCTCGCGTCATCCCTCGACGGGTCTCCCCCCAAGTGCGTGTGCGGGCCACGCCACGGGACGGCACGCTGCGAGAAGCCCACGACGGGGATCTCCGGCCACCCCGCAGCTCAGCCCGCCGAACCCCCGGCCTCCCCGGCTGCCGGGCCGGTTCGGGCCGATTCATGGCCGTTCGTGTGCCCTTCGTGGCCGGGACCGCGAACGACCGATCCCCCCGGAGGCGGGTGCCTCCGGGGGGATCGGTCCTGCACGGTGCCGGCAGTCGGCTCCAGCGCCTCAGTGGCCCCGGTCGATCCACTCCTGCAGGTGCGGGGCCTCGGCCCCGACCGTGGTGGCTCCGCCGTGGCCGGTGAGGACCTCGGTGCCCTCGGGCAGGGTCAGCAGCCGCTCGCGGATCGACCCGATGATCGTGTCGAAGTCGCTGTAGGAGCGGCCGGTGGCCCCGGGCCCGCCCTGGAACAGGGTGTCGCCGGAGAACACGACGCCGTGCTCGCCCAGCTCCGGTGCGTAGAAGCACACCGAGCCCGGTGAGTGGCCGGGGGTGTGCACGGCCGTGAGGCGCACCCCGTCCAGCGCGAAGGTGTCCCCGTCGTCGATGGCCCGGTCGAAGAGGGCGGACGGGTAGACCTGCTCCCAGAGCATCGTGTCGGCCGGGTGCAGGTACACCGGTGCCCGCACCTCGTCGGCGACCTCGCGCACGGCGCGGATGTGGTCGTCGTGGCCGTGGGTGAGCAGGACGGCCACCACGGTGCGCCCGGCCACCGCCTGGACCACGGCCGAGGGGTCGTGGGCGGGGTCGATCACCAGGCACCGCTCGTCGTCGCCGACGATCCACACGTTGTTCTCGACCTCCCACGTGCCCCCGTCCAGGGAGAACGTCCCCGAGGTCACCAGGTGCTCGACCTTCACCCTGCCGGAGGCGTCGGTGCGCTGCGGCGCGGCCTGCGGCGCGCTCATCGGGCCGCTCCTGCCGGTGCGGCCGCGCCGGCGTCCACGGCGTCGCCGCCCTCCGCGTCGGTTCCGCCGCGGGGGATCTCCACGACGGAGCGCAGGACGATGCCGGCCTTCATCTTCGCGAAGGCCTCCTCGACGTCGCCCAGACCGATGCGCTCGCTCACGAACCCGTCGAGGTCCAGCCGGCCCAGCCGGTACTGGTCCACCAGCATCGGGAAGTCCCGGGAGGGGAGGGTGTCGCCGTACCAGGCGGAGCGGATGGACCCGCCGCGCCCGAAGACCTCGTCCAGGGGGATCTCCCACGTGGTGCCCGGGGCCGGGACGCCGACCAGCACCATCCGCCCGGCCAGGTCGCGGGCCTCGAACGCCTGCTTGAAGGTCGGGGCGATGCCCACCGCGTCGATCACCAGGTCGGCGCCGAAGCCGCCCGTGAGCTCGCGGATCGTCTCGACGGGGTTCTGCTCCTTGGAGTTCACGGTGTGGGTGGCCCCGAACTTCTTCGCCGTGGCCAGCTTCTCGTCGTCGAGGTCCACGGCGATGATCGTGGTCGCCCCGGCCAGCGCGGCCCCGGCGATCGCGGCCGCCCCGACCCCGCCGCAGCCGATCACGGCCACGGACTCCCCGCGCTTCACGGCGCCGGTGTTGAGCACCGCGCCGATCCCGGCCATCACGCCGCAGCCGAGCAGCCCCACGGCCGCGTACTGGTGGTCCTCGAGCTCGGCCTCGATCTTGGTGCACTGACCGGCCGCCACCAGGGTCTTCTCCGCGAACGAGCCGATGCCCAGGGCCGGGGACAGCGGGGTGCCGTCCTCGAGCGTCATCTTCTGGGTGGCGTTGTGGGTGGCGAAGCAGTACCAGGGCTCGCCCTTGCGGCAGGCCCGGCACTCGCCGCACACGGCCCGCCAGTTCAGGATCACGTGGTCGCCCACGGCGACCTCCGTCACGCCCTCGCCGACGGCCGAGACGACGCCCGAGGACTCGTGGCCCAGCAGGAACGGGTAGTCGTCACCGACGCCGCCCTCGACGTAGTGGTGGTCCGTCTGGCACACCCCGCAGGTGAGCACGTCCACCAGTGCCTCGCCCGGCCCCGGGTCCGGGACCAGGATGGTCTCCACGCTGACGGGCTGGTTCTTGCCCTTCGACACCACGCCTTTGACCTTGTGCATGCTGGAACTGCCTTTCGTCGTCGTCGGCACCGGGAACGGTGCGCGATCACAGAAGTCGTACTGGGGAGTCCCGGTCTCGGGACGGGGCCGGGGGCGGAGCGGCACGCGCTCCGCCCCCGGGAAGCGGAGCTTCAGCCGCGGA
Organism: Kocuria sabuli; assembly: GCF_040981185.1. Classification (NCBI taxonomy): domain Bacteria; kingdom Bacillati; phylum Actinomycetota; class Actinomycetes; order Micrococcales; family Micrococcaceae; genus Kocuria; species Kocuria sabuli. Next base: position 15,880 of record NZ_JAVHZE010000028.1, read on the forward strand.
TGCGCTCCATGCCGGGGTCCACGAGCGGCTCGGCGCTGACCGTGGCCGGGACACGCTCGCCGAGGTACTCGATCTCCACGCCGTCGCCCTCGGAGATCTCCGGCGGGAGCCAGGCGTAGGCGACCGGCCGGCCCACGGTGTGGCCGAAGACGGCGCTGGTGACGTAGCCGGCGGCGGCGCCGTCCACGTACACGGGCTCCTTGCCCAGGACCACGGAGCGGCCGTCGTCGACGGTCAGGCAGCGCAGCCGGCGCCGGACCTGGCCGTCGTCGGAGGCCACGGCCTCCGACCCCACGAACTCGCCCTTGTCCTTCTTGACGGCGAAGTCCAGGCCGGCCTCCGCCGCGGTGTGCTCGGTGGTCATGTCGGTGCCCCAGGACCGGTAGCCCTTCTCCACGCGCAGGCTGTTGAAGGCCGCGCGCCCCGCGGGGACGATCCCGAACTCCTGGCCCGCCTCGTGCAGCAGGTCCCACAGCCGCAGACCCTGGTCGGCGGTGGTGTACAGCTCCCAGCCGAGCTCGCCCACGTAGGAGAGGCGCATGGCGGTGACCCGCAGGCCGCCCACCCGGATCTCCTTGGTGCGGAAGTACTTCAGGCCGTCGTTGGACAGGTCGTCACGGGAGACCTTCGCCATGACCTCCCGGGCCTTCGGGCCCCACAGCCCGATGCAGCAGGTCTCGGCGGTGGTGTCCCGGACCAGGGCCCAGGCGGTGGGGTCCTCGGCGCTCTGCCGGTTCGCCTCGGAGGACAGGTACGCCACGTCGACGCTGCTGTTGATGCCGGCCTGGAACAGGTTCTCGCTGATCCGGGCCACGGTGATGTCGCTGCGGATCCCGGCCTTCTCGTCGAGCAGGAGGCAGTACGTCACGGCGCCCGGCTTGCGCAGGATGTTGCCGGTGGTGAGCCGCTGCAGCAGGGCGGCGGCCCCCGGTCCTTCGACCGTCACGCGCTTGAGCGGGGTCATGTCGTACATCGCCACGGCGGTGCGGGTCTTCCACGCCTCGACCGCCGCGATCGGCGAGTGGTACTGGGCCGCCCACGGCTCCCGCTCCGGTTCGCGCCACTCCTCGGGCAGCTGGTCCAGGAGCGCGGCGTTGGACTCGTACCAGTGCGGGCGCTCCCAGCCGTGGCTCTCCAGGAAGAACGCGCCGAGCTCCAGCTCCCGGGAATAGAAGGGGCTGACCCGCAGGTTGCGCGGCGACTCCCGGGGCTGGAGGGGGTGGAGGACGTCGTAGATCTCCACGAAGTTCTGCTTGCCCGTCTCCTCGACGTACTCGGGGGAGAGCTGCACGTCGTCGAAACGGGTGGCCTCGCAGCCGTGCAGGTCCGTCTCCGGGACGCCGTCCACCAGCAGCTCGGCCATGGCCTTGGCCACGCCCGAGGAGTGGGTGACCCACACCGCCTCGGCCACCCAGAACCCGGCGAGGTCCGGGGACTCGCCGATGAGCGGGCCCCCGTCCGGGGTGAAGGAGAAGATCCCGTTGAAGCCCTCGGCCACCTCGCTGCCGCGCAGGCTGGGGAGGAAGCGCTGGCTCTCGGCCCACTGCTCGGTGAAGTCCTCGGGCGTGAAGTCCAGGCGGGAGGGCATCCGGTCGTGGGTGATGTCGCGGGGCGCGTAGTGCGGCAGGTCGGAGAGATCCACCGGCATCGGGCGGTGGGCGTAGGAGCCGATGCCGATCCGGTCCCCCCACTCCCGGTAGTAGAGGTCCGCGTCCTGGTGCCGGAGGATCGGCAGGGTCGCGCCGTTCGGGGCGTCGTGCTTGCCGACCAGCTCGGGGACCGCGGAGGTGAAGACGTACTGGTGGGCCAGCGGCAGGATGGGGCACGGCATGCCGGCCATCTCGCCGATCGCGGGTCCCCAGAATCCGGCGCAGGAGACGACGATGTCCGCCGGCACGGTTCCCTCCGACGTGGTCACACCGGTCACGCGGCCGTTCGACCGCTCGATGCCGGTGACGGTCGTCTCCGGGCAGTAGGTCACACCGGCGCGGGTGGTGCGGTCGATGAGCACCTGCACCGCCTTGGCCGCCAGGGCGAGCCCGTCCGTCGGCACGTGGTAGCCGCCCAGGACCATCTCGGGGTTGACCAGGGGGTGCTGCTCGAGCACCTCCTCGGGAGTGAGCAGCCGGCCCTCGAGGCCCCACGACGTCGCGTAGCCCACCTTGCGCTGGAGCTCCTCCAGCCGCGCCGGCGTGGTGGCCACTTCGAGGCCCCCGACCTGGTTGAAGCAGCCCAGGGACACGAGCTTCTCCACCGTGTACTGCGCGAGGTGGGTCATCGTCCGTGACGGGTTCGTCTGGTAGACGAGTCCGGGCGCGTGCGACGTCGAGCCGCCGGGAAGGGGCAGCGGGCCCTGCTCCAGGACGGTGACGCTCGTCCAGCCGCGCTGGACGAGCTCGTCGGCAAGGTTGGTGCCGACGATGCCGGCTCCGATGATGACGACGCGAGGGGTGGTGCTCATGGATGGTTCTCCTGACCTGCGGATGTCGTGCGGGGGTCGACCGGGATTCAGTTCGACTGGGACTCGTGGCCCTTGGCGGTGAGGCCGGGAGGCAGGTTCGGCGCCTCGGCCGACTCCTCGACCATGATGTCGCCGTCCACGACGGTCACCACGTGGGTCCGGACCGGCAGCTTGGCCGGGGGCGCGTCCACCGCGCCGGTGCGGAGGTTGAACTTGGACGCGTGCAGCGGGCACTCCACCTCGCAGTCCTCCACCCAGCCGTCGGCGAGCGAAGCGTCCTGGTGGGTGCAGGTGTCGTCGAGGGCGAACAGCTCGCCCTCCTCCGTGTGGAACACCGCGATGGGCGGGACGGTGTCGAGCCGGAGGGCATCGCCGGGAGCGAGGTCTTTCAAGGGACACGCCTTGTGCATCGGAGCGGATCCTTTCCTGGGTGGGACGGGCCTGCTGTGCCGAGCGTTCTTTCCCGACTCAAGCGGCTCACCATGAGCAACGAGTGTTGCATTGTGCAACATCGTGAAGACTGTGGCGGGGCGCTGTCAAGAGCTGGCACCCACCGGATCGTGATCGGGCTCACGTGGCCGCCACAATGTAAATTTCCCGCGTCGCATTGCGACAACCCCTTGACGGACTCCGTGACGTGACTCACTCTGATTCTCACATTACGAATCGCGTTGCACAACACGCGGACTCGGCGGAGTGACGGGACGGTCTCGTCGTCACTCCGGACCATCCGTGCTCCCAGAGATCTGAAAGGGGTCCTCCATGGAGTCCCTCGTCATTGTCGGTGCGTCCCTGGCCGGCCTGTCGGCCGCTCGGGCCGCGCGCAGCCTCGGGTTCGGCGGGCGTGTGGTGATCATCGGTGATGAGCTGCAGCGTCCCTACGACCGTCCGCCGCTGTCCAAGGACTTCCTGGCCGGGCGGATCGAGATCGAGGACCTGGCCCTGGAGACCGACACCGATGCCCTGGACGCGGAGTGGATCCTGGGTACCCGGGCGGTGTCCTTCGACCCGCTCACCCGCCTGGTGCACCTGGAGGACGGGGCCGCCGTGCACGCCGATGCGCTGGTCATCGCCACCGGGGCCTCCCCGCGGTCCCTGCCCCCGATCGCCGGGGCTGAGAACGTGGTCACCCTGCGCACCATCGCCGATGCGCAGAAGCTGCGCGAGCTCGTCCGCCGCGGCGGGCGCATGGTCGTCATCGGCGCCGGGTTCATCGGCGCTGAGGTCGCCTCCACCGCCCACGCCCTGGGCATGGAGGTCACCGTGGTGGAGAAGTCCCCGACCCCGCTGTGCGGGCCGCTGGGCACCCAGCTGGGGGCGGTCGTGGCCGGGCTGCACGAACGCGCCGGGGTCGAGCTGATCTGCGGGGCCGACATCACCGACTTCGACCTCACCGACGGATCCGTGAGCGCGGTGCACCTGGCCGACGGGCGGGTGCTGCCCACCGACGTGGTGGTCGTGGGCATCGGGGCCGTGCCCAACACCGCCTGGCTGGAGAGCTCCGGGATCGAGCTCGGCAACGGCGTGGTCTGCGACGCGGTCGGGGCCACCAACCTCCCCGGGGTCGTGGCCGTGGGCGACTGCGCGGCCTGGTGGGATGCGGCCACCGGACGCCACCACCGGGTGGAGCACTGGACCGGGGCCGCCCAGCGCCCGGGCGTGGCCGTGTCCGCGCTGCTGGGCGCGGACCCGGCCACCCTGCCGGCGGTCAAGCCCCCCTACTTCTGGTCCGACCAGTACGGCACCCGCCTGCAGTTCGCCGGAGACGCCTCCCGCAGCGACCGGGTGGTCTACGAGCACGGCGGCCCGGGCGAGGACTCCCTGCTGGCCGTCTACTACTCCGGGGACCAGCCCGTGGGCGTGCTGGCCTGGAACCAGACCAAGCTCTTCTGCCGCTGGCGCAAGACCATCGAGAAGCTCGCCGCCACCGCCGCCCCGATCCCCGCCCCGCAGCACACCACCGCCCCGGCCGCCGCCGCGGCCGTGGCCGCCGCCTCCCCCGCCGCAACCGCCGCCGTCCAGCCCGTCCTGGTCTGAGCCTCCGTGCCGCCCCTGCTCTCCTCTTCCTCTTCCCGTTCCCACCGCCGTGCCCTGCGCATCACCTGAATTCAAGGAGTTCGAGTTGTCGACCAATGTTGTCTCGGAGAGTCTGATCTCCACCCTGCCCGGTTCCACCTACGT
>NZ_JAVHZE010000063.1:0-810 GCF_040981185.1 Kocuria sabuli
CGGGCATATTTATCCGGATCGTGCCATGCACCGGTAATGGTGAAAGTGCCATCATCGTTATCAGCGACGCTCACAACACGATACTGCTGCGCGTAGAGTTCGTTTGACTCAACCACCCAGACAGCTTCGGCCTGAGGCGTCTCACTGTACGCGGTGGTTACTGTGACCGATTCCCCGTTAACCGCCTGAATGGTCCTGCTCTGTGACGCTCCGGAGGGAAGGTTGAGGATAAGACGATCACCTGCTGCTGCATCAGCTACACGGTCAAGTTTGATAACGCGACCGTTAACGGCGCTGATGCGACCGCCCATAACCTTTCCGGAAAGCAGCTCGTCTGCCACAGCGATGATATAGCCTGGCTGCGGTATGTTTCCGTCCAGCCCGACATCGAACGAAACAACGCGATCCTTGTTGTTGGTGAGAATACCCCAGCGCCCCTTTCGGTTCGCTTCTGACTGTCTGGTGCAGCCGATGGCTGTCATTTCCAGCTGATTGAAGCCGTACCGAGCCACCAGCGCCTGCTCGAATACGGGTTCCATCGCGTCAGCATAGGCGTTACCCGGATCGGACCATGAAACCAGCGCTGTAGTGTAGCGGGTTTTCGTGGTGCTGCTTGAATAGGTGAAGCGACCGCCAACAACGTTAGCGCGCGTGTAGCTGTAATCCACATCACGGGGCATATCGGCCAGAGCAACGATCTGATCGCCACCCCAGTACGTCATGCCACGGAATATGGCCGCAAAATCACGCAGGACTGTGTAAGCGTCGTTTCGGTCCTGGATGTACACGTTGCAGGTATAGCGTGGTTCT
>NZ_JAVHZE010000064.1:0-809 GCF_040981185.1 Kocuria sabuli
GATTTCTGCTTTTGTGAGACTGACATTCCCGGGAACCACGTAAAATCTACAAGCTCAGTTTTTACGAAGAGTGATTTTTCTTTAACAGGTATATATACGGGCCTTTGTGCCATTGTTTTACCACTTACGCTTAAATGAACGAGAACCAAATAAACCATTGGTTTTGTCATTAAGTATAATCTTTTTTTCTCCGAAGAGATTTTGGTAAAGTGTGTTTGCGGTTCTGCTATTGAAGGCCGCCCCTAAGATCAGTTCAGGTTCAATTACATCAAAAACTAACACTTCTGCTTGTTCGTCTGTTGGATCGGATGTTAAAAGTTTTTGACCATCTCGTGTTTCATACCCGTCTATCTCGCTAAACATTCCCGCAAGTGATTCAGGAAGCCTCAAATCATCCAATGCCTTGACGCTTATTCGAGCATCCGCAGCATTGTGGCGACAAAAAGCGCAATCCTTTGTCCATAGAATAGATGGTTTTATACCTAACACCACCCAATCAACCCCTTGATTTTCCAGCCTATATTTGTAGAACATTCTGTGATTAGGAAAGGTGATAGAAAGAGACGTACCATCTAAATGACCATCAAGGCGAAGTTGATCATTAGTGGCAGGCGTGATACCAAACTCTCCAATCCGAGAAATCGGGACTATCCCATGTTCCATTATACTTGGAAGATTTTCGGCCTTAGTGAAATGTACCAGTTGAGTGATTCCTTGCTGTTCCACGATACGTTGGATCTGCTGAATTCGCTGAGTCATAGTCAATCCGTCCTTTTTTGTATCAATATATTTCCAAATAAATAAAAAAT
>NZ_JAVHZE010000029.1:0-16249 GCF_040981185.1 Kocuria sabuli
TCCGCGGCCACCTCGGTCACCGTCGATCCGCCGGTCCGGGCGAGGACCTCGAGCACCGTGATGGCCCGGTCCACGGACTGGAGACCACCCGGGCTCGCCTCCTCGCAGCTGGCCTGGTCCTTTGCAGCATCACAGGTGATCCAGGGGGTGTGACCGTGGGGTGACATGACCTCAGGGTAGTCGCCCGTCACTGTCGAACCCCGGCCCGCTCCGCTTCGGAACCGAGCGATCTCGGACACCAGGTGTACGCAGCGCTCATGCTGTACAAGTCAAGCAGTCGACCCCTGTACGGTAACCCACGAACCTGAGTAAGTGAGGCCCTGCACAAACCCCCAGTGGCCGGGTGGCCACGACATGTCCGACCCCGAGACCAAGGACTACGTTGTGGTCCCCGCACCGCCAAATTCCTCGGTTGTACTCTCAGACCTCTTCTAGAGCTGCCTCCGGATTCCAGTCCTGCCATGGCCGTCCCGCCCATGACTGCTTCGGGTCAAGGGGGGACTGCCCTGTGACGTCGTAGACATTGATCCACGCTGACTCGTCCTGGGCGATAGGTTGCGCCCACGTGGTGGGGATGAACACGTCGAGGACCGCTTTGAAGGGTTGGAGGTGAAGTAGCCTGAAGCGATCCAGAGGGAGGATCGTGGACGACCGTACGATCGCCCGGGCACAAGCACGGATGATCCGCAAGTTCCTGGGTGAGGCCGGCTTCAGCATCGGGGACCTGTGGCGGAACGTCCCTGACAGTGCCGTGCACTTGGCCGAGTTGGAGATCGACGCCTTTCTGCACCATGCAGTGCATCTGGAGCCCAAGGAACGTGACCTGCTGGTCTTCACCGCCAACACCATGCTGGGCTGCCAGATCCCGTACAGCTGGGAGCTACGCCTCGACGACAACTAGAGCCACCCGGGCGAGGTCGCCGAGCCCTACCACCGGACATGAGGGAAGCGCCCCCGCCAGGGAGATGGCGGGGGCGCTTCGATCGGCGGCGCCGGGGGAACACCTGCCTTGTCACCCGGGGGTCGAAAGGTGATAGTTCCACGATAGATGTGAAGGTCTATTACTCGACAGCCAACTTACGATGTTCCTCAGTGGTAGATCAATTTTTTGGTGGTCCCCACTAGTGGCGACGCAGATAGGGCGGATTTTCTCACGCCATGTCCGTACCGTCGGAGGTGCGGCGACCGAAGCGGCACACAGGTTCGATGCGACATGATCCCTGGGGGGACACCGAACCTGCCGCTACCAGAGCCGGCTGCCGTAGAGAGCGCCCCCCTCATCCTCCTGAGTGCGGGCGCTCTCGTTCCACCCGCCGTGAAGCAAACGCCCCGCCCTACCGAAGTAGGACGTGTTACTTCGCTGCGCTGCTGGCTCCTTCGGCAGGGCTATTGTCTCCACGCGATGACTCCGCACCGGCTGGAAGAGAGCCGCGCTTTCCACGCCGCGCTATCGACGAGGTACCGGGTGAATCCCGCGCCGATCAACGCGCTGGAGCGTCACGCCGTCCTGAGCATGATGGCCGAGCTACTCGAGCATGCCGAGAAGACCATCCAGGCATGACGAAACGCCCCATCTGGCGGCGCGACGTGAGATGGGGCGTTCCTATGTCTATTTTGAGTCGTTGCGAACACGTGGAGGGTCAGGACACGGTGAGCAAGTTGGACGTGGAGGCCGCGACGCCCTACTTGTGGGCATGACACACCCCCACTTGGGACTGCCGCACCGATAGGTCAGGTCAGGGTGTCATCTATTCGTGCGGCAGTCCCGTCCTTCCGCGGGCGCGCCTGTGGGCGGGCACCCTTCGCCTACGGCCTCTCTATGCCATTCCCGCTGGGGCTCTGGGTCGGGCCGTCCTGGCGCATTTCGCGGACCTCGGAGCGGAAGATCCGCAACGACTGTCCGAGACTGCGGGCCATGCCAGGCAACCTCGGGGCCCCGAAAAGCACCACGACCACCAACAGGATGATCAGCAGCATCACGGGGTTGTCGAACAAACGAGCCATCGGGGAATCCCTTCATGACGTTGGCGGAACTGGTGAACTTGCCACGGCGCCCACCGTACAGAGGAACCTTTGCCGGCTCGGAGCTCAGGAGGTGAGGCTGAAGGTGCGCCCGAGGAAGGCCTCAAGCACCGCGGCCGCCTCCCGATGGGCTCGCGGATCCGGGACCCCGGGCACCCGATCGACCGCGGGTAATGAGTCGTGGAAGTGCCCGTGTAGCACCAGCAGCGCCGAGACGGCTTGGGCCAGATCGTCCTCGTGGCCGGCGGTGGCCTGCAACAGCCGCCGGTGCGCGCTACGCAGTGCCGGCCCCGGGGCGCAGCCCAGCTCCCGGGCCAACAGCCGCCGACACCGGTCGTAGGCCTGCAATCCCTCCACCGCCCGGTCGGTGGCCTCCAATCCGAGCACCAGCACCGTCCAGGCCCGCTCCTCCAATGGCTCCTGTCCCAACACGGCCCGGGCGTGAGCGAGTGCTTCCGGGGCCTGCCCCAGCTGGAGTGCCATTTCGGCGGCCAGCAGGCGGGCCTCTCGCACCCGGGTGGCGTGCACATCTCGCTGGGACTGGGCCCACTCACAGCCAAGTTCGTTCTCCAGCAGCGGTGCCGAAGCGATGTCCAAGGCCTGACCCAGCAGCCGGTAAGCCTCGTACGCGGGGGCGCACCGGGCCGACTCCAGCAGACGGTCGAAGCGGTGCAGGTCCACCTCCACCAGGGAGGCGTCCATGAGGTAGCCGCCGTTGGTGGTCTTCAACGGCCCCGTCGTGGCCTGGCCGGGCTGGAGGTGGCGGCGCAGGACACTGACATAGCTCTCCAGGGTCCCCATCGCACCGGCCGGGGCCGAATCCCCCCACAGCAGCTCCAGCAACCGGTGCTTGGACACCGGGGTCCCTGGGCGCAGCAGCAGGATCTCCAGGACCTGACGCTGACGCGGCCCGCCCAGCTCCTTGGCTGTCAGCACGTGCTCCCCTCGGCGCATTTCCAACGACCCCAAGACCCGTACCGACAACCGCTGGTCCGCACCGGTGCCACTCGACCGGCTTGCGCACGCATCACCAAACATCTGATCCCCCAGATCCATCAGGTTCCTCATGGTGAACGCATGCAATCTCGTGATCTACCCACACTTATGGGGATCCCCGCCCCGCACCAGCGGACACCGCCGCCGCTGGCGACACCGTCGCCTCCGGATGTCGTGACCCCGCGGTGCGGCAGCATTTCTGCACAGCCTCCTCGACCCCGGGTGGGTGCGGTGGACGATGCTGTGGTGGGTCGCCGGCAGGCCCGGCTGCTGCGCCGAGCTCTCGGACACCACGGTCCTTCTCCCTGCCGTGGCTCCTCCTCCCTGCCGTGGCTCCTCATCCCATCGGCTGCACCAGCATCATTAGCGCGCAGAGGAATCCCCGAAGCAGGACTTCAGGACCGGGGACGTGGTGCCCAAGAGCGGGGCCGCCAATGCGGCCCCGCGGCAAGGTGCGGGCTCTCAGCCGGCCCTGCCCACCACCGGTAGAGCACCAGGGTCATGGAAGACCTCCTTGACGGGACGGTCGAACAACCGGGCCAGAGCGAAGGCCACCGACAAGGACGGATCACACCGATTGTTCTCCACCGAGTAGATCGTCTGCCGCGAAACCCCCACAGCAATGGCCACCTGGCCCTGCGACAGATCCCGGGCCTGCCGCAAAGTCTTCAAGTCGTTACGCACGATCCACCCCCTTTGGTCACTCCGCTGACTGACGAGTGACCTTACCAACACCGAGGCCATCCACCGGGCCTGGAGCGCCAGCGGCCAAGCACAGTCCTCGTTCTCGACCGTATCCAGTAAAGGGAAACCACCCTGTCAGCACTACTCTTTTCTCCTAGGATCGGTTCCACCGCCCCGACGAACCGCAAGACGATGCTGCCCCAGGTACCTCAGCGACAACCCGGCGTGGCCCGCCCTAGGACCCCCCGCCGGGGAACCGTATTTGCATCATCGAGTTGATATGCCACCGGCTGGCCCGGCGGATTCCGGTGATCCTGTCCGGGGCTCCGTGGTGGAGCCAGTCGGTGTTGATCAGCTGTCAGTCGTCCCGGTGGGGGGATCGGGGCTGGTGCGGTTCAGTCGCTCACGGAGGGCACCACTCGTGCCGGGGAGCCCACTCCGACGGACTTCTCCGGGACCTCCTTGGTCACCACCATCAGCAGCGCCACGCGGAAATGCTGGCGCATCAGGGCACGAGGATGTTGACCTGCCGGCGGTCGGGTTGGATTATCGGCTATGAACGGGGCATCGGGCGCCATGGCCCTGCTCGTTCTACACCTCCCGTCGGCCCTGGGGGAGCCAGAGAGGCATCCCATGGATTTGATCGATCTTTCTTACATCACTCCGGAGACGCTCGGGCTTGTCGGGGGCAAAGTCTCCGGTCTGAGGGCCCTTATCGCTGCGGGTGAACGGGTGCCGGACGGGTTCTGCCTGACCACCGCGGCCTACCGCTCGGGCGCCATCCCGGAGCGGGATGTCCTGGCGGCCTATGAACACCTCGGTGGTGGCCCTGTTGCTGTGCGTTCCAGCGCGACGGCCGAGGACCTGCCGGGCGCCAGCTTCGCCGGCCAGCAGGACACCGTCCTCGACGTGGAGGGCGAGGACGCCCTGCTCGGGGCGATCCGGCAGTGCTGGAGCTCTCTGGACAGCGAACGCGCCGTCGCCTACCGGGCCGGGCAGGGTGTGGAGACCGGCGACCTGGCGATGGCCGTGATCGTGCAGCGCATGATCACCCCGAGTGCCGCCGGGGTGATGTTCACGGCCAACCCGCTGACCGGTACCCGCACAGAGACCGTCATCGACGCGGTCCCGGGGTTGGGCACCGGCGTCGTGGACGGCACCATGGACACCGACCACTACGTGGTGCCCGGGTACGGCCGGCTCCCCGGGGACCAGGGGCACGGCTGTCTCTCCCCCGATCAGCTGCGCGAACTCCAGCAGACAGGGCAGCGGGTGCAGCGCGCTCTCGGCGGCCCGCAGGACATCGAGTTCGCCTACGACGCGGAGGGTACGTTGTGGCTGCTGCAGTCCCGGGCCATCACCACTCTCTTCCCGCTCCCGCCCGGGACCGACCCGGTGCAGGGCGAGCCGCGTGTCTACATGGAGATCGGGCACATGCAGGGCCTACGGCGCCCGGTCACCCCCATGGGCGTGTCCGTGCTGCGGAAGACCACCCGCCGCTGGTTGCAGATCATCGATGTCGACGACGCCGTGGTCGATGCGTTCCTCCTCGACATCGGCGGCCGGCTGTTCATCGATCTCACCGGCTTCGTTCGTAGCCCGCGCCTGCACTCCCACGTTCCCGAGATGGTGCAGGTCTATGGCCCGGCCGTGGCGCAGGGCATGCGACGCGTCCTGGATGATCCCCGCTACGCGCCCCGTCCCGCTGGTGCCGGTCCGCGCGCGTTCTCCACCGGTGCGATCGCGCGGCTGCTGCTGGCCACCGTGCCTGCCTCGTTGTTCGGTGCGCTGCGGGCTTTGGCATGGCCGGCCGCAGCCCGCGAACGCGCGTTCCACGAACTCGAGCAGGTCCACAGCCAGACCTGGACCGAACCGGCGAACACGGCCAGCCGTATCCGATTCGCCGCCGGCCTGCAGGATGCCACGATGACCGGTCCGATGATGCGCTCCCTACCGCCGCTGTGGGCAGCGCTCATCGCCCAGGGGGTGGCCGGTTGGCTGTTGGACGGTGTGCTCCAGCGCGGTGAGCTGAACGCGACCCTGCGCGGTATGCCCCACAACGTCACCACCCAGATGGATCTGAAGCTCTGGTCCGTCGCTGAGACCGCCCGCCCGCACCGTGAACTGCTGATCAGCACCACCCCGGACGAACTCGCCGCCCGCTACGCCCGCGGTGAGCTGCCCGAGTTCGGCCTGACGGCCTTCCTGGAGGAGTACGGGCACCGCGGCAACGCCGAGATCGACGTCGGCTCCCCCCGGTGGGCCGAGGACCCCACCCCCGTGTTCGCCGCCCTCACCGGGTACCTGCAGGTCAACGACCCGGGCCAGGCCCCGCCCGCCCGGTTCGCCCGCGCCGCCGTCGAGGCCGAGGCTGCTCTGGCACAGCTCATCGAGCGCGCCATGCGCACCCGACCGGTGCGGGCCCGCCTCGCCGGTTCCCTGATGCGCCGGGCCCGGGAGCTGGCCGGACTGCGCGAGCTGCCCAAGTTCCTCTGGCTGACCCCGCTGGCTCAGGTGCGCCGGCAACTTCTCACCGCAGGAGCCGAACTCACCGAGCGCGGCCTGCTGGACCAGGCCGCAGACATCATGTTCCTGACCCTGGACGAAGCCCTCGACGCCGCACATGGGGCGGACCTGCGCCCAGTGGTGACCGGCCGGCGTCGGGAGCACCACCGTGAGGCCCGACGACGGCAGGTCCCGGGTCTGCTGCTCTCCGACGGCACGAACCCCATGGCTCTGCCCGATGACACCGCGGCCGAGTACGGGCCGGACGTGCTGGTCGGACAGCCCGCGGCCACCGGGGTCGCGACCGGGCCGGTGCGGATCGTCCATCACCCCTCCGAGGCGAGGCTGCGACCCGGTGACATCCTCGTCGCCCCGACCACCGACCCGGGCTGGACCCCGCTGTTCCTGACCCTCGGCGGACTCATCACCGAAACCGGCTCCCCCATCGCCCACGGCCCGACCGTGGCCCGCGAGTACGGCATCCCGGCCGTCATCTGCGTACCCGAGGCCACCACCCGACTCACCGAGGGCCAGATGGTCACCATCGACGGTGCCACGGGGCTGATCCAAATGCACGACACGGAACCCCTACCGAAACCCGGTCCGCCGCTAACCGGCCATGTGTAAGTCCGCTGGGTGGGTTAGTCGCATGTCCCGACGATGGGGAGTGTCTGCGGTGCCGAGGCGCGGAATCTGGCCGTGTTCCCGCGCCGATCATGGGTGCTTCAGAGTCCTCCGGTGACCCGCAGGGTCGTTCCGGTGGTGTAGGAGGCGTCTTCGGAGAGCAGCCAGGCCACCGCCCTGGCGATCTCCTCGGGGCGTCCGGCACGGCCCATCGGGATCGTCGCGGCGACCTTGGCCGGCCGGTCCTGGTACCGATGGAAATCCGTCCACACCGTGCCCGGGGCCCCCGCGTTGATCCGGATGTTCTCTGCGGCCAGTTCCTTGGCCAGACCCACGGTGAAGGCCTCCACCCCGGCCTTGGCCGCCGCGTAGTGCACGTACGTCCCGGGCCCGCCCAGCGACGCGGCGACCGATGAGATGTTGACGACGGCACCGCCACCGGCCTTCTTGAGCGGGCCGATGGCCTGCTGGGTGCAGGCGATGACCCCGAAGAGGTTGACCTCCAGGTCGCGCCGGATCGACTCGAGGTCGTTGGTTTCCAGCGGGCCCACCGCCGTGGCGGCCCCGGCGTTGTTGACCAACCCCGTCAGGGCCCCGAACGAGGCGACCCGGTCGAATGGCTCAGCGACCGAGCCCGGATCGGTCATCTCGACCGGCACGGTCAGGGCACGGCGGCCGCTGCGGCGCACTTGGTCGGCGACGTTCTCGGCGGCGGCGCGGTCCCGCCGGTAGGTGATCACCTGGTCGTGGCCGGCCGCGACCAGGCGGCGGCTGATCGCCGCCCCAATACCGCGGCCGCCACCGGTGACGACGGTCAGCTTGGTCGACATCGCGCTCCTCCTCCACCCCTGAGGTGTCAGTGACCGCCCACGCTAGTCGAGACCGCCACCGGAACACCCGGCAGCGACGAGAAGTTAGACACGGACAGCGCCATCAGGGCACCTGAACCAAGGGTCCGGTCGGCGCCCGCATAGGAACCCTTACTGCAGTGCCGTGGATTCAGTGGTCAATCGGACTTTCCGCAGTCTCCAACACACGAGCCACCACGGGACTCGCACCGCGGTATCGACCGAAAGCACCCGACCAGGAAGGGCACGGATCATCGGGCCCTCTCATCCGCGGGCGGCCTAGCGTGGACTTGTCACCACAAATGCAGGAGAGGTCGACCATGGAACCGTGGAACAGGGCGATGGCCCACATCGAGCAGCAGCTCACCGAGGGCGCCGCGCACCGGGGCGCCGGTGAGATCGATGTCGCCTCCCTGGCACGGATCACCCTGACCTCGCAGTACCACTTCCGGCGGATGTTCTCGGTTCTGGCGGGCATGCCCGTCTCGGAGTACATCCGGCGACGGCGCATGACGATCGCTGCTTCGCCCGTGCTCGCCGGTGAGGAACCGCTGCAGGACATCGCCGTGCGCTTCGGTTATGCCTCGGCTGACGCCTTCAGCAGGGCCTTCCGTGCCGTGCACGGGGTGGGTCCCGTCCAAGCACGCCGATCGGGTGCCGTACTGCGGTCCCAGCCTCCGCTGCGTTTCTCCCTCTCAGTAGAAGGAACACACCCGATGGACTACCGACTCCAGGACGAAACAGCATTCACGCTTCTAGGGCGACGGCGCAGGATGCCGCTGGTCCACCACGGCCCGAACCCGGCGATGGAGCAATTCCGCGAAGAGCTAGGTCTTAACGTGCTCAAGGACATCAGTGCTCTCTCCTCGAGGAGCCCTCGTGGCGTGCTGGCCGTGAGCACGGACTTCGCGGAGGACCGGGCCGACGGTAGCACCTTCGAGTTCTGGTTCGCGGCGGCCGCCGACCACCCCCCGAAAGCCGGCAGCGGGTACGAGACCCGGGAGGTCCCTGCTCACCGGTGGCTGGTGCTGCGCTCACAGAGCATGGACACCGTAGAGATCCAGCACCTGTGGGCGAGAGCCTACGGCAATTGGTTCCCGGCCAACCCCTACCAGCCGCTGGCAGAGCCCGAGCTACTGGCCACCGTCTTCGATCAGGACGGACGCCCAGATCACGCGGAACTGTGGCTGGCGATCGCACCCATCAACTGACTCCCCTACGGTCCTTGCGATCACCAACGCTGCAGACGCGGGCAAGCTACATCTCACGGCAACTCCAATCGCAACGCCCGAGGTGTGGCCCTCCCGCCGTGGCTCCGCCGTGATTGCCGTAGGACCACGACTTTGTAGATGGTGGGCGGTGCCGGGCGGTGATAGGTCTGTCAGTAAGCCCTCGCCTCAAGGGATTGCCCAGCTCGCTCAACCGCAAGGAGTCCCACGATGCGTCAGACCCAGCTTTGCTTCGCGTGCGACAGTCCGTGGATCCGGTGAGAGTTGCCGCCCTCGTCTACGCAGGGTTGCTAATCGTCGGCGCACTGGGCGCCGTCGCTGTGAGTGTCTACAACCAAGCAACGTCTTTTACCGGCCCCAGCGTGGTTCTACTCATGGGCGCTGTTGTCTTCTTCGGGGCACAAAGGCAAGGGCAAGGCTCGTCCAGGTACCCGAGTGATCAGATAGCTGCCGCGAGACCATGGCACGCTGGCCTCGACGGGTCCTTCCGCCGTTTTGCTCTCGCTCTCACCGGGGCCAGCGTCGGCATCGCCCTGGCCATGTTCGCGCTCATCGAGATATCCCGGCTCCAACACCCCACCGGGTTCCCCTTTGTGCCGGCCGGAGTATTCCTGCTCGGATGTCTATTGGCCTTCCTCGGCGCAGCCCTCGTCGTCGTCGACGCCGTGTACTTCCACCGCACCGGACGCCGCTTCTAGGGAACGCTCACCGCACTCCCCGCGGGTGAAATGTGCGTTCGTCTGACGGAGGTCACATGAGATCGCACCGCAGATAGCGTGGGCAGCACCTGACCCTTAGAGCATGGAGGAGTGAAATGACCGGGGAGAACGACGCCACACGAGGATTTTCCGCCCAGGAGCGAGCCGCCATGAAGGAGCGTGCTGCGGAGCTGAAGGTAGAAGCCAAGCGCTCGAAAAGCGCGCAGAAGGCTGCCGCTGAAGAGGCAGATCTGCTTGCGAAGATCGAGCAAATGCCCGACGGCGACCGGGAGATAGCCCAGCGTGTCCACGCGATCGTGACGACCGTCGCGCCAGATCTCTCCCCGAAGCTGTACTACGGTCAGCCCGGCTATGCCAGGAACGGGAAGGTCGTGGTCTTCTTCCGCAGTGGGCAGATGGACAAGGAACGCTACTCGACGTTCGGGGTGAGCACGCAGGCGACCCTCGATGAGGACAGTGGTTTCTGGCCTACCTCGTACGCGCTCATCGACCCGACGGAGCAGGCATGGGTACAGCTCGGCGATATCGTGCGGCGCGCTGCGGGAACGCAGCAGCCATGAGCGGATCAAGCGCAGCTGCGCTACGTGCTCGTCAGGTTGAAACCCGGATGGTGGTGTAACGCTTGATGGTCGCCCTCGGGCGAGGACCCAACCCGCATCGGGCACGTCCAGCGATACCGAGGGCTGAACAGCAAGCTCAGGAGGTGTCCGGTATCTGGCCATATGTAAAGCGACAACGACTCTATTCGCGGCTTCTGCACATCGTGAGGTTCCGGGTAACGGCGTTGAAGCTCCCCCAATGTGCTTCTCACCTGGGCCGATTCCGCTTTCGCACCGCAGCGCAAGGTGTCGTGCATGAGGTGGAGATAGTCTGCGCTCAGCGGGTCCATTCCCCTTATGACGTGGACATTCTCGGGCAATGATTGCGGTGCACGCAATCTGTGTGCAAGGACCGCAATCGATCTCCGGAGCCTGAGGACGGTCCCATGGACCAGGACGGCGACAACGTGCTGTTCGCTCCATTGGGTGGGCAAGCCCCTGATCCGGAGGCTGTCCTGGCCAGCGTCTTGGACGGATGGGCCCCTCAGCAACGATCGAGGAACTTCTCGCCGGCGACGATCCTTACCCGGTGCGATGTCGTGACAAGCCTCGTGGACTTCCCCTGAAGCGCCGACAGTCCCTATGACCTGCGATCACCGTAAATCCAGATAACGCATTTTCCCATCAGCAGGAGTGGAGCGGGACTGATGCATGGAGAGGTGACGTGAACTCTGCCATCATTGACGTTGCCTCTCCGCGTAACGGTTCCGAACGACGGCAGCCAAGACCGCATGAAGCATCAGGTAACCCCTTCGGCACGTCCCGGTCCGTCCAGCGGTCTGATCTCGGCCCGCGCCGGGGCAGTCCTGGGATGTCGTACTGCTGGGTGCCTACGAGGGCCCGGTGGTCCGGGTTCTGGCTTGCTGGGTCAGCGCAGGGTGTTGCGGATTGCGGTGCTGATTATGTCGACGAGGGCGGAGAGCACGATCAGCGCCAGGACGGTGCCGGCCATGGCCCCGAGGTCGAAGGCGACCCGCTGGTCTTCCAGCAGCCGTCCGAGTCCTCCGGCTCCGACGATGCCGACGACGACTGTCTCGCGCATGGCGACTTCCCAGCGGTACAGCCCGTAGGCGAGGAAGCGTCCACTGGCCTGGGGGATGATGGCGTACCCGAACGCGCTCACCGGTGGCGCCCCGGTGGCTATGAGGTGGTCGTGGGAGCGGCGGTCGAGGTTCTCCACGACCTCGGCGCAGAGTCGGCCCAGGATACCGAAGTTGTACACGCCCAAAGCCAGTGCCCCCGGCAGCGGGCCGGGCAGGAACAGGAACAGGAACAGCAGCGCCCAGACCGGGGGTGGCAGCGACCGGGTCACCAGCAGCACCCAGCGCGCCGCCGCCCCGGCGGCGCGGCGGCCCGGGGTGGTCCCGCCGCGGGCGGCCACGAAGGCCACGGCCACCGCTGCCAGGGCGGCGATCGTGCCGGCCACCAGGGACATCTGCAGCGTGACCAACGCTTCGGCCAGCAGGCGGGCCCACCCGCCCTCGGGCAGCCTCGGCGGCACCATCTCTGCCATCAGGCCGGTGAACAGCTCAACGGTCCGGGAGGAGAGCACCCGGGACAGATCCGGGCCCAGGTGCACCAGGGCCGCGACCACCGCCCCGAGGGCCACCGCCGCGGAGACACCGGGACGGAGGGCCCCGGTGGTGCGCCGGAGGCCGGCGCCCCACCGGTCGGCCACGGCTCCGACCGCGACGATGGTGTAGATCAGCGTCCACACCTCGGCGTGCCGGGACCCGGAGAAGCTCAGGACCAGTTCGAAGCCCAAGCCCCCGGCACCCACCATGCCGAGGATGACCGCGGAGCGGACCGCGCACTCGAACCGGTAGAAGGCGTAGGACACCAGCTCCGGCCACGCGATCGGCAGCACCGCGTACAGCAGCGCCGGTCCGCGCCGGGACCCGCTCGCGCGCAGCGCCTCGTAGGGTCCGCGGGCCGACTCGTCGATGATCTCCGCGTAGACCTTGGCCGTGATGGCCCCGAACGGGATCGCGATCGCCAGCACCCCCACCAGCGGGTGCCGTCCCAGCACGCTGAGCAGCAACAGCGCCCAGACGGCCTCGTGGATGCCCCGCGGCACCGCCAGCCCGAGCCGGGTGAGCAGCCAGCCGACCCGGCGCGCCGCCGGGCGGGTCCGGGTCCCCGGGCCGGTGGTGCCCCACCAGGTCTCCGAGATCAGCACCCCGACCACAAGCCCCACGAGGACCGCGAGCAGGGTGCCCAGCACCGCGAACGAGAGCGTGATCAGCGTCGCCCTCCCGGCCCTGACCAGGAACTGGACCGACAGCTCCGGGGACAGCGCGGCGGAGAAGAACTCGGCGACCAGCGGCCAGCCCGAAACGTTGAGGACCGGGCCCTCGGCGGTCAGCCAGCCGCCCACCGACCACACCATCGCCAGCACCCACAGGCCGGCCCACCCCCGCCCGCCGCCGGGCAGCCGCCACCGGCCGGTGGGATGCCCGGTACCGCCGGGCGCCTCCAGCCGGGTCAGCGCGGCCACGCCACTGGGTCTCATGGATCCGGGGTCAGGTCGTAGATCCGTTCGCCGGTGCCCTCGCCGACCTCCTCGACGGCGACGTCGAGGACCACCCGGCCCTGGCGCAGGCCCACGATCCGGTCGCAGTGGCGCACGGCCAGGTCGAAGTCGTGCAGACTCACCACCAGGGTGCGCCGTTCACCGGCCTGCCCGTCCATCACCCCGCAGAGCAGGCTCATCACCTCCTCGGCCCGGGCCGGATCCAGACTGGCCACCGGTTCGTCGGCCAGCACCAGGTCCGGGTCCTGGACCAAGACCCGGGCCAGGGCGACCCGCTGCTGCTCACCCCCTGAGAGCCGGTCGGTGCGCGCGTGCAGGTACGCGGCAATGCCCACCCGCTCCAGCGCGGCCCGCGCTTCCTCGACGTGGAGCGGACGGACCAGCGAACGCAGGGCCCGCAACCGGCTCCAGGTCCCGAGCCGCCCGGCGTTGACGTTGTGCACCACTTGCAGCGGCCCGATCAGGTTCAGCTGCTGATGCACCGCACCGATCCTGCCCCGCAGCGCCCGCAGGGCACCGGGAGAGGCCGCCGTCGGGTCGACGCCGAGGACCTCGACACGGCCCCCGATGGGGGTCACGGTGCCGTTGGCGAGTCCGAGCAGGGTGGACTTGCCCGCCCCGCTGGGCCCGACCAGAGCCACCCGCTCCCCCCGGCGCACGGACAAGTTGATCCCGTCCAGGGCCAGACGGTTCCCGTAGGCCACGCTCACGCCCTGCAACCGCAGGGCGGCATCAGCGTCGTCCCGGCTGGCCTCCCACCGTGGCGTCACGGCTCACGCACGGTTCATCGGATCAGGTTGAGGGTGCGGGCGATCTCTTCGATCCGGTCGTAGTCGGCAGGCTCGGCCGGGATGATCGCCTCCGCCCCGTACTTTTCCAGCAGCGCAGTCTCCTCAGCGTCCGAGCCGTCCAGGTCCAGCAACGCCTGCCGCAGCCCGTCAGTGAACCCCGCCCCGAAGCGTTCGTCCAAACCGGGGGCACCGACCCAGTGGTAGTCGGCGTACTCCGGGGTCATGAAGATCTCCTGCACCGTGTCGGTGTCCACCGACCCGGCCGCGGTGCGCGCCTGCCAGACCTGCTGGTTCAGCGCCCCCACCTCATAACTGCCGGCCTCCACCAGATCGATCGTCAGATCGTGCGAGCCCGAGAACCCGGGCTCCCCGGCGAAGTCGGCCGCCGGGTCGATCCCGGCCTGGTCGAGGAAGTAGGCCGGCATCAGCCGGCCCGAGGTGGAGGACTCGCTGCCGAAGGTGAACCGGGTCCCTGCCAGCTCCGACAGGCCGGCGACGTCGTCGATCGGCTCCAGTCCGGCATCACGGTGGGCGATGAAGACGCTGCGGAAGCGTTCGTCGATGTCCCGCTGGGCCAGCACACTCGCCCCCTCAGTGCGCAACCTCGCCTGCACCCCGGTCAAGCCCCCGTAGAAGACCAGATCCAGATCACCAGTGCCGAACAGGCTCACCGAAGCCGCGTAGTCACTGACCGGGACGTACTCCACCTCCACGTCGAGCTCCTCGGCCAGGTACGCCGCCATCGCTTCCTCCCGCTCGGCCAGGTCGGAGGGGTCCACGTCGGGGATCGCACTGACCCGCAACGGACCGGCCCCCTCCCCGACATCGGCGGCACCGCCGCAACCGGCCGCGACCAGGGCCACGGCCACACCGATCACCGCGGCTGACAGGGAACGAGAACGCCTCACCATCGACATGACCGCATCCTACGGCCCTCCCCCGGCCACTTGGTGGCGACAGCGGGCGGGCGGAAAACATTCGGCCCGCCCGGTAATCTTCGCGTCCGAGCCGCACCGGACGGTTCCCTGAGCAACATCAGCCCCCGCCCCAAGGCCGACTCGGGGGACCGATCACCCCGGCAGATCAATCAGGAGAAGCGCGATGCACATGTTCCGCCGGCCCTGCAGAGATGGGTGTGGGCGTCAGCGCCCCAGGGCCGACGCACGGCTACCGTCACTGGATGTCCGTAAACCCGCCATATGTAAAGCAAAGGGGACGGAGCCGCTTTTGGCTGTGCTGTCCACGGTCTACCTGGCACTATTTCCGGAGAGCGGGATACCGCATCTGTGGAAGGGGGTGTTCATTCTGCGCCTTCGGAGTTCTCGCGGTGGAGCAGCTCGGAGGTGTATCGCCGAGCTCACCGACCGCGACGGCATCACCTCGGTCTACCGCTACGGACCCGAAGCACTAATCATCAATGCCCCCCCGACTGGGACGACACCCGCTTGAAGCTGTGGCTGATCCTGTGGCTGCAACGCCACCTCCCCACCGACGACTGAGCACGACCGCACTCCACCACCCCCCTGCGTTCCCGGCTGCGCCAGCGGTCCGACGCACTCAGGTGTGCAAAGTGACCGAAGGCGCCTGCCCATAGCGGTCGCGGTAGGCGGCGGCGAAGCGCCCGGGATGGGCGAAGCCCCAGCGGGCGGCGATCACCGCCACGCTCACCCCCGTCGCGGGATCAGCGGCCACCAGATCGGCGTGAGCGGCCTCCAACCGTCCCGCGCGCAGATACCCCAGCGGCGTGGTCTCCTTCTCACGCCGGAACGCCGCTTGCAGCCCCCGGGGACTCATCCGGGCGGCGGCGGCGATCTCAGCCAGACCGATCGGCTCGCTCAGGTGGGCATCGATGAACGCCACCGCCCGCCGCACACCCCCGGAACCGGTCCAGGGTGCTGGGGCGGGGGCCCGGAGGCGCTCCAGGAACGAGTTCGGGAAGGTGTGCAGCAAGGCGGTGACCAGAGACCGAGTCATCTCTGCTCGCAGCAACGGGTTGCTCATCACCTCGTCACCGGACTGCAAGGTCCGGCCCAGATGGGTGAGTCCGGCCGACTAGTACCGGCCCAGGGCCGGACTCACCGGTATCGCCCCGGTGAACTCCAGGCGCAACGTCTCGGATCCCAGCAAGGCCCGGGCCTGGCCTTGGACCACCGCAGCGTCCAAGGACGCTGTCAGAATGTCCAGCCCCTCCCACCGGCTGAGGTAGGGGCCCTGGGGCAACAAGAACGGGCCCTGGCACACCACAGCGTCCCGGCCACTGGACACATCAACCGTCCCTGCCAGCACCTGCCCGACCCGCAGCACCCCAGGGTGCTCCCCCACCCCACCCGCCGGGGCCCCCTGCCAACACACCCGTTCCAGACCCACCGCCCCCACCCCGGCCGTGGACACGCGCATCGAGAAGTCCCCATCCACCCCCCGGCGCGACCCCCGGACGGCATAGACCTGCTCCAGCACAGCCAGGCCCTCGGCCCGGTCGCGGGTGGCAAACACCGACCGACGCACTCTCTCCCCCATGCCCTCGAAACTATGCCCTACCATCGGTTCCGTCGATGCCCTGGCACAAAGCCCGCGAGAGGAACCCCGGGTTCTTGCGGTGGTTGCAACACTGAGCGTTGGGGGTGGTGTTGTGGGTGGGTACTCGATCTTGATCAGGCCGGATCTGCTCCAGGTGTTTTGGGAGCGGATGCAGGCCGGGG
>NZ_JAVHZE010000002.1:0-407139 GCF_040981185.1 Kocuria sabuli
ATCCCATCAACCAAACAAAACATTTGGTATCAACAAACATGGCACACTATTGAGTTCTCAAACAACAGACCAAGAACCAGAACCACCCAAGGCCCCGAAACTCGTGAAATTCTTTCCCACCCTCGTCCTCGGAACTTCGTTCCCGGCCTCAGGCAGCTCGACCATCCTACGCAGTCCGTTCCCGGCGTGTCAACTGGACATCGCCCCGGTCCGGACCGACCGGAACGGTCGATCCCGCATGAACTTGGCCCGGCACGGGGCCGAGCTGCTCTTTGCGGTGGTTTCGTCCGCCGGCCTCTCGGCCCCGCGCGACGACTCGATGAACATTACACCTCCGTCCGGGGGCCCGCAAACGCGGCCCGGGACGGGGCGCGGGCCCCCGGCGGGTCGGGGCTCAGGCCTCGACGGTGACTGCTGCCAGGTTCTTCTTGCCCCGGCGCAGCAGCGCCCACCGCCCGTGCAGGAGCTGGTCCGGAGCCAGCTCGGCGTCCTCGCCGAGGACCTTCTGGTTGTTGACGTAGGCCCCGCCCTCCTTGAGGGTGCGCCGCGCGGCGGACTTCGACTCGGACAGCCCGGTGGCCACGAGCAGGTCCGCCACCTGCAGCCGGCCGGCCCCGACACTGGCACCGGGCAGCTCCCGCGCCACGGACTCCAGCGTCCCGGCGTCCAGGTCCGCCAGCTCGCCGCGGCCGAAGACGGCGGCCGAGGCCGCGATCGCCTTCTCGGTGGCCTCGACGCCGTGGACCATGGAGTTGACCTCCCACGCGAGCACCTTCTGGGCCTCGCGCCTGTAGGGCTCCTCCTCGGTGCGCCGGGCGAGCTCCTCGATCTCCTCGCGGGACTTGAAGGTGAACACCTTCAGCCGGTCCACCACGTCGGCGTCGGCGGTGTTGAGCCAGAACTGGTAGAAGGCGTACGGGGAGGTGAGCTCCGGGTCCAGCCACACGGCGTTGCCCTCGGACTTGCCGAACTTCGTGCCGTCCGAGTTGGTGATCAGCGGAGTGCCGATGGCGTGCACGGCCGTGCCCTCGACCTTGCGGATCAGCTCCGTGCCCGAGGTGAGGTTGCCCCACTGGTCGGAGCCGCCGGTCTGCAGGGTGCAGCCGTGGTCACGGTAGAGGTTCAGGTAGTCCAGGCCCTGCAGGATCTGGTAGCTGAACTCCGTGTAGGAGATGCCCTCGTCCGAGTGCAGGCGCTTGGCGACGATCTCCTTCTTGATCATCGTGCCCACCCGGAAGTGCTTGCCGATGTCGCGCAGGAAGTCGATCGCCGACAGCTGGGAGGTCCAGTCCAGGTTGTTGACCATCACGGCCCGGTTCTCGCCCTCGAAGGACAGGAACCGCTCGACCTGCCCGCGCAGCAGCTCCACCCACTGCGCCACGGTCTCCTTGGAGTTCAGGATCCGCTCGGAGCTCTGCCGGGGGTCGCCGATCAGGCCGGTGGACCCTCCCACCAGGCCGATCGGGTGGTGCCCGGCCAGCTGGAGCCGGCGCATGAGCAGCAGCTGCACCAGGTGGCCCAGGTGCAGGGACGCGGCGGTGGGGTCGAACCCGCAGTAGTAGGTGAGCTCCCCCTCCGACAACGACGCCTCGAGCGCCGCCTCGTCGGTCGACACGTGCACCAGCCCTCGCCACCGCAGCTCCTGCCAGATGTTGGCGAAGGCCGGGTCGTTGTGCTGGGAGTTCAGATCAATAGCGTTCGACACGGATTCCAAGGTACCAGGGCGCGGACGGGCGTCCCGTCCGCGCCCCGGCCCGGGGCCGGGATCAGAAGCGGTCGAGGCCGGCCGGCAGCTCGCCGGAGGCCACGACGCGCAGACGCTGGGTGGGGCGGGTCATGGCCACGTAGAGGTTGCCCACCCCGCCGCCGACCTCCTTCAGCAGCGCCTGCGGCTCCAGCACCACGACCGAGTCGAACTCCAGGCCCTTGGCGTCCCAGGCGGAGAGCACCACGACCTGCCGGTCGAGGCGGCGCACCCCGGCGCCGACCAGTCCGGGCAGCTCCCGGGCCAGCGCGGTGCCGAGCTCCCGCACCCGGTCCTCGGGCACGATCACGGCCACCAGCCCGCCGTTGACGAGCTCGAGCTCGGTCCGGACCTGGTCGAGGACGGCACCGGCCGCGTCCGCCGCGCCGACCCGGGTGACGATCGGGGGCTCGCCGTCCCGGACGGCCCGCGGCGCGGAGATCTCCAGGCCGGCGGCGCGGGCGACGTCGACGGCGGCCTCCGCGATCGCCGCGGGGGTGCGGTAGTTGACGGTGAGCTCGTCCAGGACGAAGCGCTCCCCCACGAACGGCTCGAGGGCGTCGCGCCAGCTGTGCGCGGCCGTGGCCGAGCCCGCCTGGGCGATGTCCCCGACCACGGTGAAGGACTTCATGGGGCACCGGCGCATCAGCACCCGCCACTGCATGGGCGAGAGCTCCTGGGCCTCGTCCACCACCACGTGCCCGTAGGCCCACGTGCGGTCGGCGGTGGCCGCCTCGGCCGCGGTCATGCGGTGCTGGGTCACCGCGTTGAAGTCCGTGAGCTGGGCCGCGGTCACGATGCCGTCCGCCCCGACGTCCTCGAGGCTCTGGTGCATGTTCTGCAGCGCGTGCTCGGCGTTGTCCGTGGCCTTGCGCTGCTCGCGCTCCGACTCGGCCCGCCGGCGCACCCCGGCCGCGTGGAAGTCGCCCAGCAGCTCGGCGGCCTCGTCGAGCAGCGGCACGTCCGCGACCGTGAACGGGGCACCGGCCGGGCGCAGGAGCGCGTCGACCTGCGCGGGGTCCAGGTGCGGGGCGGCGGACTCGAGGTAGTGCCGCTTGCTGAAGAGCTGGTCGACCAGCGTCTGGGGGGACAGCGGCATCCACGCGAGGTTCAGGGCGATCCGCACGTCCCGGGCCTGCCGGATGTCCTCGGCGAGGTAGGAGCGGTCCATGACGTTGCCGCTCGTGGTGTTCAGGTGCTCGCCGAGCTGCTCGGTGAGCTCGCGCAGCACGATCTTCACGAAGGTGTTGCGCGCCTCGTTGTGCGGCTTGCCGGTGGCGCGGGCCTTGTCCCGGGCGCGTTTGACCATCCGCGGGGTCAGCGTCACGCGGTGGGTGTCCACGCGCAGGACCTGCGCCTGCACCGGGACCTTCTGCCGGTCGCGCACGGCACGGGCGACGACCTCGACCATGTCGAGACCCGACTTCAGCCGCGCGGTCAGCGGATCCCGCTCCGGCGCGGCGGAGACGCCGGGGAAGAGCTCCGAGAGGGAGGACATGACCACGCCGGTCTCCCCCAGCGCGGGCAGCACCCGCTCGATGTACCAGAGGAACGACGACGACGGGCCCACGATCAGCACACCGGCCTTGCGCAGCCGCTCCCGGTGCTCGTAGAGCAGGAACGCGGCCCGGTGCAGCGCCACGGCCGTCTTGCCGGTGCCGGGTCCGCCCTGCACCACCCGCACACCCGGCAGCGGGGCGCGGATGATCTTGTCCTGCTCGGCCTGGATCGTCGCGACGATGTCGGACATCCGCCCGGTGCGCTTCTGGTTCAGCGCCGCGAGCAGGGCGCCCTCCCCGTGGAGCACGCCCTCGTCGTCGAGCATCTCCGGATCGAGGACGTCGTCCTCGAGGGCGGCGACCTCACGGCCCTCCAGGATCAGGTGCCGGCGCCGGCGGACGCCCATGTGGTTCTGCGCGGTGGCCTGGTAGAACGCGGCGGCCTCCCGGGCGCGCCAGTCCACCATCAGCCGCTGGTGGTCCTCGGTGGCCAGGCCGATGCGGCCGACGTAGCGCCGGTCGCCCTCGTGCGTGTCCAGCCGGCCGAAGACCAGACGGTGGTCCACGGCCTCCAGCTGGGCGAGGCGGTCCTCGTAGTGGGACGCGAACGCGTCGCGCTCCGCGCGGTTCTGGTGGTTGCCGGCCGACTCGCTGCGGTGCACGGCTGCGAGCTCCGCGGTCTTCTCGGCCCGCAGCTCGTCGAGCCGGTCGTAGAGCTTCGCGACGTACGCGCGCTCGACAGCAAGTTGCTCGGCCGCCATCGTGGCGACGGTCTCTGCCATGGGTGGACACCTCGTTCCGGATCGAACAGACCAACGAGTCTACCGGTACGCACGACGATCCTCCGGTCGCGCGACCGAGCGCCGCGTAACAGGAGCAACGCGGGCGACGACGGGGCCGGTCAGACGCGGTACAGGGCGCGGACGCGGTGGCCGCCGAGCCGGGCCCGGCCCCGCAGGTCGGTGAGCTCCATGATCAGCCCGAAGCCGGCCACGTGCAGTCCGGCGCGGTGCAGCAGCTGGGCGGTGGCCCCGAGCGTGCCGCCGGTCGCCAGGATGTCGTCGAGCACGAGCACCCGTGCGCCGCGGGGGACGTCGTCGGTGTGGATCTCCAGCACCGCCGAGCCGTACTCCAGGACGTACTCCTCGCGGAAGGTCTCGCGCGGCAGCTTCCCCGCCTTGCGCACCGGGATCAGGCCCACGCCCGCGGCGTAGGCCACGGCGCCGGCCATGAGGAAGCCGCGCGCCTCGATGCCGGCCACGTAGTCGAACTGGCCGCGGAAGGCGTCGACCAGGGCGTCGGTGGTCCGCCGGAGGCCGGCTCCGTCCGCGAACAGGGGCGTCAGGTCCCGGAAGAGGACGCCGGGCTCCGGGTAGTCGGGGATCTTCACGCACAGGCGCTCGATCATCTGCTCGACGGATTCGCTCACGCACCTCATGCTATCCGTCCCGTGCCGCGGTGGGCGTCAGCGGCGGCGGCGGACCGCGGGGCGGTACGGGGAGACGGAGGAGTCGCCGGCGATCCACCACCGCCACGGGAACTCGGCCGTCCCTCCCGGTCCGGACACCCCGGTGCGCGGGCCGGAGGCGGCGGGCGCCGGTTCCGGTGCCGGGACGAGGAAGAAGCCCGGGGCGGCCGAGCTGTCCCCGGCCGCGAGCACGGCGCCGTCGTGGCGCAGGTCGATGCCCAGCGCCTTGGCGAGGTTGCCGGGGCCGCGGGCCAGTGCGGCGTCGGGCACGGGGCCGGTCCGGCCCCGTGCCCGGCGCGCCCGGGCCAGCTCGACGCCCTCGACGACCTCACCGGCACGGACGAGGCACCCGCCCGCCGTGCCCTCCGGCCGGCAGACGACGTTGACCGCGTGGTGCATCCCGTAGGTGAAGTACACGTAGACGTGACCGGGCGGGCCGAACATCGAGGCGTTGCGCGCGGTCCGCCCGCCCCAGGTGTGCGCGCCGGGGTCCGGGAGGTCGGAGCCCGCCGGCCCGCCGTAGGCCTCGACCTCCGTGATCCGCAGGACCACGCCGCCCTCCTCGCTGCGGTGCCCGAACAACCCACCGAGCAGGCGCGGCGCCACCTCGGGCGCCGGCCGCGACAGCAGCGCGAGCAGCTCCGCCTCGTCCACGGGCACGCCGGGGCTCACCCCTCGACGATCGGGGAGCGCCGCGAGAACCCGGCGACCTCGGCCACCTGCCGCTCGAGCTCCTCGATCTGGGCCGCCACGGCGGACGGGGCCGTGCC
This sequence comes from Kocuria sabuli, assembly GCF_040981185.1. Classification (NCBI taxonomy): domain Bacteria; kingdom Bacillati; phylum Actinomycetota; class Actinomycetes; order Micrococcales; family Micrococcaceae; genus Kocuria; species Kocuria sabuli. Next base: position 5,482 of record NZ_JAVHZE010000002.1, read on the forward strand.
GCCCTGGGCGCTGCGGGAGGCCAGCGAGCCCTCGACCGTGAGCACCTCGCGGACGTCCGGGTCCAGGTGCGCGGAGATCTGTGCGAACTCGGCGTCGGTGAGGTCCCACAGCTCGATCCCGCGCTGCTCGCAGACCCGCACGGCGTCCCCCGCGATCTCGTGGGCGTCCCGGAAGGGCACCCCCTGGCGCACGAGCCACTCGGCGACGTCCGTGGCCAGGGCGAAGCCCTGCGGGGCCAGCTCGGCCATGCGCTGCGTGTTGAAGTCGAGCGTGCCGATCATCCCGGCGACGGCCGGGAGCAGCACCTCGAGCTGGTCGATCGCGTCGAAGACCGGCTCCTTGTCCTCCTGCAGGTCCCGGTTGTAGGCCAGCGGCAGGCCCTTGAGCGTGGCGAGCAGTCCGGTGAGGTCGCCGATGAGCCGCCCGGCCTTGCCGCGGGCGAGCTCGGCGATGTCCGGGTTCTTCTTCTGCGGCATGATCGACGACCCCGTGGAGAAGGCGTCGTCGAGCGTGACGAAGGAGAACTCCTTGGTGGCCCACGTGGTGATCTCCTCGGAGATCCGGGACATGTCCACCGCGATCATCGCGGTGACCCAGGAGAACTCGGCGTAGACGTCGCGCGAGGCCGTGCCGTCGATGGAGTTGTGCACGGCGGAGTCGAAGCCCAGCTCCGCGGCGACGGCGGAGGGGTCCAGGCCCAGGGACGACCCGGCGAGCGCCCCGGAGCCGTAGGGGGACACCGCGGCGCGGGCGTCCCAGTCGACGAGGCGCTGGACGTCGCGCAGCATCGCCCAGGCGTGGGCCAGCAGGTGGTGGGACAGCAGGACCGGCTGGGCGTGCTGGAGGTGGGTGCGCCCCGGCATGGGGGCCTCGGGGTGTGCCCGGGCCTGGTCGAGCAGGGCCTGCACGACGTCGAGCACGTTGCGGGCGATGATGGCTGCGTGGTCGCGCAGGTACATCCGCCCGAGGGTCGCGATCTGGTCGTTGCGGGAGCGCCCCGCGCGCAGCTTGCCGCCGAGTTCGGGCCCGGCCCGCTCGATCAGGCCCTTCTCCAGGGAGCCGTGCACGTCCTCGTCCGAGGGGGCGGGGGCGTAGGCCCCGGAGCGCACGTCGGCCTCGAGCCGGTCGAGGGCCGAGATCATGCCCTCGAGCTCGTCGCCGCTGAGCAGGCCCGCCGTGTGCAGCACCCGGGCGTGGGCGCGGGAGCCGGCGATGTCGTAGGGCGCCAGGCGCCAGTCGAAGTCGGTCGACCGGCTGAGGGCCGCGAGGGCGTCCGCCGGGCCGCCGGCGAAGCGCCCGCCCCAGAGCGCCCCCTCGTTGGTCCCGTGCTTGTCGTGCTGCGCCATGTCTCTCCTCGATCGGTTGCCGGCCGTGCGGTGGCCGGCCCTGCGGTTGCCGGCGTGCGCGGAGGGCCCCACCGCCGGGATGGGGCCCTCCGTCGTCGTGCCCGTTCCTGCTGGGACGAGCCTACGTGCTGCGGGTGTGCTCGCCCTCGGCCTACCGGCTCTCGGCCGCGAGGCGCTGGTCGCGGGACGCCGCGACCTTCGAGGACATGCCGAACAGCTCGATGAACCCGCGGGCCTGGGACTGGTCGAACGCGTCGCCCTCGTCGTAGGTGGCCAGGTTGAAGTCGTACAGCGCGGTGTTGGAGCGGCGTCCGGTGACCGTGGCCTGGCCGCCGTGCAGGGTCATCCGGATGTCGCCGTCGACGTGCTTCTGGGTGTCCTGGATGAAGGCGTCCAGGGAGTTCTTCAGCGGGGAGAACCACTGGCCGTCGTAGACCAGCTCGGTCCAGCGCTGGGTGGCCGTGCGCTTGAAGCGGGCCTGCTCGCGCTCGATCGTGACGTTCTCGAGCTCCCGGTGCGCCGCGATGAGGGCCATGGCGCCGGGGGCCTCGTAGACCTCGCGGGACTTGATGCCCACGAGCCGGTCCTCGACGATGTCGATCCGGCCCACGCCCTGGGCGCCGGCGCGGCGGTTCATCTCCTGGATGGCCTGCAGCGGGGTGACGGGCCGGCCGTCGATGGCCACGGGGATCCCACCCTTGAAGCTGATCACGACCTCGTCCGCGGGGGGCGGGAAGGTGGGGTCGTCCGTGTAGTCGTAGACGTCCTTGGTGGGGGCGTTCCAGATGTCCTCGAGGAACCCGGTCTCGACGGCGCGGCCCCACACGTTCTGGTCGATCGAGAAGGGGTTCTTCTTCGTGGTCGCGATCGGCAGGTTGTGCTTCTCGGCGTAGCCGATCGCCTTGTCCCGGGTCAGGGCGAGGTCGCGCACCGGGGCGATGCACTTGAGCTCCGGACCCAGCGTCTGGATGCCGACCTCGAAGCGGACCTGGTCGTTGCCCTTGCCGGTGCAGCCGTGGGCGACGGTCGAGGCGCCGAAGCGCTGGGCCGCGGCCACGAGGTGCTTGACGATCACGGGCCGGGACAGCGCCGAGACCACGGGGTAGGCGTCCATGTACAGGGCGTTGGCCTGCAGCGCGGGCATGCAGTACTCCGCGGCGAACTCGTCGCGGGCGTCGGCCACGTAGGCCTCGACGGCCCCGCAGTCCAGGGCGCGCCGGCGGATGGTCTCGAGGTCCTCGCCGCCCTGTCCGACGTCGACGGCCACGGCGATGACCTCGGCCCCCGTCGCCTCGCCGATCCAGCCGATGGCCACGGAGGTGTCGAGGCCTCCGGAGTAGGCCAGCACAACGCGCTCGGTCACGGTTCTCTCCTTCGTCGGTGGTCCGGGCGCCACGGCGTGGCCCCGCCTTCTGTGCATGACTATACACGTCAACTTGTATTTATGCATAACCGGCGGATCGACTCCACTGCCCCCGCCGCACTTCCCGAGCGCGGCCGACCGGGAGCCCTGAAGCGCCTGGACACGCCCCCACCTGCACCGACACGGCGCACCACTCCGCAATTATGAATCACTAGCAATAGCCCCGCGCATCCGACATACTGGTCGACAGGTGTCGTCCTCACCGATGAGCACACCCTGGCAGGCAGGGGCGCGCGCGCCCCGGTCCGCCCGAACATCCGGTCCCTACCCCGAGAGGAACCCCATGACGAACGTTCCCGACCAGACCCTGACCACGCGCCAGGGCCACCCGGTCTACGACAACCAGAACACCCGCACCATCGGCTCCCGCGGCCCCGCGACCCTCGAGAACTACGCGTTCCTCGAGAAGATGAGCCACTTCGACCGCGAGCGCATCCCCGAGCGCGTGGTCCACGCCCGCGGCACCACCGCGTTCGGCTACTTCGAGGCCTACGGCCAGTACGGCGACGAGCCCATCGCCAAGTACACCCGCGCCAAGCTCTTCCAGGAGCCCGGCAAGCGCACCGACGTCGCCCTGCGCTTCTCCACCGTGGCCGGCGGCCGCGACTCCTCCGAGGTCGCCCGCGACCCGCGCGGCTTCGCCGTGAAGTTCTACACCGAGGACGGCAACTGGGACCTCGTCGGCAACAACCTCGGCATCTTCTTCATCCGTGACGCGATCAAGTTCCCGGACTTCATCCACTCCCAGAAGCCGGACCCCGTGAACTTCGAGGCCGGGGTCGCCAACCGCGCCTTCGACTTCTGGAGCCAGTCGCCCGAGGCGATGCACATGATCACGATCCTGTTCTCCCCGCGCGGGATCCCGGCGGACTACCGCCACCAGCAGGGCTTCGGCGTGAACACCTACAAGTGGGTCAACACGGCCGGTGAGTCCGTGCTCGTGAAGTACCACTGGATCCCGAAGCAGGGTGTGAAGTCGCTGACCTCCGAGGACGCGGCGAACATCCAGGCCCAGACGCTGGGCTCGCACACCAAGGACCTCTACGACGCGATCGAGGCCGGCGACTACCCCGAGTGGGAGCTGCAGGTGCAGGTCATGGAGGACCACGACCACCCCGAGCTGGACTTCGACCCGCTGGACGACACCAAGGTGTGGCCGGAGGAGCTGTTCCCGCCGAAGCCGGTCGGGCGCATGGTGCTCAACCGCAACCCGGAGAACTTCTTCGCGGAGAACGAGCAGATCGCCTTCGGCACCGGCGTGCTGGTGGACGGCCTCGACTTCTCCGACGACAAGATGCTCGTGGGCCGCACCTTCTCGTACTCGGACACCCAGCGCTACCGCGTGGGCCCGAACTACCTGCAGCTGCCGGTCAACGCGCCGAAGGCCAAGGTCGCCACCAACCAGCGCGACGGTCAGATGGCCTACCACGTGGACCACGCCCCGGGCCAGAACCCGCACGTGAACTACGAGCCGTCCATCACCGGCGGCGTGCAGGAGACCCCGAAGGACGAGGGCTTCCACTCGTCGGTCGGCCCCGAGATCAACGGCCGCCTCACCCAGGCGCGGATCGAGCGGACCAACGACTACAAGCAGGCCGGCGAGCGCTTCCAGCTCCAGGAGGACTGGGAGAAGGAGGAGCTGATCGCCAACCTGGTCGGCGCCCTCTCGCAGTGCGACCGCCCGATCCAGGAGCGGATGGTCTGGCACTTCTACATGGTCGAGGACGAGCTGGGCCAGCGTGTGGGTGACGGCGTCGGCGTCTCCCTCGAGGACGTCAAGGACCTGGCCCCGCTGCCCACGCAGCGCCTGTCCGAGGAGGAGCTGCAGCGCGTGGCCAACCTCGGCAACAACGGCCCGCGCGACGTCGAGGGCCTGACCATGACCCACTGCGTGCCCAACGAGCACGTGGTCGTGGAGCGGGAGCCCCAGCAGGCGAGCCCCGCGATGATGTCCAACTGATCCCCGCCCCCGGGGCCCCGCGCGGGGCCCCGGGGACCGGGCCGGCGGCGTGCCGGCAGGGACGACGGAAGGGGCCGGCCGCGGATCGCGGCCGGCCCCTTCCGCGTGCCCGGGTCAGGCGCGGCGCCCGGCGCCCTCGAGGTCCAGCGTCCGCTTGAGGATCTTGCCGGTGGGCCCCTTGGGCAGCTCGTCGACCACCTTGTAGTAGCGCGGGTGCTTGTACTTGGCCACGCGCTCGCGCACGAAGGCGTCGAGCTCGTCGAGCTTCGCGTCCGTCTCGGCCTCCGGGACGTCGTGGAAGGCGACGACCGCCGCGACCTCCTCGCCCATCGCCTCGTCGGGCACTCCCACCACGGCGGCCTCCGCGATGCCGGGGAACTGGTAGATGACCTCCTCGACCTCCCGGGGGTACACGTTGTAGCCGCCGCGCAGCACCATGTCCTTCTTCCGGTCCACGATGTAGTAGAAGCCGTCCTCGTCCACCCGGGCGAGGTCGCCGGTGTGGAACCAGCCGTCGCGGACCGCCGCCTCGGTGGCCTCGGGATTGCGCCAGTAGCCGGCCATCACGTACTCCCCCGCCACCACGAGCTCGCCGATCTCCCCCACGGGGACGTCCTCGTCCTGGTCGTCGACGACCCGCAGCTGCGCCCCGCGCACCACGGTGCCGATGGAGCCCGGCCTCCGGCCGTCCTCCTCCTGGTTGAAGCACACGACCGGGGACGTCTCCGAGAGGCCGTAGCCCTCGTAGATCGGGGCCCCGAAGACCTTCTCGAAGCGCTCGAGGATCTCCACCGGCAGGGGCGAGCCGCCGGACACGCCGGCCCGCAGGTGCGGCACCTCGACGGGTCCCTCGCCGGCGGCGTGCAGGAGCGCGATGTGCATGCTCGGCACCCCGGCGAAGATCGTCACCTCGTCGCGGACGAGGATCTCCAGGGCCTTCGCCGGGTCGAAGCGCGGCAGCAGCGTGACGGTGGCCCCGGCCCCGATGACGCTGTTGAGCGCCACGGTCTGGCCGAAGACGTGGAAGAAGGGCAGCCCGCCGAACATGACGTCCCCGGGCTTCGTGTCGAAGAGTCTCGCGGACAGCTCCGCGTTGGCCCGCAGGTTGTGGTGGGTCAGCACCGCGCCCTTCGGCCGCCCCGTGGTCCCGGAGGTGTAGAGCAGCACGGCGGCCTCGTCGTCGGCCCGGTCGACGAGCTCCGGCAGCGGCGGCACCTGGCCGAGGCTCTGCAGCGTCCCGGCGGCGGTGACCTCGACCACGGGGACCTCCCGGTCCAGGTCCGCGATCGCGGTCCGGGTGGCCTCGGCCATGGCCTCCCACACGAGCACGAGCGAGACCTCGGCGTCCTGGAAGTGGTAGGCCAGCTCCCGGGGGCTGAGCAGGGGGTTGAGCGGCACGACGACGCCGCCCGTGCGCAGGATCCCGTAGTAGGCGATCGGCATGTGCGGCACGTTGGGCAGGATCATCGCCACGCGGTCCCCGGGCCGGATGCCGCTGGAGGAGAGCATCGAGGCGACGCGGGCGGAGAGGTCGTCGAGGGCCCCGTAGGTCAGGACCTTGTCGTCGAGCAGGACGGCCCGTGCGCCGGGGGCCGCCGCGGCCGAGTCGGTGAGGAGGGTGGCGAGGTTGGTCATGGGGACTCCGGATCCCCGGTGCACGGGCACCGGCACGAGGAACGAGCACGGCGTGAGCCGTGTCACACGAGCGTGCCAGTCGGTTACTGCAACGTCAAGACTCGGGTATCGGGGATTCCTGCCCGCGCCGCGGACCTCGATAAACTGCCTGGCAGGACCCACCCGCCGAGCACGAAGGACAGACCGTGACCGAGAACCCGCAGCAGCCCCAGGACCAGCCCGCACCGCAGCTGACCGAGGAGGAGATGGCCTACGTGGTCTCCCTGTTCGACATGGCCCGGGAGGGCCGCACCGAGGAGCTGCTGCCGGCCGTGCAGGCCGGTGTCCCCGTCAACCTCACCAACGGGAAGGGCGACACCCTGCTGATCCTCGCCGCGTACCACCAGCAGGAGGACACCGTCGCCGCCCTGCTCGGGGCCGGTGCCGATCCGGACCGGGTCAACGACAACGGCCAGACGGCGCTGATGAGCGCCGTCTTCCGGGGCAACGAGGCCGTCGTACGCGCCCTGCTCGAGGCCGGCGCCTCGCAGACGGCCGGTGCCCACTCCGCGGCCGACTTCGCCCGCGTCTTCGAGCGCACCGACCTCCTCGCGGTGCTCGAGGAGTACCCGGCCCGGTAGCGCGGCAGCGGACCGCAGGCAGGGGCCGCGCACGCGCACCGAGGATCAGTCGGCGAGCTCCAGGAAGCGGTGGGCCACGGCCTCGCCGCCGTCCGGCTCCCGGCAGACGACCATGATCGTGTCGTCGCCGGCGATGGTGCCGAGCACCGCCGGGAGCACGGAGGTGTCGATGGCGGAGGCGAAGTACTGTGCGGCGCCGGGCGGGGTGCGCAGCACCACGAGGTTGGCGCTGGCCTCCGCCGTGACGAGCAGCTCCCGGCACAGGGCGGCCAGGCGCGCGTCGAGCACCTCCTGGGTGACCCCGGAGGCGGGCGAGCGGTCGGCCCCGGCCTGCGGGACCGCGTAGACGAGGGCGCCGGACCCGTCCCGGACGCGGACGGCCCCGAGCTCGACCAGGTCCCGGGAGAGCGTGGCCTGCGTGACCTGCACCCCGTCCCGGGCCAGCAGGGCCGCCAGCTCGGCCTGCGAGTGGACCGCCCCGCCCGTCACCAGCGCGACGATCCGGGCCTGCCGGGCGGTCTTGGTCGCGGGGATGCTCATGCCGGCACGCCGGAGGTGCCGGCGGCCAGGTCGTAGTGCCCGGACCGGGCCATCAGCCACACCAGCAGCGCCTTTTGCGCGTGCAGCCGGTTCTCGGCCTCGTCCCACACGACCGACTGCGGGCCGTCGATGACCTCGGCCGCGACCTCGGAGCCGCGGAACGCGGGCAGGCAGTGCAGGAAGATCGCCCCGGGATCGGCACGGGCCATGGCCGCGGCGTCCACGCAGTACGGCGTGAAGATCCGGGCCCGGGCCTCGGTCTCCGCCTCCTGGCCCATGGACACCCAGGTGTCGGTGCACACCACGTCCGCGCCGGCGAGCGCCTCGGCGGGGTCGGTGGTCACCCGCACGGACCCGCCGGTCTGCGCCGCCCGCTCCTCGGCGGCCCGCACGACCTCCGGGTCCGGCAGGTAGCCCTCCGGTCCGGCCACGCGCACGTGCATGCCCGCGGTGGCCCCGCCGAGCAGGTAGGAGTGGGCCATGTTGTTGGCAGCGTCCCCGAGGTAGGCGAAGGTCAGGCCGGCGGGGTCGCCCCGGTGCTCCCGGACCGTGAGCAGGTCCGCGAGGATCTGGCAGGGGTGGTAGTCGTCGGAGAGCCCGTTGACCACGGGCACGTCCGAGACCGCGGCCATCTCCTCGAGACCGGCCTGGGCGTAGGTGCGCCACACGATCGTGGAGACCATGCGGGAGAACACCCGCGCCGTGTCGGCCACGCTCTCCTTGCCGAGCTGCGACTCCCCCGGATTGATCACCAGGGGGTTGCCGCCGAGGTCGGCGATGCCCGCGGAGAAGGAGGCCCGGGTGCGGGTCGAGGTCTTGTCGAAGATGACGGCGACGGTCTGCGGACCGGCGTACGGGCGGTGGGCCCAGCGGTCGGCCTTGAGGGCGAGGGCGAGCTCGAGCACCTCGGCCTGCTCCTGCTGGGTGAGGTCCGTGTCGACGAGGAAGTGGCGGGGGGTCATGGAGGGCTTCATGCTTCTTTCGGTGGGACGGCGGCCGGAGCGGGGTCGGCCGGTGCCCCGGCGGGGGCCGTGACGGCGGCGCCGGCGGTGGACAGGATCTCGGGCAGGGCCTCGAGGAAGGTGCGGGCCTGCTCCTCGGTGAGGACCAGGGGCGGGGCCAGGCGCAGGGTCGCCGGGCCCGTGGCGTTGACGATGAACCCGGCCTCCCGGGCGGCGGCGACCACGGCGGGCCCGAACGGGGCGCCGGCCCCGTCCGGGACGACCAGGTCGGCGCCGATGAGCAGCCCGCACTGGCGCACCTCGGCGATCCCGGGCACCGCCCGCAGCCCGTCGCCGAGCACGGCGCCGACCGTGCGGGCGCGCTCCAGCAGCCCGTCCTCCTCGATGACCGTGACCGTGGCGAGGCCCGCCGCGGTGGCCGGCGGGTTGCCGCCGAACGTGGTGCCGTGCTGGCCGGCGCCCAGCAGGGCGGAGACCTCGGCCCCCACCGTGAGCATCGCACCGATCGGGAAGCCGCCGCCGAGGCCCTTGGCCAGGGTGATCGCGTCCGGCAGGTCGTTCCCGGAGAGCTCCGCGGCGGAGGCGAACCACCGGCCGGTGCGGCCCACGCCGGTCTGCACCTCGTCGACGACGAGCAGCGCGCCGTGCTCCCGGGTGAGCTCCCGGGCCCGCCGCAGAAACCCCTCGGGCAGCTCCCGCACCCCGGCCTCCCCCTGGACGGGCTCCACGACGAGCGCGGCGACCGTCCCGTCCAGGTGCTCCTCGAGCGCCTCGACCGTCGCGGGGATGTGCCGGACCCCCCCGGGCAGGGGCTCGAAGGGCGCCCGGTAGGCCTCCTTGGCGGTCAGGGCGAGCGCGCCCATGGTCCGCCCGTGGAAGGCCGACTCGAGGGCGAGGACCGTGGTGCGGGGCCTGCCGTCCGGGCCGGGGTGCTCGTGGCCGTGCCGGCGGGCGAGCTTGAACGCGGCCTCGTTGGCCTCGGCCCCGGAGTTCGCGAAGAAGACGTGGGACCCGGTGGGCGCCCCGGCCAGGGACAGCAGCTTCCCGGCGAGGGCGATCTGCTGGGGCGAGGTGAAGAAGTTGGAGACGTGCCCGAGCGTGGCCAGCTGGCGGGAGACGATCTCGACCCAGCGGGGGTGGGCGTGGCCGAGGGCGTTGACGGCGATGCCCGCCAGCAGGTCCAGGTAGTCCCGGCCGTCGGCGTCGGTGACCACGGCGCCCCGGCCGTGGGTGAGCACCAGCGACGGGCTGCCGAAGACGCCGAGCAGGGAGTCGGAGTACTCGCCGAGCAGGGCGGTCTGCGCGGAGTAGCGGGAGGTGGCGTGCTGGGTGGCGGTCATGACGATGCTCCGTGGTCGGGGACGAGCTGGGTTCCGATGCCGGTGTCGGTGAAGATCTCGAGCAGGCACGTGTGCGGGCTGCGCCCGTCCACGATGGACGCCCGGCGCGCCCCGCCCTCCACGGCCCGCAGGGCCGCCTCCATCTTGGGGATCATCCCGGCCTGCAGGCCGGGGAGCATGGCGCGCAGCTCCGAGACGGTGAGCGAGGCGATGAGCGAGTCCTTGTCGGGCCAGTTCGCGTAGAGGCCCTCGACGTCGGTGAGCGCCACGAACTGCTCAGCGCGCAGGGCCACGGCGACGGCGGCCGCGGCGGTGTCGGCGTTGACGTTGAGGATCTCCCCGGTGGGCCGGCCGCGCTCGTCGACCTCGGGGGCCACGGAGGAGATCACCGGGATGCGCCCGGCGTCGAGCAGCTGGGTGATGGGCTCGGCGTTGACGCCGACGACCTCGCCCACGTGGCCGAGGTCCACCTCGACGCCGTCCACGACCGTGCCCCGGCGCACCGCCCGGAACAGCTCGGCGTCCTCCCCGGACAGGCCCACCGCGTACGGGCCCGTGTCGTTGAGCAGCGAGACGAGCTCGCGCTGGACCTGCCCGGTCAGCACCATCCGGATCGCGTCCACGGCCTCCCGGGACGTCACGCGCAGACCGCCGCGGAACTCCGACTCGATGCCCAGCCGCTCCAGCATGCGGTTGATCTGGGGGCCGCCGCCGTGCACGACCACCGGCCGGATGCCGGCGTGGCGCAGGAAGACCATGTCCTGCGCGAAGGCCTCCCGCAGGGACTCGGACACCATGGCGTTGCCGCCGTACTTGAAGACCATCACGGACCCGGTGTAGCGCTGGATCCAGGGCAGGGCCTCCATCAGGGTGCCCGCCTTCTGCTGGGCGGTCTCGTAGCGGGTCGGGTCACTGGGGTGGGGCATGGTTCTCCTGCGCCGTCGGTCGGTGGGGCGGTGGTCGGTGGGCCGGTCAGCTGGAGTAAGCGCTGTTCTCCTCGACGTAGTCGTGGGTGAGGTCGTTGGTCCACACCGTGGCGTCCGCGTCACCGGCCTTGAGGTCGATCAGCACGTTCACCTGCCGGTCGGCCGCGAGGTCCACGCCCTCGCGCGGGTCGCCGATCGCCCCGTTGCGGCACACGGTCACCCCGTTGATGGTGACGTCGAGCTTGTCCGGGTCGAACGCGGCGTCGGTGGTGCCCACGGCGGACAGGACGCGGCCCCAGTTGGGGTCGTTGCCGAAGATCGCCGCCTTGAACAGGTTGGAGCGGGCCACGGCGCGGCTCACGTCCTCCGCCTGCTTCTCGGTCACCGCGTTGACCGTGGTGATCGCGATGTCGTGGGAGGCGCCCTCGGCGTCCGTGATCAGCTGCTGGGCCAGCGAGTGGCACACCGCCGTCACGGCCTGGCTGAACTCGAACTCGTCCGGGGTGACCCCGGAGGCGCCCGAGCCCAGGAGGACCACGGTGTCGTTGGTGGACATGCAGCCGTCGGAGTCGGTGCGGTTGAACGTGACCTTGACGGCGTCCTCGAGGGCCCACTGCAGGGCGTCCGAGGAGAGCTCGGCGTCGGTCGTGAGCACCACGAGCATCGTGGCCAGGCCGGGGGCGAGCATGCCCGCGCCCTTGGCCATGCCGCCGACCGTCCAGCCGTCGCGGACGTAGGCGGCCTGCTTGGAGACGGAGTCGGTGGTCATGATGGCCCGGGCGGCGGCGGCCCCGGCCTCGTCGTCGTGGCCCAGGGCCCCGACGACCGCGGGCAGGCCGCGCTCCATGACGTCCATGGGCAGCTGGAGGCCGATGAGCCCGGTGGAGCACACCACGACGTCGCCGGCTCCGACGCCCAGCGCCTCGCCCACGAGCTCCGCGGTCCGGTGGGAGGCCTGGAAGCCCTGCGGCCCGGTGCAGGCGTTGGCCCCGCCGGAGTTGAGGACCACGGCGGCGGCCCGGCCGTCGGCGGTGGCGGCCTTGGACCACTGCACCGGCGCGGCCGAGATCCGGTTGGTCGTGTAGACAGCCCCGACGTGGTGCTGCGGTCCGTCGTTGACGACGAGGGCGAGGTCCGGCCCGCCGGACTCCTTGAAGCCCGCCGTGGTGCCGGAGGCGCGGAAGCCCTGGGCGGCGGCCACCCCGCGGCCGGTGTCCACCTGGAGGGTGCCGGCGGGCTGCTGGGACGGATACGTTCTCACGGTGCGACTCCTTGGAGGTTCAGGCCGGTGTCCTCCGGCAGACCGAGGGCGAGGTTCATGGACTGGACGGCACCGCCGGCGGTGCCCTTGACGAGGTTGTCGATGACGCACGTGACGACCACCCGCCCCGCGCGGGGGTCGAGGGCGAGCTGGAGCTGGGCGTGGTTGGACCCCGCCACCGACTTCGTCGCCGGCCACTGCCCCTCGGGCAGGACCGTGACGAACTGCTCCGTCACGTAGGCGCTTTCCCAGGCCTCCCGCAGCTCGGCCGCGCTCACGCCCTGGGCGATCCGCGCGGTGGCGGTCGTGAGGATGCCCCGGGGCATGGGCGCCAGCGTGGGGGTGAAGGAGATCCGCACGCGCTCGCCCGCGGCCTTGGACAGGCCCTGCTCGATCTCCGGGGTGTGCCGGTGGGCCCCGCCGACCCCGTAGGGGGACATCGAGCCCATGACCTCCGCGCCGAGCAGGTGCGGCTTGACGGCCCGGCCCGCGCCCGACGTGCCCGAGGCCGCGACGACCACGACGTCCTCGGGCTCCAGGAGCCCGGCCGCGAAGCCGGGGCCCAGCGCGAGCAGGACACTGGTCGGGTAGCAGCCCGGCACCGCGATGCGCGTGGCGCCCCGGAGCTGCTCGCGCTGACGGCCGCCCTCGGTGTCGACGATCAGCTCGGGCAGCCCGTAGGGCCAGGTCCCGGCGTGCGCGGATCCGTAGAACTGGTCCCACTCCTCGGCGGAGTCCAGCCGGTGGTCGGCGCCGGCGTCGATCACCACGGTCTCCGGCGGCAGCTGCGCGGCGATCGCGGCCGAGGCGCCGTGCGGGAGGGCCAGGAAGACGACGTCGTGGTCGGCCAGGTTCTCGACCGTGGTGTCGACGAGCACCCGGTCGGCGAGGGAGTGCAGGTGCGGCTGCAGCTCCCCCAGCCGCTGGCCGGCGTTGGAGTGGGCCCCCACGGCCCCGATCTCGATCTGCGGGTGGCCGGCGAGGATCCTCAGGACCTCGCCCCCGGCGTACCCGGATGCCCCTGACACTGCTGCGCTGAACGTCATACGGCCCACTCTAGCTCAAAGTTATGCATAGTGTTCAATAATTATGCACCGCAACGGGGTGGAACCGCGGCCCGACGGGAGATGTCCTGGTGCCGGGGAGCGCGGCGCGGCACCCCGGGACTCGTTCCCGTTCGGCCGTCCGCTGCTTCCCCCCGGAACGGCCCTGTCCCCCGAATCTACGCTTCCCGGACGCAAACCTCGATGGTGACGGGAGCATTGCCTGCCCCCTCTTGTGCACACGCTACTCCCGCAGGGCCGCCGCGGGCAGAGCGGGACCGCGGTCCGTGCCTACGATGAGGGCAGTTCACGTCCGCGATGCCCAGGAGGTACCCGTCATGGTCCGTTCCGTCATGGTCGAGCAGGCCGGAGGCCCCGAGGTGCTGTCCCTCGGCGAGCGCCCGGACCTCGAGCCCGGCCCGCACCAGCTGCTCGTCGAGACCCGCGCCGCGGGGGTGAACTTCATCGAGGTCTACCAGCGCGAGGGCGTCTACCCGGTGGAGCACCCCTTCACGCCGGGCTCCGAGGGGATGGGCGTGGTCACGGCGGTCGGCTCCGAGGTGGAGCACTTCGCCCTGGGCGACCGGATCACCACGTCCCAGGCGATCCGTACCTACGCGGACGCCTTCCTCGTCGACGCCGACAAGGCGCTGCGCGTGCCCACCGGTGTCGCCGACGAGGTCGCGGCGGCCCTGCCCCTGCAGGGCCTCACGGCCCACTACCTGGTCCGCTCCGCCTACCCGGTGCAGGAGGGCGACGTCGCCGTGATCACCGCCGGCGCGGGCGGGGTCGGCGGTCTCGTGGTGCAGCTGCTGAAGTCGCTCGGGGCCACGGTCGTCGCCCTGGTGGGCTCGGAGGACAAGGCGGAGACGGCGCGCGCGCTGGGCGCCGACCTCGCGCTCGTGGGCTACGAGGGCTTCGCCGAGCGCGTCCGGGAGCTCACCGGCGGCCGCGGCGCGGACGTGGTCTACGACTCCGTGGGCAAGGACACCTTCGAGGAGTCGCTCCGGGCGCTGCGCCGGCGCGGGGTGCTCGTGCTCTTCGGCGGCTCCTCCGGCCAGGTGCCCCCGTTCGACCTGCAGCAGCTCAACCGGCACGGCTCCCTCTACGTCACCCGGCCCAAGCTCGACGACTACCTGCTCGACGAGAAGGAGCGCAACTGGCGCGCGGGCGAGCTCTTCGACGCGGTGCTCGACGGGTCGCTGACCGTGCGGGTCGCGCAGACCCTCCCGCTCGCGCAGGCGCGGCAGGCGCACGAGGTGCTCCAGTCCCGGGCCGCCCAGGGCAAGTTGCTGCTCGTCCCGTGAGCGCGGCACCGATGCACCGCTACCTCGGGGCCGACGGCGCCCCCGACCCCTACACCCCGTTCGTCGGGTGCTGCGCGGCCACCGTGGAGCACTACGACCTGGACCTCGACTACGACGTCGAGGACAACGGCCTCGAGGCGCGGGCCACCCTGACCTGCCGCGCCCTGCGGGACACGGACCGGATCGAGCTGGACCTCACGGAGCTCGCCGTGACCGACGCCCGGTTCGGCGGCGGCGGCCTCGGCGGCCTGCTCGGCCCCCGCAAGGTCGGGGTGCACCACCGCGGCAGCCGCCTCGTGCTCACCCTGCCGCGCACCGTGGCCGCCGGGGAGTCCTTCGTGCTGACCGTGGCCTACGAGGGCTACCCCGAGTCGCTGGACGGGCCCTGGGGCGAGATCGGCTGGGGCGAGCTCGACGACGGCGTGCTCGTCGCCGGGCAGCCCACCGGCTCCTCCACGTGGTTCCCCTGCGTGGACCACCCCTCCCACCGCGCGACCTACCGGGTGAGCGTGCACGCCGACGCCGACTACGAGGTGGTGGTCCACGGCGAGCTGGACTCGGTGGTGGAGCGCGACGGCGAGCGCCACTGGGTCTACACGTCCCGGGTGCCGCTGCCGCCGTACCTGGCGACCGTGCAGATCGGGCCGTACGGGCGCAGCGAGCTCACGGGCTCCCGCGTCCCGCAGCACCTGGTGTGCTCCAAGAAGCGGCGCAAGAAGGCGGAGAAGACCTTCGCCGACCAGGGCCGGATGCTCGAGGTGTTCTCGGAGTGGTTCGGCCCCTACCCCTTCCCGAGCTACACGGTGGTGGTCGTGGACGAGTCGCTCGACGACCCGTTCGAGTGCTTCGCCTGCTCGGTGTTCGGCAAGAACCAGCTCGGCACGGAGTGGGAGGAGCAGCGGCTCGTGGCGCACGAGCTGGCCCACCAGTGGTTCGGCAACAGCCTCGTGCTCGCCTCCTGGCAGGACATCTGGCTCAACGAGGGGTTCGCGTCCTACTCCGAGTGGATCTGGTCCGAGGCCTCCGGCGGCAGACCGGCCCGCTGGCACGCGGAGAAGGCCCACCGGACGCTGTCCAGGATGCGCCAGGACCTCGTCATCGGCGACCCCGGGCAGGTGCGCCTCTTCGACGACGTCGTCTACGTCCGCGGGGCCCTCACCGTGCAGGCCCTGCGGGAGGCCCTGGGCGACGACGCCTTCCGGGCCATGCTCCGCGGCTGGGTCTCGGCCCACCGGAACGGGTGGGTGAGCACCGCGGCCTTCCGCGAGCACCTGCGCTCGTGGGCGCCCCAGCACCGCTGGGCGGAGCTCGACGGGCTCCTGGACGCGTGGCTGCTCCGCCCGGAGCTGCCCGCCCTGCCCTGAGCGGCGTCCGCAACGACAGGGGCCCCCGCCGGACGATGCGTCCGGCGGGGGCCCCTGTCGCCCCGGGCGGCGGCTCAGCGCCCGTCGCGGTAGAGCCGGCGGGCGTACCAGACCCCGCCCGCGGCGACGCCGAGGCCCGCGAGCAGCAGCAGGGCGGCCCCGACCCGCTTGCCCGTGATCGTGCCGGCGGTGATGCCGTCGCCGAACTCGCCGGCCCGGTCGGTCTCGACCACCTGGAGGGTGCCGTCCTCGACGGCGAGCAGGGCGTCGGCCTCCTGGTGGAAGTCGCCCTCACGGGCCCCGGTCTGCGTCCCGCGGAAGACGATCTCCTCCCCCGCCTCCGGGACGCGCGGGTCCGCGAGGCCCGAGTCGAAGGGCTGCGCGGCGACGGCCTCGTCGGCGGGGAGCGCACCGCGGTAGATGGGGTTGTACGTCTTGGTCTGCAGGTCGTTGGTCATGTCCTGGTACTCGCCGCTGATCACCCAGGAACGGTCCGCGTAGCCGGCCAGCTTCCGGGAGTCGTCCCAGGTGAGGGCGGCGCTCACGGCCAGGACCAGGCCGAGGACGAGGCCGAGCAGGCCCACCGCGGTCGGCCTCCAGGCGATCGACCGGCGGGCGCGCCCGGTGTCCTGCTCGTCGTCGCCCTCGTCGTCGAAGGCGAAGAACGCCTCCTGGCGGTCGGTGGTCTCCTCGGTCATGCTGAACTCCTGGAACGGGGGTCGGGGAAGGGGGGCGACCGCGTCGCCGGGCGGCGGTCGGGAACCCGGGGCCACAGTACCGAAGTTCCGGACCCGCCCCCGATGCCGTTCGCTTTTGTTACCGCGCGCTCCCCGCACGGAGCACAGCCCGCCCCCGGTGCGGGAGCGGGCCGTGCGGGGCGGGGCCGGTCAGCCGCGGAGCACGGCGCCGTGGCGCTCGGCGGCCACCGCGACGGCCGCCTCGCGGGCGGCGGAGGCCTCGTCCGCGGTCAGCGTGCGGTCCGGGGCGCGGAAGCGCAGCGCGAAGGCGACCGACTTCCGGCCCTCCTCGATGCCGGTGCCCCGGTAGACGTCGAAGACGCGGACGTCCTCGAGCAGCTCCCCCGCGCCCTCCTCCAGGGCGGCTCGCAGCTCGGCGGCCGGGACGGACTCCTCGACGACGAGCGCCACGTCCTGCGTGGCGGCCGGGTAGCCGGAGATGGGACGCGCCTGCACGACGTCGACCTCGGCGCCGATGAGCGAGCTGAGGTTCAGCTCCATCGCCACGGTCCGCGCGGGCAGGTCCTGGGCGGCCACCAGCTTCGGGTGCAGCTCGCCCGCGTAGCCCAGCGGGGTCCCGTCCGGGGCGCTGAGCACGGCCGTGCGGCCCGGGTGGAAGGCCTGGTGCGTGCCCTGCCGCACGGTCAGCTCCACGCCCAGGACCTCGGCGGCCAGCCGGGCGGCGTCCAGGGCGTCCTGCCAGTCGACGGGCCGCGGGGAGACCCAGGGGCTCCCGGCCACGTCCTGGCCGGCGAACACCGCCGCGAGGTGGCGCGGCTGGACCGGGATACCGGCCTCCAGCTCGTCGAGCACCTCCTGGCCCGGGTGCGCGCCGAGCGGCGGCAGGGTCCGGGTGACCAGCTGCTGCACGGGCCGGAACACGCGCCCCACCTCGTACAGCGCCAGGTCGCGGAAGCCGCGGGAGGTGTTGCGCCGCAGCACGTCGAGCAGGCCCGGGAGCAGGGAGACCCGCAGCATCCCCTGCGCCTCGCTGATCGGGTTGGCCAGCTTGACGGAGAGCACCGGGGCACCGGGCTCCGGGGTGCCCCACAGCTCGTTGTCGGCCTGCGAGACGAAGGGGTAGGCGAGCACCTCGGTCAGCCCCGCGGCCGCGAGCGCGTCCGCGACGCGCCGGCGGGCCAGCTGCTCCGCGGTCAGTCCGCGCCCGGGCGGGGCCACGGGCAGCCGTGACGGGATGGTGTCGTAGCCGACGAGGCGGGCGATCTCCTCGACCAGGTCCTCCTTGGCGACGAGGTCGGGGCGCCACGTGGGCGGCACGACGCGCCAGCCGTCGTCGGTGGTGGTGATCTGCGCGCCGACCTCGGTGAGGACCGAGACGACCTGCTCGGCGGTGTAGTCCACGCCCACCCGCCGGCTCGCGTGGTCCCAGGGCAGCTCGATGGGCTCCGGGGCGGTGGTCGTGTCCACGTCCGTCCCCCCGGGCCCGGCGGTGCCGCCGGCCAGCTCCACGAGCAGCTCGACGGCGCGCTGGGCGGCCACCGGGGCGATCTGCGGGTCGACGCCGCGCTCGAAGCGCTTGGACGCCTCCGAGGGCAGCCGGTGCCGGCGGGTGGTGCGGGCGGTGGAGACCTCGTCGAAGCGGGCCGCCTCCACGAGGACGTCGACGGTGCCGTCCGAGACCTCGGTGGCGGCCCCGCCCATGACCCCGGCCATGCCGATCGGCCCGGAGCCGTCCGTGATGAGCAGGTCCTCGGCGTCCAGGGCGCGCTGCCTGCCGTCCAGGGTGGTGAGCGTCTCCCCCGGTGCGGCCCGGCGCACGACGATGCCCCCGGTGAGCTTGCCGAGGTCGTAGAAGTGCAGCGGCTGGCCGAGCTCGAGCATCACGTAGTTGGAGACGTCCACCGGCAGGGAGATCGAGCGGATCCCGGCCAGGCGCAGCCGGGCCGACATCCACGGGGGCGTCGGGGCGGTCGCGTCGATGCCGGTCACCGTGCGGGCCACGAAGCGGGTGCACCCGGGGTTGCCGTGGATGGGGGCGTCGTCGTCGACCGTGACGGGGAACCCGTCCGCGGTGGGGGCGGGCACCCGGGCGGCCACGGCGTCGGCCGGGTCCGTGTAGGGCTCGTGCATCGCGTGGCAGTACTCCCGGGCCACGCCGCGGACGGAGAACGCGTAGCCGCGGTCCGGGGTCACGTTGATCTCGGCGGCCTCGTCGTGGAGCCCGAGCAGCGCGAGGGCGTCCGCGCCGAGCTCCGGGTCCAGGCCGAGGGTCGAGAGCACGAGGATGCCGTCGTGGTCCTCGCCGATGCCGAGCTCGCGCACCGAGGCGATCATGCCCGCGGAGGTGTGGCCGTAGGTCTTGCGGGCCGAGATCCGGAAGTCCCCGGGCAGCACGGCGCCGGGCAGGGTCACCACGACCTTGTCCCCGACCTCGAAGTTGTGCGCCCCGCAGATCACGCCCTGCACCCCGGAGGGGTCGATGCCCTTGCCGGTCAGGGTCTGCTCCTGGCCCTCGGGGACCACGCGCACGGTGCACCAGTTGACGGTCTTGCCGTTGGAGTGGGTCTCCGGCTCCTTGCTGAGCACCTGGCCCACGACGACGGGGCCCTTGAGCTCGTCCGTGGGCCGGTGGACGCCCTCCTCCTCGAGGCCGACCGTGACCAGGGTGGCCAGGACGTCCTCGGCGGTCGCGTCCGCGGGGACGGGGGCGTGCTCGCGCAGCCATGACAAAGGAACTCGCATGTCTTAGATCTCCATCCCGAAGTGCTCGCTGAAGCGGATGTCGCCCTCAACCATGTCGCGCATGTCCGGGACGTTGTTGCGGAACATCAGGGTCCGCTCGATGCCCATGCCGAACGCGAAGCCCGAGTGGACCTCGGGGTCGATGCCGGCGGCGCGCAGCACGTTGGGGTGGACCATGCCGCACCCGCCCCACTCGATCCACTGCGGCCCGCCCTTGGCGTTCGGGTGCCACACGTCCAGCTCGGCCGAGGGCTCGGTGAACGGGAAGTAGTTGGGCCGCAGCCGGATCCTCGCCTCCGGGCCGAACATCTGCCGGGCGAAGTGCTCGAGCGTGCCCTTGAGGTCGGCCATCGACAGGCCCTTGTCCACGGCCAGACCCTCGACCTGGTGGAAGACGGGGGTGTGCGTGGCGTCGAGCTCGTCGGTGCGGTAGGTGCGCCCGGGGACGACGACGTAGACGGGCAGCTCGCGGCTCAGCAGCGTGCGCATCTGCACCGGGGAGGTGTGCGTGCGCAGCACCAGGTGCGCCTCGGGCGGGTCCACGAAGAACGTGTCCTGCAGCTCCCGGGCGGGGTGGTCCGGCTTGAAGTTCAGGGAGTCGAAGTTGTACCACTCGGACTCGACCTCGGGCCCGTCGGCGACCTCCCAGCCCATGGCCACGAACGTCTCGCCGATGCGCTCCATGAGGTGGGTCAGCGGGTGCCGGCCGCCCAGCCGGCGGCGGCGGCCCGCGGCGGTGACGTCCACGGACTCCTCCACCAGGATCCGGGCGTCGCGCTCCTCCTCGAGCACCGTGGTGCGGGCGGCGATCGCCCGGTTCACGCGGCCGCGGGCCTGGCCCATCAGCTTGCCGGCGGCGGCCTTCTGCGTCTTGTCGAGCGAGCCGATCTGCCGGTTGGCCAACGCCAGCGGGGACCGCTCCCCCGCGTGGGCGAGCCGGACCTCCTTGAGCTCGTCGAGGTCCTGGGCGTTCTCGACGGCGGCGAGGGCCGCCTCGACGGCGGCGGTGACCGCGGCCTCGTCGGTGGGGTCGACCGCGCCGCTCGGCGCGGTCTCGGGTGGCAGTTCAGACATCAGCACTGGCTTCTTCGGCTCGGGGACGGTGTCGTCCGGGCACACTGCCTCACGTCCTGTGAGTCATGTGGCACGGGAAAGCCCGGATCGGGGCGGATCGCGGGCGGATCCCAGTCTATGGCACACGGTCCGCGGACCAGGAGGCAGCGCTTCGGACGATCGGGCCGCCCGCCAGGAGCCGGTCCGCGCCCACCGGCTCGCCCGGCCGTCCCGTCCGGCACCGCGCGGAAGGGCCTAGTCTGGGCGCATGGGCGCTCGGAGCAGTCGTGCGGTCCGTCTGCGGGCGGCCTGGAACATGGCGAACCTGTCGACCCCGCTGGGCCTGCTCGTCGCCGCGCTCACCGGCACGCGCGTGGTCCGCGGGCCCGAGGGGCTCCTCCTGGGCTTCGGCTACCGGCCGCGGCTGCCGAGGGCCGGGGCGTTCACCGTGGGCAACGTGGTCCTCTTCCGCGCCGGGCCCGACGACGTCGCCGCCCGTCCCCGGCTGCTGGCCCACGAATCGCGCCACGCCAGCCAGTACGCCCTGTGCCTCGGACTGCCGTTCCTGCCGGCGTATCTCGCCGCCGCCGGTTGGTCGGTGCTGCGCTGCGGGCACCCGGCGCTGCACAACCCCTTCGAGGTCCGGGCCGGCCTGGCCGACGGGGGCTACCGCGCCCGTGTCCCGCGGCACGGGAACCCGCCGGCCCGTGACTGACCACGGGTTGCCCGGCTGACCCCAGGATCCCGAGGTCAGCCGGGGAAACCGGGGTCAGCCGGTCAGATCGGGAGCGACCCCGGCAACCGGGGTCAGTCGCGCAGCTGCTCGAGCAGCGCCCGCACGATCGGGAGGTCGGCGGGGATCCACGGCAGGGCGAGCACGGCGTCGTCGTCGTCGAGCCGGACCCACTGCACGGCGAGGTGGTCCTCCCCGGCGGCGGGCGCGGGGGATCCCGCGGCCAGCACGCCGGTCCAGACCCGCATCGCCGCCGTGTCCTTCAGCGGCCAGCCCTGCGCGTGCGGTCCGGGCACCTCAGCCAGCAGCTCCACGCCGGCGCCGAGCTCCTCGGCGCACTCGCGTACAAGGGCCTCCTCGCAGCTCTCGCCGGGCTCCTGCTTGCCGCCCGGGAACTCCCACAGCCCGCGCAGGGCCGGCGGATAGGCGCGCTGGGCGGCGAGGAAGGCGGTGGGGCGGCGCGCGTCGTCGAGCAGAGCCGCACCGACGACCTGGGTGCGGAAGGAGACCGGCAGCGGAGCGGTCACCGGGTCAGCGCCCGGTCCGCCGCTGTGCGCGCGCCGACGCGTAGAGGCACACGGTGGCCGCGGTGCCCACGTTGAGCGACTCGGCCCGCCCGTGGACCGGCACGGCGACGCGGTGGTCGGCCAGCGCCTTCTCGTCCTCCGACAGGCCCTGGGCTTCGTTGCCGAAGAGCCACACGGTGGGCCGGGCCAGGTCGTAGCCGTCTTCTGCGGCGCCGAGGCCGGCGGCGCGCGCCGCGGAGAGGTCCTGGAGCCGGTCGAGGTCGACGTCGCCGCGGCCGTCCGCCGCGAGCACGCCGCAGCCCGCGGCGCGGGCGGCGCGGACCAGCTCGGGCAGGTCGGCGCCCACGGCGACGGGCAGGTGGAAGAGGGAGCCGGCGGTCGACCGCACGGCCTTGGGGTTGTAGACGTCGACGCTGCCGGCGGTGAGCACGAGCGCGTCGGCGCCCGCCGCGTCGGCGGCACGCAGGAGGGTGCCCGCGTTGCCGGGGTCCTGCACCCGGGCCAGGACGGCCACGAGCCGGGGGGCGGCCTCGAGGATCCCCGCCACGGGCACGTCCAGGGTCCGGCCGACCACGACGACGCCCTGCGGGCTCACGGCGTCGCTCATGGCGGAGAGCACCTCCCGGGTCACGAGCCGGACGAACACGGCCCGGTCGGCGGCGACGCGCTCGAGCAGGGCGGTGATGTCCGGGTGCTGGGACAGGGCGTCCTCGGTCACGTAGACGGCGTCCACGCACGGGGACTCGAGGTGCCGGGCGAGAGCCTCCCGGGCGTTCTGCGGGCCCTCGGCGAGGAACAGGCCGCGCTTGGAACGCGCGGAGCGCCCGGCCAGTCCCGCGACGTCCCGCACCCGATCGGCTCGGGGGTTGGACATCGGCTGGGCGGCCAGGCGCTCCGTGAGGTTCACTGCTCCGACTGGGCTCAGGCGGCGGCTTCGCGCGGCGCGGAGGTGTCCTCCGGCAGGGCGTTCTTCGCGATCTCGACCAGGCCGGCGAACGCCTGCTGGTCGTTGACGGCCAGCTCGGCGAGCATGCGGCGGTCGACCTCCACCTCGGCGGCCTTGAGGCCCTGGATGAAGCGGTTGTAGGTCAGGCCGTTGGCGCGGGCCGCAGCGTTGATGCGCTGGATCCACAGCCGGCGGAAGTCGCCCTTGCGCTTGCGGCGGTCGTTGTAGCTGTAGACGAACGAGTGGGTGACCTGCTCCTTCGCCTTGCGGTAGAGGCGCGAGCGCTGACCGCGGTAGCCGGAGGCCTGCTCGAGGATGACCCGGCGCTTCTTGTGGGCGTTGACCGCCCGCTTCACACGTGCCACGTGTGTACTCCTTCACTTCGGTCCCGGCCGCGCGGCCGGGAGGTCAAATCTGTGCGGGGCGGGGAGACGGGCTCCCCGGGGGATGCGGTGGGGGGCTACTTGCCCAGCATCTTCTTGATGACCTTCGCGTCGCCGGGGGCCACGATCTGGTCGGAGGCCAGGCGACGGGTCAGCCGGGAGGACTTGTGCTCCAGGTAGTGGCGGCGATTGGCCTGCTGGCGCTTCACCTTGCCGGTACCGGTGAGCTTGAAGCGCTTCTTCGCCCCGCTGTGGGTCTTCATCTTCGGCATGTGGGCCGCTCTCCTTACGATTCTTCCGGTGGTGACCACCGGAGGGCACGACGACGTCCGTCGCACCTCAACGGTGCCCTGCAGGCACAGCCGGGACCGGCTGCGCCCGCAGGGCGTTGTCAGTTCTGCTCCGCTCGCGCGGAAGGTCTTCTGCCGTTCAGGCCCGGGGACCGGGCCGGGCGCCCGGCTTGGGCCCGGGCCGAGGGGCCTTGGGCGCCGGCCGCGGCGCGGCCGGGGCCTCGGGGACCGGTGCCTGCTCCGGGACCTCGGCCTCGGGGGCCGGTGCCGTTGCCGGGACCTCGGGCGCCTGCTCCGAGGCCTGGGGCTCCGTCTCCGGGGCCTGGGCCTCGGGCTCCGGGGCCTGCACCTCGGGCTCCGGGGCCTGGGCCTCGGGGACCGCCTCCGGAGCCTGGGGCTCCGGCGCCGTCTGCTGCGCCGGCTCCTCGGTCCGTGCGGCCTGCTCGCGCAGCTCGGCCGGGAACGCGTCCCCGATCGACTGGGTCACGGGCTCGGCGGAGGAGGTGTCGAGCTTGGCCTTGCGGTCGTTCTCGGCGCGGGCGTCCTCGCGCTGCTTCTGGCGGCGCGCCTCGGCCTTGGCCTCGGCCTTGTTCTTCAGCGGCCCGACGACCATGACCATGTTGCGCCCGTCGACCCGGGGGCTCGACTCGACGACGCCGACCTCGGCGACGTCGTTGGCGAAGCGCTCGAGCAGGCGCACGCCCATCTCGGGGCGCTGCTGCTCACGGCCGCGGAACTGGATCATGGCCTTGACCTTGTCGCCGGAGCCGAGGAAGCGCTTGGCGTGGCCGACCTTGGTCTCGTAGTCGTGGGTGTCGATCTTGAGCCGGAACCGGACCTCCTTGAGGACCGTGTTCGTCTGGTTCTTGCGCGACTCCCGGGCCTTGACCGCGGCCTCGTACTTGTACTTGCCGAAGTCCATGAGCTTGGCCACCGGCGGCTTGGCGTTGGGCGCCACCTCGACCAGATCGAGATCCGATTCGCGGGCCAGCCTCAGTGCGTCCTCGACGCGGACGATGCCGACCTGCTCGCCTGCGGGTCCGACGAGACGGACTTCGGGGACTCGGATTCTGTCATTGATACGTGGATCGCTAATGCCGTGCTCCTGATGTTCTGCGTGATCGCCCGGAGGTTTCCGGGGACCTCATGGTTCTGTCCGGTCCGCAACGACAAAGAGCCCCCGCTGCGGTCGGCAAGCGGAGGCTCATCGGTGCACCGCCTCCAGGGCGTTGCACTGCGTGACGGATCCGGCGCGGAGAACCCCGCCGGGCCGTCGTGCGGACGATGTCGTCGCGAACCCGGCGACCGTGGTCGGCGCGGGTGGGAGTCTCCTCCACTTGCACACTGCCCACCACTCTAGCCCATGGAGCGGGCGTTGGGGAACCGGGGCGCCCGTCACTCGTCCTCGGTCGTGTGCAGGCCGCGGCGGGCCGAGAGGAGCTCGATCTCCGGGCGGGCCGCGACGAAGCGCTCGAGCTGGTCGAGGACCTCGACGAGGTGGGCGGCGTCCCCGGCGACCGCGCCGGCCCCCACCAGGGCCCGGCGGTGCAGGTCGAGGTGCCCGACCTCCGCGGCGCTCACCGGGAACCGGCGGCGCAGCTCGGCCACGAGCGGCCGCACCACGGAGCGCTTGCCCTTGAGGGAGTGCACGTCCCCCAGCAGCACGTCGAACTCGATCCACCCGATCCACACAGCGGCCTCGCTCCCCTCTCCGTCCGGTGCCGTACCCCCTGCAGGATAGGCCGGACGGCGCACGGCGGTGTGGCAGAGTTGCACCATGACTTCCGAGAACACCTTCCGCTTCGACGACGACGACGACGCCGCCCGGCCCGGCCAGGAGATCCCGCAGGAGACGGTCCAGGCCGTCGACGAGCAGATGCGCGACATCGCCGAGGTCCCGGCCATCGAGGTCATCACCACCGCGGCCGTCCACCTCATGAGCGCGGCCGCCGTGAAGTGCGGTCTGGCCGCCGGCGAGGACGCGGACGAGCTCAAGGACCTGGACGAGGCCCGCAAGCTCATCACCGCGCTGGCCGGGTTCGTCACGGCCGCCGCCCCGGAGATCGGCTCCCAGCACGCCGCCCCGCTGCGCGACGGCCTGCGCACGCTCCAGTTGGCCTTCCGCGAGGCGTCGCTCTACCCGGACGCCCCCGGGCAGGGCCCCGGCGAGAAGTTCACCGGCCCGGTGAGCTGAGCCCGGCCTGAACCAGCACGACACTGCGGGCTGATCCGGGCAACCGGGTCAGCCCGCCGTCGTGAGGCGCAGCTGCATCGAGTCGACGTCCTCGGCCAGGGCGGGCTCGATGCTCAGCCGGGCCTGGAAGCGGGCGAGCACGTCGTCCAGGCCCGCCCGGTCGAGGCCCGCGCGCAGCGCCAGGACGACCGCGAGCTCGGGTCCGGCTCCCCCGCCGTCGACCACCGTGCCGTCCGCGGCGCGGGCCGCGACGCCGTCGCCCGGAGCCACCCCCGCCGACACCACCCCGGGCAGCCCCGCGGCGCAGCGGCGCACGGCCTCCTCGACCGCCGCGCTGCGGTAGGACGGGGTCCACACGCGGCCCTGGGCGAGCGCCCAGAGCCCCGGCCGGCGCACCACGAAGGGCAGCGCCGTGCCCGGGTCCAGCACGAGCAGCTGGGTGCCGTCCTTGACCGCGGCCACCGCCGCCCGCCGGACGTCCGTGGCCACGGGACGGGCCTGGGGGTGCCAGGCCGTGAGCGCGGCCGTGGACGTGAAGACCGGCAGCACCTGGCGGCCGTCGGCCGCGCGCAGCGACACGAGGGCCATGTCGGCCTCCTTGTCGGCCACGTGCCCGGACGCGGTGACGGTCGAGGCGGAGACCTCGGCCACGACCGGCACGAAGACCCGCGTGCCGGCCAGGGCCGCGACCACCTGCGCCTCGTCCCCGGTTCCGGCCCGCAGGGCCGCGAGCGCCTCGAGCACCACGGCGGCGGCGGCGCCGTCGTCGTCCGGGAACCGGTGGCTGTGGCTGGTGCCCTCCCCCAGGTTGCGCCCGGCCCAGGCCTGGCCGCCGGTGTCCTCCGTGCCGCCGGCGCTCGCGAGCTGGGCCGCGATGTGGCCGGGGAGCCGGCGCTCGGTCACCGCGCCGCCGGACGGCCCGCCACGTCGAGGGCCTCCTCGAGCGTGAACCGGCCCGCGTAGAGGGCCTTGCCCACGATGGCGCCCTCGACGCCCGAGGGCACCAGGGTCCGCAGGGCCGCGAGGTCGTCGAGGGAGGAGATGCCGCCGGAGGCGACCACGGGCTTGTCGGTGCGGGTGGCGACCTCCCGGAGCAGCTCGAGGTTCGGGCCCTTCAGCGTGCCGTCCTTGGTCACGTCGGTGACCACGTAGCGGGCGCAGCCGTGCTCCTCGAGCCGGTCCAGGACCTCCCAGAGGTCCCCGCCCTCCTCGGTCCACCCGCGGGCGGCGAGGGTGGTGCCGCGCACGTCGAGGCCCACCGCGATGACCTCGCCGTGCTCGGCGATGACCTTCCGGGTCCACTCCGGGTTCTCGAGGGCCGCGGTGCCCAGGTTGATCCGGGCCGGGTCCAGGGACAGCGCCCGCTCCAGGGAGGCGTCGTCCCGGATGCCGCCGGACATCTCGACCTTCAGCTCGAGCTCGGCGGCGACGCGGCGCAGCACGTCGATGTTGTCGCCGCGGCCGAAGGCGGCGTCGAGGTCCACCAGGTGGATCCACTCGGCCCCCGCCTCCTGCCACGCGAGCGCGGCCTCCAGCGGGTCGCCGTAACCGGTCTCGGAACCGGCCTCGCCCTGCACCAGGCGCACGGCCTGGCCGTCCGCGACGTCGACGGCGGGCAGCAGCTGCAGGCGGAGGGTCTCGCTCAGGGGCATGGGATCTCTCTCTTCTCGGGCTTCGGGGAGTGCTCGGGCTGGTGGGACTGCTCGGGGTCGGGCGGGCGGGAACGGGCGGGCTCAGCGGCCCTGGAACCAGGCGTACCAGCCGAAGCCGATGAGCCCGGCGGCGAGCAGCGCCATCAGCGCCACCGCCCAGGTCGGCTTCCTCTGCTGGTGGAAGGAGATGGCCCCGCCCGCGAGGAACGCGCCGAGGGCCATGACGAGGACCGCCGTGCTCACGCGGCGCCGTCCTCCTGCTGGAGGGTCGGCCGCCCGGCCAGGGTGTCCCCGCCGAGGGGGTCGCCGGCCTTGAGGTGGTCCAGCCGGCCGGTCCGCGGGAGGGTGCCCAACCAGTTGCGCAGCAGCTGGATGCCGGCCTCGGAGGACTTCTCGGGGTGGAACTGCGTGGCGCACAGGGCCCCGTTCTCCACGGCGGCGATGAACCGCCCGCCGTGGTCCGACCAGGTGACCTGCGGCGGCTTCATCCGCTGGATGCTCTGGGGGAAGTCCCACTCCTGCACCCCGTAGGAGTGCACGAAGTAGAACCGCTCGTCCTCGATGCCGCGGAACAGCACCGTGTCCTCGGGCGGCTCGACCGTGTTCCAGCCCATGTGCGGCACCACGTCGGCCCGGAGGCGCTCGACGACGCCGGGCCACTCGCCCATGCCCTCGGTCTCCTGTCCGTGCTCGACCCCGGACTCGAAGAGGACCTGCAGGCCCACGCAGATGCCCAGCACGGGACGCCCCCCGGCGAGGCGGCGACCGATCAGCCGCAGGCCGTCGACGGAGCGCAGCCCGTCCATGACCGCGGCGAACGCGCCGACGCCGGGGACCACGAGCCCGTCGGCGTCCAGGACGGCCCCGGGGTCGGCGCTGAGCACCACGTCGGCGCCGGCGGCCTCGAGGGCGCGCACCGCCGAGCGGACGTTGCCCGCCCCGTAGTCCAGGACCGCCACGGTGGGCCGGGCGGCCTCCTCCGGCCGGGGGCTGTCGTCTGCCATCAGGTGTCCTTCCGTGCTCACAGGGCGCCCTTCGTCGACGGGATGCCGCTGACCCGGGGGTCGGGCTCCACGGCCTGGCGCAGGGCGCGCGCCAGCGCCTTGAACTGCGCCTCGGCGATGTGGTGGGGGTCCCGGCCCGCCAGCAGCGTGACGTGCAGGCAGATCCCCGCGTGGTAGGCCAGGGACTCGAGGACGTGCTGGACCATCGAGCCGGTGAAGTGTCCGCCGATCAGGTGGTACTGCTGCCCCTCGGGCTCCCCCGTGTGCACCGCGTAGGGGCGGCCCGAGATGTCCACCACGGCGTTGGCCAGGGCCTCGTCCAGGGGGACGGTGGCCTCGCCGAAACGGCGGATGCCGGCCTTGTCGCCCAGGGCCTGGCGCAGGGCGTCGCCGAGGACGATCGCCGTGTCCTCCACCGTGTGGTGGACGTCGATGTGGGTGTCGCCCGTGGCCCGGATCCGCATGTCGATGAGGGAGTGCTTGGACAGGGCGGTCAGCATGTGGTCGTAGAACGGCACCGAGGTGTCGATGTCGTGGACGCCCGTGCCGTCGAGGTCGATCTCGACGGACACCGAGGACTCGCTGGTGCGCCGCTCGAGGAAGGCGCGGCGGGGGGCACGGGTGCCGGTGGGGTTCTGGTCGGACATGCGGGTGGAACTCCTCGCGGGCGCGGCGCGGCCGTCGGCGGGCCGCGGGTGGCCCGGGCCGCCCCGGGCGGGCGGCGCTTCGGGCCCGGTGGTTGTCTGCCTCCATGCTATCCGGGACGGGAGGTCCCGCCGTCCCGGGACGGGAGGCCCCCGTCCCCGGGGCTCAGCCGGCGGAGACGATCCGCTCCAGGCTGGCCAGGAAGGCGGTGGTCTCCTCCTCCGTGCCGGCGGTGACGCGCAGGTGGCCGGGGATCCCGACGTCGCGCACGAGCACGCCGTCCTCCAGGAGGGCCTGCCACATCGCCCGGGAGTCGGGCATGCCGCCGAAGAAGACGAAGTTGGAGTCCGACGCCGCCGGGTCGAGCCCGAGCCGGCGGAGCTCGTCGACGATCCGGTCCCGTTGCCGCTTGATGTCCTCGACGTTGGCCAGCAGCGCGTCCGAGTGCCGCAGGGCGGCCAGGGCGGTGGCCTGGGTCACGGCCGAGAGGTGGTAGGGCAGGCGCACGAGGCGGACCGCGTCGGCCACCTCCGGGGCCGCGGCGAAGTAGCCCAGCCGGGCACCGGCGAGCGCGAAGGCCTTGCTCATGGTGCGGGTGACGACCAGGCGGGGCCTGCTCTCCAGCAGGGCGAGCGCGGTGTCCGTCCCCCGGTGGGAGAACTCGGCGTAGGCCTCGTCCACCACCACGACCGTGCGGAAGGGCTCCCCGGCCTCGTACACGGCGGTCACGACGTCCTCGCCCAGCGCCGTGCCGGTCGGGTTGTTCGGCGAGCACAGGAAGACGACGTCGGGGCGGTGCCGGCGCACCTGCTCGGCCGCGGACGCGGCGGAGAGCCCGAAGTCCGCGGAGCGCTCCCCCGCGACGAAGCCGGTGTGCGTGCCGGCGGCCAGCAGCGGGTACATGGAGTAGGTCGGGACGAAGGTGAGCAGGGAGCGCCCGGGGCCGCCGAAGGCCTGCAGGATCTGCTGCAGGATCTCGTTGGAGCCGTTGGCCGCCCAGAGGTTCTCCGCCGTCAGGCCGTGGCCGAGATAGCCCGCGAGCTCCTCCCGCAGGGCCGTGAACTCCCGATCCGGGTACCGGTTGAGGGTCCAGGCCGCCTCGGTGACCTCCCGCACGATCGCCGCGTGCACGTCCTCCGGGACCGGGTGCGTGTTCTCGTTCGTGTTGAGCGCCACGGCGACGTCGAGCTGCGGGGCACCGTAGGGTGCCTTGCCGCGCAGGTCGTCGCGGAGCGGGAGGGCGTTGAGTCGGTCGAGGTTCTGCGTCACCCGAACAGTTTAGACCGGCCGCTCCGGCCCGACCGGATGCCGCAGGTCTCGCCCTGTCCCGTGGCTCCGGGCACGGCTCAGGCGGCGGGGACCTCGAGGAGCTGGCCGGCCACGAGGACGGAGCTGTCGAGGTCGTTGAGCTCCACGATCTCGGCCACGACGTCCCGCGGGTCGCGCTCCGGGTCGGCGGCCACGGCGAGGTCCCACAGGCTCTGCCCGGGGTGCACCGTGGTCTGCTCCGTGCCGGCGCCCGTCACGGGCTCGCTCGTGGCCGTGGCCGTGGAGGGCACGAGGAAGACCACGGCGAGCACCACCAGCGCCGCCGAGCCGGCCAGCACGGGCAGGCCCAGGAAGACCAGGCGTCCGCGCCGGGTGAGCGTCAGCGGAGAGCGGGAGGCCCGTGCGGACGGGCGTGCCCGCCGGGCGGCGCGGGCGAGGCCGCTGACGGCTCCGGCGGCGCCGGGACGGCGCGCGACGACGGCGCTGAGGGTGGCACTGGCACTCATGACATGAACTCCTTGACGTTCCCGCGCGGGGCGGGCGATCTCGAACACCGGTCCGACCAGCAGCCCGTCCGGGCCTGCATTCGATCGAACATACTTTCGAATACCGATGACCCATGTCTAGCACGCGTCTCCGAAGACTGTCGACACCCTGTCGTACATATGTTTGAAGACACTCGGCGTGTCGCCTAGGCTGAGGGCACGTTCGGGCCTCGGGCCGGCGCGCACTTCGATCCCCCGGCGACTGCCGACCGGGAACCATGGAACCACCCGGGTCCGACATCGGAACCGGGCCGGTGCGCACCGGAGGCACCACCAGCCGGACGCGAAAGGACGACGCTCCCATGGCTCAGCCCCCCACCCCCGAGGACTCCCGCACGCGGTCCGGCGGCCGCGCGCGCAGCCGCGGCCTCAGCGTGCGCCAGCGCACCATCCTCGAGGCCATCCAGCGCTCCATCGCCGAGCACGGCTATCCGCCGTCGATGCGCGAGATCGGCGACCTGGTGGGCCTCGCCTCGCTCTCCAGCGTCACCCACCAGCTCTCCCAGCTCGAGAAGCTGGGCTACCTGCGCCGCGACCCCAAGCGCCCGCGGGCGATGGAGGTCCTCACGCCCCTGCAGCTGCGCGACGCCGCCGGCCCGGCACCGGAGCACGGAGCCGCGGACGCGCCCCGCGGTCCGCGCCCCGCCCTCCCCGACTCCGTCGGGGAGCTGTCGGGCTCGGCGGACGTCACCATGGTCCCGCTCGTGGGCCACATCGCCGCCGGCGGGCCGATCACGGCCGAGCAGGTCGTGGAGGACGTGCTCGCCCTGCCCCGCCAGCTCGTCGGCCACGGCGAGCTGTTCATGCTGCTGGTCAAGGGCGACTCCATGGTCGACGCCGCCATCTGCGACGGCGACTGGGTCGTGGTCCGCCGGCAGAGCGCCGCCGACAACGGGGACATCGTGGCCGCCCTGCTCGACGACGAGGCCACCGTCAAGACCTTCCGCCAGCGCGACGGGCACACGTGGCTGCTCCCCCAGAACACCCGCTACGAGCCGATCCTCGGGGACCACGCCACGGTGATGGGCAAGGTCGTCTCGGTGCTGCGCAGCCTCTGACGATCCGGGACGCGAGGAGGGCCCGGCCGACCGGCCGGGCCCTCCTCGCGTCCCGGGCGGGTCAGGTCGTCGCCAGCCGCTCCAGCGCTCCCAGCACCACCGCCCGGTCCGTGGTCGTCCACAGCGGCGGCAGCGAGCCCCGCAGGAACCCGCCGTAGCGCGCCGTCGCGATCCGGGAGTCCAGGATCGCCACCACGCCGCGGTCCCCGCCGGCACGGATGAGCCGGCCGGCGCCCTGCGCGAGCCGGACCGCGGCGTGCGTCGCCGAGACCGACATGAACCCGTTGCCCCCGGCCCGCTCCGCGGCACGGCTGCGGGCGGTCGCCAGCGGGTCGTCCGGGCGCGGGAAGGGGATCCGGTCGATCATCACGAGACGGCACGAGGACCCCGGCACGTCGACGCCCTGCCACAGGCTCATCGTGCCGAACAGGCTCGTGGCGGGGTCGTCGGTGAACTCCTGGACGAGCCCGGCCAGTGAGGACTCCCCCTGGCACAGGATCGGCAGGTCGGTGCGCCGGCGCAGGGCCTCCGCGGCCTCCTCCGCCGCCCGGCGGGACGAGAACAGTCCCAGCGTCCCGCCGCGGGAGGCCTCGAGCAGGGCCAGCATCTCCTCGAGCTGGGCCTCCGTGAGACGCCGTCCCGGCTTCTCCAGGTGCTTGGCGAGGTAGAGGATGCCCTGCCTGGGGTAGTCGAAGGGGCTGCCCACGTCCACGCCCTCCCAGCGGGGCGCGCCGTCGCCCCGCAGTCCGAGGGCCCCCGCCGCGGAGTCGAACGAGGAGCCGACCGACAGGGTCGCCGAGGTCAGGACCACGGTGCGGCCGTCGAAGAGGCCCTCCCGCAGGGTCCCGGCCACGGACAGCGGCGCCACGTGCAGGGTGGCCGGGTCGGTGTCCCCGGCGGAGACGTAGCCGCGGCCGGGCTCCCAGCCGCCCGGCCGCGAGATCCACAGCACCTCGTGGGAGTCGGTGGCCGCGAGGATGCGCTCGGCCAGCTCGAGCACGTCGCTCACCCGTGAGCGGGCCATCTGCCGGCCGGCGTCGCCGTCCTTCTCGCCCCCGGAGCCGCCCTTGGACTCGCTCATCGCCGTGCGGGCGGCGTCCCGGATCTGGGCCACGGCGGCCGCCTGGGCGTCGTCGAGACCGCGGTGCAGCAGCTCGGCCGGCGCGCCCATCAGCGCGGCCTCGAGATTGGCGGCCCCGGCGGTCAGGGAGTCGGGGTTCGCGGAGGTGTGCTTGCGCAAGGACGCCGCCGCCGCCCGGACCAGGGCGGCCGAGAGCTGGCCGGTGACCGCGCCGGTGACCCGGTCCTGCAGCTCGTGGGCCTCGTCGATCACCACGACGTCGTGCTCGGGCAGCACCGTGATGCCCTCGAACGCGTTGATCGCGAGCAGGGCGTGGTTGGTGATCACGATGTCCGCCTCCCCCGCCCGCTGCTTGGCGAGCTCGGCGAAGCACTCCTCGAACATCGGACAGTTGCGACCCAGGCACTCCTTGGCCGTCACGGAGACCTGGCGCCAGGCCTTGTCGCTGACCCCCGGGAGGATCTCGTCGCGGTCACCGGTCTCGGTCCCGCAGGCCCACTCCCGCAGTCGCTGGACCTCCTGGCCCAGCCGGCCGGGCTGCTCTGTGGCCTCCGGCTGCGCCGCTCCGGGGTGCGGGGCGGCGTCGGGCAGGGCGAAGAGCGCGCCGGGGTCGTCGTCGGACGGGTAGCCGCCCTCAAGCTTGTGCAGGCACGCGTAGTTGCTGCGGCCCTTGAGCAGCGCGACGTCGACCTCCCGCTCGAGCTCGCCCTCCAGGGCGGCCAGCAGGCGGGGCACGTCCCGGCCCACGATCTGCGACTGCAGGGCGAGGGTCGCGGTGGCGACGACCACCGGCTTGTCCGCGTGCTGGGCGTGCTCCACGAGCGGGGCCAGGTAGGCCAGTGACTTCCCCGTCCCCGTCCCCGCCTGGACGAGCAGGTGCCGGCCCCGGTCGAGGGCCTCGGCGACCTTGGCGGTCATCAGCCGCTGGCCGTCCCGAACCTGCCCGCCCATCGCGGTGACCGCGGTGTCGAGCAGGTCCAGGGCGTCCTGGGCTCCGGGCAGCGTCTCCGGGCGCACGCCGGAGACGTCCTGCCCGGACTCGTCCACGAAGGCTGCGGTCACCGGCTCAGGCGCTCTCGGCGCCGAAGCCGGGTGCCTGCTCCGGGGCGAACTCCGCGAGCTCGGCCGCGAGGTCCTCGCGGACCTTCACGAGCAGGTGCGTGCCCTCGGGCAGGTGCTCGGTGCGCAGGATCTCCGCGTCCCAGTCGTGCAGCCGGCTGACGACGTCGCCGCGCTGGTACGGGACCAGCAGGTCCAGCACCGTCTCCGGGCGCGGGATCGACTCGCTGATCCGCTCCCGCAGCGCCTCGAGGCCCTCGCCCGTGCGGGCCGAGACCACCACGACGCTGCGCTCGCGCTGCCGGATCCGCTCGACGACGAAGGGGTCCGCGGCGTCGACCTTGTTGAGCACGATGATCTCGGGGATGTTCTGCGCGTCGATGTCCGTGAACACCTGGCGCACCGCCCGGATCTGGCCCTCGGGGTCCGGGTGGGAGGCGTCCACCACGTGCAGGATGAGGTCGGCGTCGGCGACCTCCTCCAGGGTGGAGCGGAAGGCCTCCACGAGCTGCGTGGGCAGCGAGCGGACGAAGCCGACCGTGTCCGAGAGGGTGTACCCGATGCCGTCCGGCGTCTGCGTCCGGCGGACCGTGGGGTCCAGGGTCGCGAACAGGGCGTTCTCCACGAGCACGCCGGCGTCCGTGAGCCGGTTGAGCAGCGAGGACTTGCCCGCGTTGGTGTAGCCGGCGATCGCCACGGAGGGCACGGAGTTGCGGCGGCGGTTGAGCCGCTTGGTCTCGCGGGCCGGCTTCATCGCGGCGATCTCGCGGCGCAGCTTGGCCATCCGCGTGCGGATCCGGCGGCGGTCCAGCTCGATCTTGGTCTCGCCGGGGCCGCGGGAGCCGATGCCCTCACCGGCGGCGGCGCGGCCACCGGCCTGGCGGGACAGGGACTCGCCCCAGCCGCGCAGGCGCGGGAGCAGGTACTCGAGCTGCGCGAACTCCACCTGTGCCTTGCCCTCCTTGGACTTGGCGTGCTGGGCGAAGATGTCGAGGATCAGAGCGGTGCGGTCGATGACCTTGACCTTGACGACGTCCTCCAGCCCGCGCCGCTGGGACGGGGCCAGCTCGGAGTCCACGACGACGGTGTCGGCGCCGGTCGAGGCGACGATGTCGCGCAGCTCCTTGGCCTTGCCGGAGCCGAGGAAGGTGGCGGGGTCCGGCTTGAGCCGGCGCTGCACGATGCCGTCCAGCACCTCGGAGCCGGCGGTCTCGGCGAGCGCCGCGAGCTCCCGCAGGGAGTTCTCGGCCTCCTGGAGGGTGCCCCCGGTCCAGAGGCCGGCCAGCACGACCCGCTCGAGGCGCAGCTGGCGGTACTCGAGCTCCGTGACGTCCTCGAGCTCGGTGGACAGCCCGCCGACGCGGCGCAGGGCGCGGCGCTCGTCGAGGTCCTGCTGCTCGCCGTCGTGGTCCGAGTGCTCCTGGCCGGTGTCGGCCAGCTCCCGGGCGCGGCCGGTCACCCGCCCGGCCGCGGAGGTCCCCGGATCGTCGTGCTCGCGGCCGGCGTGCTCGCCGCTCTCCGCCTCCCGCGCGCGGGCACGGGACAGGACGCGCTCGACGACGTCCTCGAGGTCCTGCCGGCTCAGGCCGTTCTCGGCCTCCACCGCGGGAGCCGCGGTGCTGTGGTCGGCAGGGATGTTGTGAGACTGGGTCATGGTTCCTTTCGGAAGGATGTGGTTCCTGGATTCTAGTCGCCGCCCCCGACGGCGGAGGCCGTGGGAGGACGCCCGCGCCGTGCGGGCGGCGCCGGTGCGGTCGGTAGCATGAGGATCCATGACACGTCGTCCCGACACCCCCGATCCCGCCGCCAGCCCGGCGACCCCGAACCCGGGGACCGAGCACTACTTCTCGGAGGACCCCTCGGTGCCGGAGGTGCGCCGCCCCGTGACCGTGGCCCTGCGCGGGCGGGAGGTCGTCCTGCAGACCTCCAACGGGGTCTTCAGCCCGCGGGGTCTCGACAAGGGAACGTCCGTGCTGCTCCGAAATGTTCCCGACCCGGCCGGCGAGGAGCTCCTGGACGTCGGGTGCGGCTGGGGCCCGATCGCCCTGAGCCTGGCGGAGGCCGCTCCCGGGGCCCGGGTCACGGCGGTGGACGTCAACGAGCGCTCCCTCGCGCTGACCCGCGACAACTCCGCGGCCCTGGGCCTGGGCAACGTCGAGGTGCTGCTGCCCGAGCAGGTGCCGGCGGAGCGGCGCTTCGACACCATCTGGTCCAATCCGCCGATCCGGATCGGCAAGCCGCAGCTGCACGAGCTGCTGCTGCGCTGGCTCCCCCGGCTGGGCCCGGGCGGGAGCGCGTGGCTGGTGGTGCAGAAGAACCTGGGCGCCGACTCCCTGCAGAAGTGGCTCGCGACCGAGCTGGGCGAGGCCTTCCGCGTGTCCCGGCACGCGACCGACAAGGGGTTCCGGGTGCTGCGGGTCGAGCGGCGGGCCTGAGACCCGGCGGCCCGGGGATCAGACGAAGGTGCCGTCGGCCACGAGCACGGCCGGGCCCGCGAGGACCACGTGCTCCGCACCGTCCGGCGCGGGGACGAACGTGACCGAGACGACCCCGCCGGGCACCTGCACGAGCCACTGGTCCGGAGCCGTCGCCCCGCCCCAGAATCGGGTGGCGGCCGCCGCTGCGCAGGCGCCGGTGCCGCAGGACTGCGTCTCGCCCACCCCGCGCTCGTGCACCCGCATGCGGACCCGGCCCACCCCGTCGTCGTCGCCGTCGGCGGGGACCACGAACTCGACGTTCGTGCCGTCCTCGGGCTCCGGGCGCACGACCGGCGCGGTGAACAGCTCGAGCTGGTCGAGCTTCTCCCCCTCCGCGAGCGCCACGACGGTGTGCGGATTGCCCATCCCGATCGACAGGGCCGGGCGGGGCACCTTCAGCCCCTTCGCGGTCACGACGGCGTCCGAGCCCCGGGAGCGGGCGGTCTGGCCGTCCTGGAAGCTCCACGGGCCCATGTCCACGGCGTAGCCGGAGTCGGTGCGCGCCACGGTCTTCACCCCGGCGCGGGTGCCGATCCGCAGCACGTCCCCCTCGGGGACCTGCACGAGGCCCCGCTCGACGAGGTAGTGGACGAACACGCGCACGCCGTTGCCGCACATCTCCGCGATCGAGCCGTCGTTGTTGCGGTAGTCCATGAACCACTCGGCGTCGGGGGCGTCCGCCAGGACGGTCCGGCCCTCGGGCAGCGCCTCGGAGCGCACGGCGCGGATCAGCCCGTCGCCGCCGATGCCGCGGTGGCGGTCGCACACCAGGGACACCAGGGCGGCGTCGAGCGCGAGCTCGGCGTGCGGGTCCGTCAGCAGTACGAAGTCGTTGCCCGTGCCGTGGCCCTTGGCGAAGGCACGGCCGCGCAGCTCCCCCCAGGGAGCGGCGGCGTCCGGGGCGGGAGCGGTCGGGAGGGTGTCGGGCTGCACGGAGGTCACCCGGTCATGATACGCGGCCCGGCACCGCCCCGGCGGCCGGAGGGAGCCGGAGCGCTCCGGCGCACGCTACCGGCCGGTGGAGCCGCCCGGGACCTGCTCGACGATCCGCACGGCGCGGTCCACGAGCCCGGGCCGGGACGGGTCCAGCCAGTGCACCCGTGGGTCCGCCCGGAACCAGGTGAGCTGGCGGCGGGCGAACTGCCGGGTGGCCACCACGGTGGCCTCGGCCGCGTCCGCGGCCGAGGCCCGGCCGTCCACGACGTCGAGGAACTGCCCGTAGCCCAGGGCGCGGGAGGAGGTGCGCCCGGCGCGCAGCCCGCGCCCGGCGAGCTCGCGCACCTCGGCCTCCAGGCCCGCCTCGACCATGGCGCCGACCCGCCGGGCGAGGCGGGAGTGCAGCTCGGCGCGGTCGAGCTCCAAAGCCAGCTGCACCGTGGGCTGCACGTACTCCCGCCGTGGCATGAAGGAGGTGAAGGGCCGGCCGGTCAGCTCCCACACCTCGAGGGCGCGCACGAGCCGGCGGTCGTCGCGCACCCGGGCCGCGGACTCGGGGTCGACGCGGAGCAGCCGCTCGCGCAGCGCGCCCGGGCCCTGGTCGGCGAGATCCCGTTCGAGCCGGGACCGCACGGCCGGGTCCGTGCCGGGCAGCTCCAGCACGTCCAGGGCGGCGCGGACGTAGAGCCCCGAGCCGCCGACCAGGACGGGAACGCGGCCGCGGGCGCGGATCTGCGCGAAGCACGCCCGGGCGGCACGCTGGAAGTCCGCCACGGAGGCCTCCTCCGTGACGTCCAGGACGTCGAGGAGGTGGTGGGGCACGCCGCGCCGCTCCGCGGCCGTGGCCTTGGCTGTGCCGATGTCCATGCCGCGGTAGAACTGCATCGAGTCGGCGTTGACCACCTCCCCGCCCAGCCGCAGCGCCAGCTCGACGCCGAGGGCGGTCTTGCCCGTCCCCGTGGCACCGACGACGGCGACGACCGGCAGGGCCCCGGCGCTCACCGGACGGGCAGGCTCGGCATGCCCAGGCTCACGGGCCGGGCGCCGGCGCCGTCCGGGGCGGTGGGCGCGCCGCAGGACTCCGCCTGCCGACGGTCCCACGCGTCGCCGGCGCGCGAGCGCCGCAGCTCGTAGTCCCGGGCCTCCCGGGGATCGGCGATGAGGTGGTAGGAGGCGGCGTCGGTGACGGTCACGGTCACGAAGTCACCGGGCCTCGGGAGCTCCGCCCCCTCCGGGACGGAGAAGTGCACGAGCCGCTGGTCCCGTGCGCGCCCGGAGAGACGGTGGGTCTGCCCGGACTTCTTGCCGGCCTCCGCGGTGACGAGCAGCTCGACCCGGCGCCCGACGACCCGGCGGTTCTCCTCCGCCGCGATCCGGTCCTGCAGGGCGACGAGTCGCTCGAAGCGCTCCTGCACCACGGCCTTGGGGATCTGGTCCGCCATCTCCCCCGCGGGGGTGCCGGGCCGGATCGAGTACTGGAACGTGTAGGCGGAGGAGAAGCGGGAGGCGGCCACGACGTCGAGGGTGTCCTGGAAGTCCTCCTCGGTCTCCCCGGGGAAGCCGACGATGATGTCGGTGGTGATCGCCGCCTCGGGGATGCGCTCACGGACGGTGTCCAGGATGCCCAGGAACCGCTTCGAGCGGTACGAGCGCCGCATGTCCTTCAGGATCCGGTCGGACCCGGACTGCAGGGGCATGTGCAGCTGGGGCATCACGTTCGGGGTCTCCGCCATGGCGTCGATGACGTCGTCGGTGAAGGCCGCCGGGTGCGGGCTCGTGAAGCGCACCCGCTCCAGGCCCTCGATCTGCCCGCACGCGCGCAGCAGCTTGGCGAACGCGCCGCGGTCCCCGAACTCGACGCCGTAGGAGTTCACGTTCTGCCCCAGGAGCGTGACCTCGACCGCGCCGTCGTCGACGAGGGCCTGCACCTCGGCGAGGACGTCCCCCGGCCGGCGGTCCCGCTCCTTGCCGCGCAGGGAGGGCACGATGCAGAACGTGCACGTGTTGTTGCAGCCCACGGAGATCGACACCCAGCCGGAGTAGGCGCTGTCCCGCTTGGTCGGCAGCGTGGAGGGGAAGACCTCGAGGGCGTCGAGGATCTCGAGCTGGGCCTCGGCGTTGTGCCGGGAGCGCTCCAGCAGCGCCGGCAGGGACCCGATGTTGTGGGTGCCGAAGACGACGTCGACCCACGGGGCCTTCTCGAGGATCGTGTCCTGGTCCTTCTGCGCCAGGCAGCCGCCCACTGCGATCTGCAGGTCCTTGTTGCGCTTCTTCGCCGGCACGAGCTGGCCGAGGTTGCCGTAGAGCTTGTTGTCGGCGTTCTCGCGCACGGCACAGGTGTTGAACACCACGAGGTCCGGCTCACCGTCCGCGGCGCGGACGTAGCCAGCGGCCTCGAGCAGACCGGTGATCCGCTCGGAGTCGTGGACGTTCATCTGGCACCCGAAGGTGCGCACCTCGTAGGAGCGCGGGACGGGGGCGGTGGCGGACGCGGTCGGGTCCGGGGACGGGGCGGCAGGGGTCGAGATCACCGGTCAATTGTACGGGCCGCGGGCAGCGCCCGTCCCGTCCCCGGCCGCACCGGGACATCCGGCCGGCTCCGCGCCGTTCCAGGGTGTCCCGGCGCGGGGTGCGGTCCGGTTCAGGGGGCGTCCGGGTACGCCTCGCCGGGCCCGTCGTCCTCCGCCGCGGCGCCGGAGCGGGCCGCGAGCTCCTCCTGGACGACGGCGAAGGCCAGGCCGGGGGCGTAGCCCTTCCGCCCGAGCATGCCGACCAGCCGGCGCACCGCGCGGTCCCGCTCGGCGCGGTCGCTCAGGTCGAGCCCGGCGGGCAGCTTGCGGCGCACGAGGTCGGCGGCGTCCGCCCGCTCGTCCTCGTCCGTGCGCTGCTCGAGCGCCGACTCCGCGAGCTCCCCGGAGATCCCGCGGGTGGCCAGTTCGCGGCGGATGGCGGCGCGGGCCAGTTTGCGCGAGCCGGCGCGGGAGCGGACGTAGAGCTCGGCGTACTGGGCGTCGTCGACGAGGTCGACCTCCTCGAAGCGGTCCAGCACCTCCCGGGCGACGTCCTCGGGGACGTTGCGGTCGGCGAGCTTGTCCTCGAGCTGCTTGCGGCTCTTGGCGGAGGCGGTCAGCTGGCGCAGGACGATCGCCCGGGCCACCTCCCGGGGGTCCGGCTCGGGGTCCTGCGCCGGGGGCGACGACGCCGCCGGGCCCTCCGGCCCGCGGTGGCGGGCAGAGGACCGGCGGCGCCGGCGGGCGTACGGGCTCTCGGTCACGGACCCGCTCAGAAGGCCGGGCCGGCGACCTCGGTGGGCAGCCCGACCACGGGCGGCTCCTCCGCGGACTCCTCGGCCGCCTCCGGCTCCTCGACGACCCCGAGCTTCACCAGGATCCGGCGCTCGATCTCCTCGGCCAGTTCCGGGTTGTCCTTGAGGAACCGGCGGGAGTTCTCCTTGCCCTGTCCGAGCTGGTCGCCCTCGTAGGTGAACCACGCCCCGGACTTCTTCACGATGCCGTGCTCCACGCCCATGTCGATGAGCCCGCCCTCGGTCGAGATGCCCTCCCCGTAGAGGATGTCGAACTCGGCCTGCTTGAAGGGCGGGGCCATCTTGTTCTTGACGATCTTGGCCCGGGTCCGGTTGCCCACCGGGTTGGCCCCGTCCTTGAGGGTCTCGATGCGGCGCACGTCCACGCGGACCGAGGCGTAGAACTTCAGCGCCTTGCCGCCGGTGGTGGTCTCGGGGCTGCCGAAGAACACCCCGATCTTCTCGCGCAGCTGGTTGATGAAGATCGCGGTGGTGTTCGAGTGGGAGAGCCGGCCGGTGATCTTGCGCAGCGCCTGGCTCATCAGGCGAGCCTGCAGGCCCACGTGGCTGTCGCCCATCTCGCCCTCGATCTCGGCCTTGGGCACCAGGGCCGCCACCGAGTCGATGACGATGATGTCGATGGACCCCGAGCCCACGAGCATGTCCATGATCTCCAGGGCCTGCTCGCCGGTGTCCGGCTGCGAGACCAGCAGGCTGTCGGTGTCCACGCCGAGCTTCTCGGCGTAGGAGGGGTCGAGAGCGTGCTCGGCGTCGATGAAGGCGGCGATGCCGCCGGCCTTCTGGACGTTGGCCACCGCGTGCAGGGCGACGGTCGTCTTGCCGGAGGACTCCGGACCGTAGATCTCCACGACGCGGCCGCGGGGGAACCCGCCGATGCCCAGCGCGACGTCCATCGCGATGGAGCCGGTGGGGATGGTCTCGATCTTGGTCGCCGGGCGGTCGCCCAGGCGCATCACCGATCCCTTGCCGTAGTTCTTGTCGATCTGGGCGAGGACGGTCTCGAGAGCCTTCTCGCGGTCGCTGCCGAACTGCTGGTCGGCGCTCTGTTTGTTGCTGCCCTTGGCTGCCATGGTCCACCTCGTGTTCGGGGGGTTCCGCCGGTGCGGCAGGAACCGTTGTTGCTGGTCTTCTCGTGTTCCACGGTATCGCCGGGGTCGGACACCGTAAGGCTCCGCGCGGGGTCTGGGGAGGAGCGGGGATCACCGCGCCGGGGCGGGCCGGGCTGTGCAGTCCGCCACGCGCCTTCGAATATACCTTCGAAGCGTTCCCGGGTCCACGGGCACGCCGGGAACCCCGCGCGCGTCAGTCCCGGGGCGGGCGGTCCGCACCCCACCAGCGGGACTCCGGGACGTCCTGCGCCCGGCACAGGGCGAACCAGACGGCCCGCGGGTCCACGCCGTCCTCGATGGCCTCGGAGGCCGTGCGGTGGCCGAGCTCCCCGAGCACCAGGTCCCGGGCGAGGACCTTGCTGTAGCCCGCCCCGAACTCGTCGGCCATCAGCTCCCAGAAGCTGCTCAGCCTCATGCGCGCTCTCCTTCGTCGTGGTGCGGTGCGTGCTCGTGCCGGTCGATTCTGCCATCCGCGCTCCCGGACGGGCACATGCCGGAGGGCCCGGCGGTCCTGGGACCGACGAGCCCTCCGGGACGTCGTGGCGGGCGGGGTGCCGCCCGGGGATCAGCGGGCGCCGGCCGCGGCGGCCTCGCCGCCGTTCACGCGGCCGAACTCGCGGGAGTACTGCTCGGTCAGGTCGCTGGGCACCGTGTCCGGGACCAGAAGGCCCTCGGCGTAGGCGAGCCGGTCGGCGACCTCGCGCAGCATCTGCGACATCGGGATGTCGAGAGCCGCGCAGATCGAGGCGAGCAGCTCGGAGGACGCCTCCTTCTGGCCGCGCTCCACCTCGCTCAGGTAGCCGAGGGAGACGCGGGCGCTGTGGGAGACCTCTCGGAGAGTCCGCCCCTGGCGCTGGCGGACGTTGCGCAGAACCTCACCGATCTCCTGGCGGAGTACACCCATCTTCATGTCCTTCGTCTCGGTAGCGCTGTCCTCGTCCAGGCCCACGTCCTTCCAACGGACGACGCCATTGACGGACACGGGTTGCTTCGTCATGTGAATCGCTTGTCTCCTCATGTGTGCGGCAGTGTCACCGCCTGATGCGGCCGGCGCCCCCGGCATCGGCCGGTCGACACCTTGACTCCGAGCGGCTCAACGAGAGCCTGCGATTATTGCTAACCACGCTGATGGTTCCATTCTTCCCCGGCGACCGCACTTTTTCACTGGGAGTTGCCTGGGAGCGAGATCGCCGCGGTGAGCCGTTCGAGGGCGGCGTCCACGGTGGCCGCGCGGATCGCCGGGCGGTCCCCGGCGGCGTGCAGCTCGACGGCCGTCGAGCCCTGCGGGCCCGCCAGGCCGAGCCAGACCGTGCCCACGGGCTTGCCGTCGTGCGGCTCCGGACCGGCGGCACCGGTGGTGGCGACGGCCCAGTCGGTGCCCAGCCGCCGGCGGGCGCCCTCGGCCATGGCGACCGCGACGTCGGGGTCGACGGAGCCGCGCTCCGCCAGCAGCGGGGCCGGGACGCCGAGCACGTCGGTCTTGACCCGGTTCGAGTAGGACACCACCGCGCCCTCGAAGCAGGCGGAGGCGCCGGGCACGTCGACGACGGCGGCGGCCAGGGCGCCGCCGGTCAGCGACTCGGCGGTCGCGATCGTCAGCCCCCGCCGGACGGCCGCCTCGACGAGCGCGCTCGCGGCGGGCCGGGGTCCGGTCACGCCGTGTCCTGCCCGGCGAGCGCCCGGCGCCGCAGCTGCACGGCCTTGACGACGTAGTCCACGCCCGTCACGACCGTGACCACGAGGGCGGCGCCCATGGCGATCCAGCCCAGCCACGGCCACCAGGCGCCCACGAGCGGGACCAGGGGCAGGAGCAGCAGCAGCAGCGCGACCGTCTGCAGGACCGTCTTGAGCTTGCCGCCCTTGGAGGCCGCCATGACCCCGTAGCGGATGACGACGAAGCGCAGGAGCGTGATGCCCCACTCGCGCACCAGGATCACCACGGTGACCCACCACCACAGCTCCCCGAGCATCGAGAGCACCACGAACGCGGCGCCGGTGAGCAGCTTGTCCGCGATGGGGTCGGCGATCTTGCCGAAGCTGGTGATCAGGCCGCGGGCCCGGGCGATGTCGCCGTCGAGCTTGTCCGTGTACATCGCGACGGCGAACACCGCGAGGGCCGTCCACCGCATGGCCAGCGAGTCCTCGCCCTGGGTGCCGCCGGCCCACAGGAACCACACGAAGAAGGGCACCAGCACGA
Organism: Kocuria sabuli; assembly: GCF_040981185.1. Classification (NCBI taxonomy): domain Bacteria; kingdom Bacillati; phylum Actinomycetota; class Actinomycetes; order Micrococcales; family Micrococcaceae; genus Kocuria; species Kocuria sabuli. The sequence continues at coordinate 49,133 of NZ_JAVHZE010000002.1, forward strand.
TGCGCAGGGCGGTGAGCGCGTTGGGCAGATTGAGGTTGGAGGCCGGGTCCGCGGGGCTCATCGGGTGCTCTCTTCCTGGTGGGTGGTGGGGTGGCCGGGCTCAGCGGCCGGTGAGCTGCCAGGCGTCCTCGGAGCCCTCGGGGTCCTCGGCGTCGTCGTGGTGGTCGACGGCGGTCGTGGCCAGCGAGGCCTCGACGGGGTCCTCGCCGTAGTCGACCGAGCCGCCGGTCCCGCCGGACGGGGCCGGGGGCTCCTCGCCGCGGAGCACGGCGAGGGTCGCGGCGAGGTCGTCGGGCTTGACGAGCACGTCGCGGGCCTTGGACCCCTCCGAGGGTCCGACGACGCCGCGGGACTCCAGCAGGTCCATGAGCCGGCCGGCCTTGGCGAAGCCCACGCGCAGCTTGCGCTGGAGCATGGACGTGGAGCCGAACTGCGTGGTGACCACGAGCTCGGTGGCCTGCAGGAGGACCTCGAGGTCGTCGCCGATGTCCTCGTCGATGGTCTTCTTGGGGGCCTCCTGGACCACGTCCTGCCGGTAGTGGGCCTTCATCTGGCCCTTGACGTGGTCGACGACCTCGTGGATCTCCGACTCGGAGACCCACGCGCCCTGCACGCGCATGGGCTTGGAGGCGCCCATGGGCAGGAAGAGGGCGTCCCCCTGGCCGATGAGCTTCTCGGCCCCGGGCTGGTCGAGGACCACACGGGAGTCGGTGACCGACGACGTCGCGAAGGCCATCCGGGAGGGCACGTTGGCCTTGATCAGCCCGGTGACCACGTCGACGGAGGGCCGCTGGGTCGCGAGCACCAGGTGGATCCCGGCGGCGCGGGCGAGCTGGGTGATCCGCACGATCGCGTCCTCGACGTCGCGCGGGGCGACCATCATGAGGTCCGCGAGCTCGTCCACGATCACGAGCAGGTACGGGTAGGGCCGGATCACGCGCTTGGAGCCCGGCTCCGGCTGGACCTTGCCGTTGCGCACGGCCTTGTTGAAGTCGTCGACGTGCTTGTAGCCGTAGTGGGAGAGGTCGTCGTAGCGGGCGTCCATCTCCCGCACGACCCACTGCAGCGCCTCGGCGGCCTTCTTGGGGTTGGTGATGATCGGGGTGATCAGGTGGGGCACGCCCTCGTAGGCGGTCAGCTCGACGCGCTTGGGGTCGACCATGACCATCCGCACCTCGTCGGGGGTGGCCCGCATCAGCAGCGAGACGATCATCGAGTTCACGAAGCTCGACTTGCCGGCCCCGGTCGCGCCGGCCACGAGCAGGTGCGGCATCTTCGCGAGGTTGGCCACCACGTAGCCGCCCTCCACGTCCTTGCCCACGCCCATCACCATGGGGTGGTCGGTCTTGCGGGCGTTGTGCGAGCGCAGGACGTCCCCCAGGGACACCGTCTCGCGGTCGGTGTTGGGGATTTCGATCCCGATCGCGGAGCGGCCCGGGATGGGCGAGAGGATGCGCACGTCGGCGGAGGCCACCGCATAGGCGATGTTCTTGGACAGCGCCGTGACCCGCTCGACCTTGGTGCCGGAGCCCAGCTCGATCTCGTACCGGGTGACGGTGGGCCCGCGGGAGAAGCCGGTGACCACGGCGTCCACGTTGAACTGCTCCAGGACGCTGGTCAGGGCGGCGACCACGGCGTCGTTGGCCTCCGAGCGCTCCTTGGGCGGCGGGCCGTGCACGAGGGCCCCGGGCGTCGGCAGGGAGTAGGCGATGTCCCCCTCGAGCGTGAGCTGCTCGGCGCGTGCCGGGATCGGCGCCTCGGGGGTGTGGGTGCGGGCGACGACGGAGGTCGAGCCCGCCGACCCCGCCGCGAGGTCCTCGAGCGCGGGCGAGCCGGAGCCGGCGGCGGTGTCCGCGGCCGGTTCGAGGCCCTGCTCCCGGCGCAGCCGGGTGGCGGCGAGCTGCTCCTGGGTGGGGCGCTTCTGGCCCGGGCGGGGCCCGGTGCTCTCCTGCTGCCCGGGATCGTCCTGCGGCCCGGTGCTCTCCTGCGGCTCGTCCGCGGGTGCCGGCCTCCCCGGGGCCGGCGCGGCGTGCGCCCCGGCAGCGCCCTTCCGGCGGGCGGCGCGGGCGGAGTCGACGTCGAAGACGCGGGTGGGCGCCTGGTCGTCGGACTGCTCCTGGTCGACGACGGCCCGCTCGAACGCCTCGTCCCCGCGGTAGCCGTCGAGGGCGCGCCGCTCGGCCTCGGCCTCCTTGCGGTCGCGGCGCTTCTGGCGGCGGGTCCGGCCAGCCTCCGGGCGCGCGTGGTGCTCCTCGAGGTAGGAGCGGTCGTGGCGCTCCCCGGACAGGTCGGTGGCGGGGCCGGAGTCCTCCTGGCCCATCAGCCGCCAGTAGCCCTGCCGGAGGCGGGAGCCGATGAGGTGCACGGGCGTGGCGGTGACCACGAGCACGGACAGGAGCAGGACGGCGACGAAGACGGCCCCGGCCCCGACCGGGGTGACGAGGGCGCTCAGGGGGTCCGCGGCGAGGAAGCCGACGGTCCCGCCGGCCGTGCCGAGGGCCTCGCGGCCGTCGCTCATGGAGGGGTGCCCCAGGAGCAGGTGGGCCAGGCCCGAGCCCGCCACCACGGCGGCTCCCAGGCCGATCGCGATGCGGTTGTTGGCGGAGGTGTCCCCCGGGTGGCGGAAGCGGCGCAGCGCGAAGCCGACGAGCGGCAGGGGCAGGACCAGGGCCATCCAGCCGAAGGTGCCGGCGAGCACCTGGTGCACCACGGCGGCGGGCACGGCGATCCAGCCCACCGTGGCACCGGGCAGGTTCCACCACTCGACGGCGGCGCACAGCAGCCCGAGCAGCAGGAGGAACAGCGCGCCTCCGTCCCGCAGCTGCTCGGCGGGCACGTCGGTGCGCAGGGTGCCCATGCGGCGCACCGCGCCGCCCACCACGTGGGCGACGGCGGTCCAGGCACCGCCGATCAGGCGCGCGCACCAGGCCAGGACGGGCGTCGCCCGCGGGGTGCGCTCGGCGGGGCGTGCGGAGCCCCGCCCCGCCGAGGAGGAGGATTTCCGGCTGGTGCCCGACGACCGCGCAGAAGACGTGCTGTTCTTGCCACGCGACGTCGAGGCGCCCTTGCGGGCAGGGGAAGTACGAGTCGCCATGCTCCCAGGGTAGACCACGGCCCTCCTCCGCCCGCGGTGCCGCACGGACGGAGGAGGGCCGTGCGCTCAGGCCTCGATGACGACCGGGACGATCATCGGCTTGCGGCGCAGCCGGCGGTTCACCCACGACCCGATCGTGCGGCGCACCACCTGCTGGAGCTGCTGGGTGGTGTGGTTCTTGCCCGAGTGGTTGATCGCCTCCTCGAGGGCGGCGGTGATCCTCGGCTTGATGTCGTCGAAGACCTTGTCGTCCTCCGCGACGCCGCGCGCGTGCACGTCCGGGCCGGAGACGACCTTCCCGGTGTCGCGGTTGACCACGGTGATCACCGAGATGAAGCCCTCCTCGGCCAGCACCAGGCGGTCCTTGAGGTCGGCGTCGGTGATGGTGCCCACGGAGGAGCCGTCCACGTAGACGTCGCCGCACTCCACCTGGCCGGTGATCCGGACCTGCCCGGCGGCCATGTCGACCACGGTGCCGTTCTCCGCGAGCAGCACGTGGTCGGTCGGCACGCCGGTCTCCTCGGCGAGCCTGCCGTTGGCGATGAGGTGGCGGACCTCGCCGTGCACGGGCATGACGTACTCGGGCTCGACGATGTTGTAGCAGTAGAGCAGCTCGCCCGCGGCGGCGTGCCCGGAGACGTGCACCTTGGCGTTGCTCTTGTGCACGACGTTCGCGCCCAGGCGCATGAGCCCGTTGATGATCCGGAACACGGAGTTCTCGTTGCCCGGGATGAGCGAGGACGCGAGGATCACGGTGTCGCCCTCGTTGAGCTGGACCCTGTGGTCCCCGTTGGCCATCCGGGACAGGGCGGCCATCGGCTCGCCCTGCGAGCCCGTGCACATGATGACCAGCTGGGAGTCCGCGTGGTCGTCGATCCTCTTCTGGTCGATCAGGGTGTTCGGCGGGACCTCGAGGTAGCCCAGCTTCTCGGCGATGGTCATGTTGCGCACCATCGACCGGCCCATGAAGGCCACCTTGCGCCCGTGCTCGGCGGCGGCGTCGAGCACCTGCTGCACGCGGTGGACGTGCGACGAGAAGGAGGCCACGACCACGCGCTTGGGGGCGCGCCCGATCACGTCGGCGAGCACCGGGCCGATGTGCTTCTCCGTGGGGGTGAAGCCGGGGACCTCGGCGTTGGTGGAGTCCGTGAGGAACAGGTCCACGCCCTCCTCGCCCAGGCGGGCGAAGTGGCGCAGGTCGGTGATCCGGCCGTCGAGGGGCAGCTGGTCCATCTTGAAGTCGCCGGTGTGCAGCACGGTGCCGGCCTTCGTGCGCAGGAACACGGCCAGCGCATCCGGGATGGAGTGGTTGACGGCCACGAACTCGACCTCGAACTCGCCGAGCTTCTCGACCTGCCCCTCGCGCACCGCCATGGTGTACGGCTTGATGCGGTGCTCCTGCAGCTTCGCCTCGATCAGCGCGAGCGTCAGCCGGGAGCCGATCACGGGGATGTCCGGGCGGCGCTTGAGCAGGTACGGGACCGCGCCGATGTGGTCCTCGTGGCCGTGGGTCAGCACCACGGCCACGACGTCGTCCAGCCGGTCGATGATGTGGTTGATGTCCGGCAGGATCAGGTCCACGCCGGGCTGGTTCTCCTCGGGGAACAGGACCCCGCAGTCGATCACGAGCAGCTGCCCGTTGATCTCGAACACCGTCATGTTTCTTCCGACCTCGCCCAGCCCGCCCAGCGGGACGACGCGCAGGACGTCCTCGCCGAGTGCGGGGGGAGCGGACAGGTCGGTGTGCCATTGGGTCATGTGACCCCTTCCGTCATTCGATGGTGCCGGAGACGATCGAGCCCTCCAGATCCGCGCGGATCAGGGCGGCCTCGGCCTCCGTGGGTGGGACGTGCGGGAGCCGCACGGTGTTGTGCGGCAGCTTGCCCTGCCACATGAGGATCGTCTTGGCCGCCACGGCGCCCGGGGCGCGGGTCATGGTGGCGCGGACCACGGGCTCGAGGTCCAGGTGGAGCTGCTGGGCCGTGGTGAGGTCCTGGGCGCGCACGGCGTCGATGAGCCGGCGGTACTCGGCGGTGGCCACGTGGGTGGTGACGCCCACCAGCCCCGCGGCGCCGATGGACATCCACGGGAGGGTCAGCCCGTCGTCGCCGGAGTAGTAGAGCAGGTCGGTCTCGGCCAGGACGCGGGTCGCGGCCATCAGGTCCGCCTTGGCGTCCTTGACGGCCACGATGTTGGGGTGCTGCGCCAGCGAGATCAGGGTCCCGGCGTCGATGGGGATGCCGGCCCGGCCGGGGATGTCGTAGAGCATGATCGGCAGGTCCACGGAGTCGGCGAGGCTGCGGAAGTGCGCCTCGACGCCGGCCTGGGTGGGCTTGTTGTAGTACGGGGTGACGATGAGCAGCCCGTCCATGCCGATCTTCTCGGCCTCGCGGGAGAGGAAGCGCGAGTGCTCGGTGTCGTTCGAGCCGGTGCCGGCCAGCAGCGGCACCCGGGAGCCCACGGCGTCCTTGACCGCGCGGAACACGGAGAGGTTCTCCTGGTCGGTCATGGTGGAGTACTCGCCCGTGGTGCCGCAGACCACGAGGCCGTCGCAGCCGTCGTCGACGAGGCGTTCGGCCACGGCGGCGGTGCCGTCCAGGTCCACGGAGCCGTCCTGCGCGAAGACGGTGATCATCGCGGTGAGCAGCGTCCCGAAGAGGGGCTGGTCGGGGGTCGCGGGGCGGTCGGCGGCGGAGGGCGTGGCGAAGTCAGTCATGGGTGCCAGGTTACCGTCTCCCCGCCGGGAGCACCGCCGGGAGCACCCCGGGGCCGGCGCGGCGGTGGGCGATCCGGGCGCCGTCGCCGGGATCGGTCGCGGTGCCCACGGCTCAGCCCGGCCCGTCGCCGGCGGGACCGGAGGCCTCCACGTCGCGGGCGGGGCGCCCGCGGGACAGGGCCACGGCCTCGCGCATGGCGAAGCGGGCGCGGCGGCGGTCCCCGGCGTCGGCGTAGGCGAGGGAGAGCCGGTACCAGTTGCGCCAGTCCCCGGGCTGCTCCTCGGTCTGCGCCCGGTGGACGTGGAACCGCTCGTCGGCGGCCTCCCGCACGATCCGTCCGCCCGGGGTGCGGGGCAGGTCGTCCGCGGGCAGCCCGCCCTCCGCCTCGAGGGCGCGGCCGAGCTGCTCGGTCCGGACGCCGAAGAGGACCTCGCGCACCAGCGCCCACACGCCCACGGCCGGCAGCACCAGCAGGGCGAGGCCGAAGCCCTTGGCGATCCAGCCGTCGGTGCCCAGCAGCAGGGCGGCGCGGTGCAGGCTCAGGCCGAGGTAGACGACGAGCAGGGCGACCATGGCCGCCGCGAGGAGCTTGGCCCGGCTCGGGGACTCCAGGAGCGTGAAGACGCCCGCGAAGACCAGCACCGCGAGGATCCACAGCTTCGAGCCGTCCGGGATCGGCAGCAGCCACAGGGTGAGCGCGCCCGCCGCGAGCAGCGCCCAGCCCCAGGCGCGCATCGAGCTCATCGGTTCACAGGCCCAGGTCGAGGTAGCCCTCGAGGCCGTGCGTGAGGCCCGGGTGCGTGCCGACCTCGCGGACGCCGAGGACCACGCCGGTCATGAAGGAGATCCGGTCGAAGGAGTCGTGCCGGATGGTGAGCTGCTCGCCGAGGCCGCCGAGCAGCGTCTCCTGGTGGGCCACGAGCCCGCGCAGGCGCACGGAGTGCACCCGGACGTCGTCGACGACGGCCCCGCGCGCGCCGTGCGGGTCCTGCTCGGTGGCGTCGGGCGACGGCGCCACCCCGGCGGCACGGCGGGCCTCGCCCACGAGGGCCGCCGTGCGGGCGGCGGTGCCGGAGGGGGCGTCGACCTTGTCCGGGTGGTGCAGCTCGATGATCTCCACCGACTCGAAGAAGCGGGCGGCCTCGGCGGAGAAGCGCATGGCCAGCACCGCGCCGACCGAGAAGTTGGGGGCGATGAGCACGCCCACGCCGGGGTGCTCCGCCAGGAGCGCCTCCAGCCGGGCGAGCCGCTCGGCGTCCCAGCCGGTCGCGCCCACGACGCAGTGGATGCCGTGCTCCACGGCGAAGCGCACGTTGTCCTCCGTGGCGGAGGGCACCGTGAGGTCGACCACGACCTGGGCGCCGGCGGCGACGAGGTCCTGGAGCGGGTCGTCCCGGCCGAGCTCGGCGACGAGCTGGAGGCCGTCCGCGCGGCGCACCGCCTGCACGGCCTCGCTGCCCATCCGGCCGCGGGCGCCGAGCACGGCGACCCGCAGCTCGGAGGGGACGGACGCCGGGGCGTGGGTGGTCTCGGTGGCGGTGCTCTGGGTCATGGCTCCAACTCTAGGTCACGGGGGTCCGGGCCCGCGCCGCCAGTGGTCAGTGGCGGGTGGGCGCGACGATCGTGGTGACGACGGGGCCCTCGGCCAGCCAGCCGGCCAGCTCCCGGACCTGCTCCGGGGTCACGGAGCGCACCCGGTCCAGGGACTCGTCGATGTCGAGGAACTCGCCCGACTTCAGCTCCGCCGAGCCCAGCCGCGACATCCGCGATCCGGTGTCCTCGAGGGCGAGCACGGTGCCGCCGCCCAGCTGGCCCACGACCTTGCGCAGCTCGTCCTCGCCGATCCCGTCCTCGGCGAGCGTCTCCAGCCCGCCGGTCATGAGCCCCACGACCTCGTCCGTGCGCGCCGGGAGGCACCCGGCGTACATCCCGAAGTAGCCCGCGTCCGAGTACGCCCCCGAGAAGGAGAACGTGCTGTAGGCCAGCCCGCGCTTCTCGCGGATCTCCTGGAACAGGCGGGAGGACATCCCGCCGCCCAGCGCCGCGTTGAGCACGGTCATCGCGAACCGGCGCTCGTCCCCGGCCACGATCCCGGGCCGGCCCACCAGCACGTTGGTCTGCTCCACGGGCCGCTCCAGGAAGTGCTCGCCCCACTCGGGCGCCAGCGGCGCCGGGGTGCGCTCGCGCCGGGCCACCGGGGTGGCGGGGGCGGCCGGGTCCCAGCCGGCGCGCCCCAGGGCCTCCGCGACCAGGCCCACGACGACGTCGTGGTCCAGCCCGCCCGCGGCGGTCACCACGAGCCCCTCGGGCCGGTAGTGCCGGCGGTAGTGCTCGAGCACCGCCTCGCGGGGCACCGCGAGGATCTCCTCCGGGGTGCCGCCGATGGGCCGGCCCAGGGGGTGCTCCCCCAGCACGCGCTGGGTGAACTCCTCGAAGGCGACGTCCTCGGGGTCGTCCTTGTCCATGGCGAGCTCCTCGAGGATGACACCGCGCTCCCGCTCCAGCTCCTCCGGGTCGAGGACGGCCGAGGTCACCATGTCGGTGATGACGTCGATCGACATGGGCAGGTCCTCGGCGAGCACGCGGGCGTAGTAGCACGTGTGCTCCTTGGCCGTGGCCGCGTTGGACTCCCCGCCCACCTCGTCGAAGGCCTCGGCGATCTGCAGCGCCGAGCGGCGCGTGGTGCCCTTGAACAGCAGGTGCTCCAGGAAGTGCGTGGAGCCCAGCCGCCCGGGCTGCTCGTCGCGGGAGCCGACGCCCACCCAGAAGCCGACGGTCACGGCCCGCTGGGCCGGCATCCGCTCCGTGAGCACGCGGGTGCCGCACGGCAGCACGGTGCGCCGCACCACGTTGCCGCCCTCGCCCTCGTGCAGGGTGTGCGTGAAACCCGCGGCCGCCGCGGTGAGCGCCGCGGCGGCGGTGGTCGGTGAACTGCTCATGACCGCCGAGAGGCGGGCGTCCGGGCCGGGGGTGCTCCCCGGGCCGCGGTCGCCCGCCTCCAGCGGCAGATCGACTGCCGTCATCCAGCTGTACTGCTTTCTCTGCTCGTGCTCTGCTGTGCTCGGGACGGGCCCGGCTCAGGCCTCGACGGCTGCGTCGTCGTCCTCGGGGAAGACGTTCGGCTCCTCGGCGACCACCGGGGCCAGCGAGAGCTTGCCGCGGTCGTCGACCTTGGCGATCTCCACCTGGACCTTCTGGCCCACGCCGAGGACGTCCTCGACGTCGGTGACGCGCTTGCCCTCGTTGAGCTTGCGCAGCTCCGAGATGTGCAGCAGACCGTCCTTGCCCGGGGTCAGGGAGACGAAGGCGCCGAAGGTCGTGGTCTTGACCACGGTGCCCAGGTAGCGCTCGCCGACCTCGGGGACCTGCGGGTTGGCGATCGCGTTGATCGCCGCGCGGGCCGCCTCGGCCGAGGGGCCGTCGGTGGCGCCGATGTAGACGGTGCCGTCGTCCTCGATCGAGATGTCGGTGCCGGTGTCCTCCTGGATCTGGTTGATCATCTTGCCCTTGGGGCCGATGACCTCGCCGATCTTGGAGACGGGGACCGTCACGGAGATCACGCGCGGGGCGAACTCGCTCATCTCGTCCGGCTGGTCGATGGCCGCGTTGAGCACCTCGAGGATGTGCAGACGGGCCTCGCGGGCCTGGGTCAGAGCCGCGTCCAGGACCGAGGACGGGATGCCGTCGAGCTTGGTGTCCAGCTGGATCGCGGTCACGAACTCGGAGGTGCCGGCGACCTTGAAGTCCATGTCGCCCAGCGCGTCCTCGGCGCCGAGGATGTCGGTCAGCGCGGCGTAGCGGGTCTCCCCGTCCACCTCGTCGGAGACCAGGCCCATGGCGATGCCGGCCACCGGGGCGCGCAGGGGCACGCCGGCGTTGAGCAGCGACAGGGTCGAGGCGCACACGGAGCCCATCGACGTGGAGCCGTTGGAGCCCAGCGCCTCGGAGACCTGGCGGATCGCGTACGGGAACTCCTCGCGGGAGGGCAGCACCGGGGTGATGGCCCGCTCGGCCAGCGCCCCGTGGCCGATCTCGCGGCGCTTCGGGGAGCCCACGCGGCCGGTCTCGCCGGTGGAGTACGGCGGGAAGTTGTAGTGGTGCACGTAGCGCTTGTGCTTGACCGGGGACAGCGAGTCGATCTGCTGCTCCATCTTGAGCATGTTCAGCGTGGTGACGCCCATGATCTGGGTCTCGCCACGCTCGAAGATCGCCGAGCCGTGCACGCGCGGCAGGACCTCCACCTCGGCGGTGAGCTGGCGGATGTCCGTCAGGCCACGGCCGTCGATGCGGACCTGCTCGGTGAGGATTCGCTGGCGCACGGTCTGCTTGGTCAGGGCCTGGTAGGCGCCGTTGACCTCGTCCTTGCGGTCCGCGAAGGGGCCGCCCTCGCCGGTGAGCTCCGCGAGGGTCGACCGGTGCAGCTCGTCGGTCGCGGCCTCGCGCTCCTGCTTGCCGGCGATCGAGTAGACCTCGGCGAGCCGGGTGCCGACGGAGGCCGCCACGGCCTCCTTGACGTCGTCGCCGAAGCCGCCGAAGCGCGGCAGCTCCATCGCGGGCTTGCCGGCGCGGGCCTTGAGGTCGGCCTGGGCGTCGCACAGGGCCTTGAGGGCGGGCTTGGCGGCCTCGAGGCCCTCGGCCACAAGCGCCTCGGTGGGGGCCGCGGCCCCGTCGTTCTTGATCAGGTTCCAGGAGTTGTCGGTGGCCTCGGCCTCGACCATCATGATCGCGACGTCCTCGGAGCCGTCCCTGCCGGTGACGACGCGGCCGGCCACGGCCATGTCGAACACGGCGTTCTCGAGCTGCGAGTGCTTGGGGAACGCCACCCACTGGTGCTGGCCGTTCGCGCCGGCCATCAGGGCCATCCGCACGCCGCCGACCGGGCCCTGGAAGGGCATGCCCGACAGGGTCGTGGCCATCGACGCGGCGTTGATCGCGACGGTGTTGTAGATCTCGTCCGGGTTCATGGACAGGATCGTCACGACGACCTGGACCTCGTTGCGGATGCCCTTGCCGAAGGCGGGGCGCAGCGGCCGGTCGATGAGGCGGCAGGTGAGGATCGCGTCCGTGGAGGGACGGCCCTCGCGGCGGAAGAAGGAGCCGGGGATGCGCCCGGCGGCGTACATGCGCTCCTCGACGTCGACCGTCAGCGGGAAGAAGTCGAAGCCCTCGCGGGGGGACTTCCCCACCGTGGTGGCGGCGAGCATGGTGGTGTCCTCGTCGATGGAGACGAGGGTGGAGCCGGCGGCCTGCTTGGCGAGGCGGCCGGTCTCGAAGCGCACGACGCGCTTCCCGTAGGAGCCGTTGTCGATGACGGCTTCGGCGTACTGGATCTCGGGACCCTCCAAGGGTCACCTCCGTTTCGTGTCGGCGGGGCGGCCCGCGACCACCCGGTCTTCGATCGAGATCCACGGAGCGCCGGGGCCTGGGTCGGCCGTCCGGTTTCCGGAGATCACTACCGAGGACCGCGAATGATCGGCGCGGTGGCCCCGTCTGGTGTTCGGTGGTGCTGCTGTGCGGTGGTGCTCGACCGCCCGGCGTCCGTGCCGGACGGGCGTGGTGCTCGGCGGCGTCCGCCCGGGAACCGGGCGGACGCCGCCGTGGGCCGACTAGCGGCGCAGGCCGAGGCGCTCGATGAGCGTGCGGTAGCGCGTGATGTCGGTGTCGCGCAGGTAGGTCAGCATGCGGCGACGGCGACCGACCAGGGCCATCAGGCCGCGGCGGGTGTGGTGGTCGTGCTTGTGCTGCTTCAGGTGCTCCGTCAGATCGGCGATCCGGCGGGTCAGGACCGCGATCTGCACCTCGGGGGAACCGGTGTCGCCCTCGTGGGTGGCGAAGTCCTTGATGATCTCCTGCTTGATGGCGGCGTCAAGTGCCACGTGTAACTCCGTTCGAGTCAGTACCGTGCGGCCCGGTCGGCGGATTCGCCGCCGGGTCCCGGGAGTCCCCGGGGGTCCGACAACCACGGACTGCAGTCGGACCGTCGTCAAGTCTACCGGACGCACGGACATCACCCCAGCGGAGCGGCCCGCGGCGCGCTGGGCTGGGCGCTCCCGGAGGCGTGGGCCAAGATGGGGAGGGACACCACGACGAGGCCCCGGCGCGCAGGCGCCCGGGGGCACGGAGCACAGGAGCAGCGCGTGAGCAAGGACAACAGCCAGGACCGGGGCCGCGAGCCCGCCGACCGCACGCACACGATGCGGGACGGGCGGCGGATCCCCGCGGTCGGCCTGGGAACCTACCCCATGGACGACGCCGAGGCGGAGGCGAACGTCGCCGAGGCCCTGATGCGCGGCTACCGGATGGTCGACACGGCCGTGAACTACGGCAACGAGACGGGGGTGGGCCGGGGCATCGCCGCGTCCGGGGTGCCGCGCGGCGAGCTGTTCCTCACCACCAAGCTGCCGGGCCGGGACCACGGCACCGACTCCGTGCGCCGCTCCCTCGACGGCTCGCTGCGGCGGCTGGGCACCGACCACGTGGACCTCTACCTCATCCACTGGCCGAACCCGTCGGTGGACCGCTACGTCGAGACGTGGCGGACCATGCTCGAGCTGCAGGAGGAGGGCCTCGTCCGCTCGGTCGGCGTGTCGAACTTCACCCCCGCCCACATCCGGCGCCTGGTCTCCGAGACCGGGACGACCCCGGCCGTGAACCAGGTGGAGCTGCACCCGCAGTACCAGCAGGAGCGGCTGCGGGAGTTCCACGAGGAGCACCGCATCATCACCCAGGCCTGGTCCCCGCTGGGCCGCAAGACGGACCTCCTCCAGCACGAGTGGATCGCGCAGATCGCGCGGCGGACCGGCCGGACGCCGGCGCAGGTGGTGCTCAAGTGGCACCTGCAGTCCCGGACCGTGCCGATCCCCAAGACCTCCGACACCGGGCGGATGGCGGAGAACCTGGACGTCTTCGACTGGGAGCTCGACGAGGCGCAGATGGACCGGATGCGGATGCTGCACACCGGCATCAGCGGCTCGGGCTACGACCCGAACACGCACGAGGAGATGTAGCGCGGGAGCCCCGGCGCGGGGCGGCGGCCGCCGGGGCTCAGGCCTCGGCGGCCAGGAGCTCCCGCGTGCGGGCGACATCGTCGTCCATCTGCGCCACCAGCTTGTCGACGCCCTCGTAGGCGACCATTCCGCGCAGCCGCTCCACGAACTCGACGGCCACGTCCTGGCCGTAGAGGTCGAAGTCCTCCACCCGCTCCGCGGGGCGGTCGATGACGTGCGCCTCGACCTGGCGGGGGACGTTCTCGAACGTGGGGTTGGAGCCCACGGAGATGGCCGTGGGCCAGCGGGTGCCCTGGGCGTCGACCAGCCACCCGGCGTAGATGCCGTCCGCGGGGACGAACCCGGCGGCCTCCGGGGAGAGGTTGGCGGTGGGATAGCCGAGCTCGCGGCCCCGGGCGGCCCCGTGCACCACCTCCCCACGCACGCGGTGGTTGCGCCCGAGCAGCCGGGCGGCCGCGCGCACGTCCCCCGCCTGCAGGCAGGCCCGGATCCACGTGGACGAGCAGCGCCGCTCCCCCGCCGGGGCGTGCTCCGGGTGCTCCCCGTCCAGGGGGTCGAGCAGGTCCTCGACGACGCGGACCTCGAAGCCGTGCCGCTCCCCCAGCTCCCGCAGCGTGTCGATGTTGCCGGAGTTGCCCCGGCCCAGGCGGGTGTCGGAGCCCACCACGAGGCAGCGCGCGCCGAGCGGGCCCACGAGGGCGCCCAGCACGAACTCCTCGGTGGTCTGCTCGGCGAAGCCCAGGGTGTACTCCAGCACCAGCACCGCGTCCGTCCCGGTGGCCTCGAGCGCGTCCAGCTTGTCCTCGGTGCCCATGATCAGCCCCGGGTGGCTGCCGGGCCGGTGCACCTGCGCGGGGTGCGGGTCGAAGGTCACGACCACCGAGGCCCAGCCCCGCTCGCGGGCGGAGCTGACGAGCTGGGAGACCACCTGCTGGTGGCCCCGGTGGACGCCGTCGAAGTTGCCGAGGGTGACCACCGACGGGCCGAAGCCCGGGGGGACGTCAGAGAGATCTCGCCAGCGGAACACGGTTCTCCTCGCAGGAACGGGACAGGCAGGAAAGGGACGGACAGGAACGGGACGGGCGGGGTCGCGACGGGCGGACCGGGGGTCAGCGCGGGGCGCCTGGCCCGGCGGAGGAGGCGGCCCCGGGGCGGGGCGGGCCGTCCCACGGGGCCTGGGGGGTGCGGTGATCGCCGGCGCCCAGGGTGAGGAGCCAGGCGTCCACGGAGGCCCCGCGCTGCTCCATGAACCCGTCGATGCGCACCGGCGAGCGGAACCCCAGCTTCCACGCGAGCTTGCGGCTGGCCCAGTTGGGCACCTTCGCCATCCAGTAAGCATAGGTGAGTCCCAGGTGCGCGAAGCCGTGCTCGAGCAGCAGCCGGCAGGCCGCCTCCGCGGCCCCGGTGCCCCGGGCGTGGGGGCCGAAGTTGAGTCCGACGTCGGCGGTGGTCCCGCGCAGGGCGTTGAACCCCACGGTCCCGTAGAGGCGGTCGGTCGCCGCGTCGGCGGCGGCCCAGTTGTACTCGCGGCGCGCGCGCCAGGCGTCGGGGACGAACTGCTCGACGTACCAGCGGGCGTCGGTCTCCGTGTAGCCCAGCGGCACGGTGGTGAACTCGGCGGCCGCGGGGTCGGCGCAGTTGCGGGCCAGCTGCGGGACGTCGCGCTCGTCGAGCCGGCGCAGGACCACGGTCCCGTCGGTCAGGACGGGGACGTCGCGGTCCACGGCGACCTCGGGGCGTGCGGGCATGGGCGGTGATCCTTTCGGGAGGCGTGCGGCGCGGGGCGCTCCGGCCCGCGCACGAGCCTACCCGCTGCCGGGGGCCCGCCGGGGCGGGCCCCCGGCGGCTCCCCCGCGGTCAGGTCCCGGGGCCGGCCGCTCGCGGCCGGGAGCGCCACAACCACACGAGCCCGACCAGCGGCAGGACCAGCGGGACGTAGCCGTAGCCCCGGCCGAAGTGGGACCACACGCTGGCCTCGGGGAACAGTGCCGGCGCGAGCACCGAGAGCGCCCCGACACCGAGGACGCCGCACAGCTCGACCAGGACCGCGGCCGTGGCGACGCGGTGCCACCGGGCGCCGGGCCGGGCCAGGGCCACGGTGGCCAGCACGTACACGGCCGCGGCGAACGCGGAGAGCAGGTACGGCAGCGGCGCCGCACCGAGGTCGGTGAGGACCTGGTACAGGGAGCGGACCCCGGCCGAGAGCGAGAAGACCCCGTAGACCACGACGATCAGCCGGCCGAAGCCCGAGGACTTCCGGTCGGCGCGCACGGCACCGCCCCGGGGACCGAAGCGCTGCTGCAGCCGGGTGCGGCCGGGCTCGGGGGGCTGGTGGGTCATCGGGCGGTCTCCTGGGCGGTCGGGACGGGCAGCGGGCGGGGGCTCACTGGTAGTACCAGATGAAGTTCATGCGGTAGACCATGATCGCCACCACGGGGCCGGCGGCCGCGAGCACGTAGTTGGACCAGCCCGAGCGCTCCACGAGGGACCATACGAACGTCCCCGCCGGGATGAGCAGCGCGGTCAGGAGGTAGCCCCAGTACTCGAGCGCCGAGCCGGTGGGCCCCGGGCCCAGCACGTGCATCACGACCGAGCCCACCGCGTAGGCGAGCAGGAAGGCCTCCAGCAGCAGCACCGAGCCCTGGGTCCAGTCGTCGGGCCGCCGGCCGCGCAGGGCCTGGACCACGCAGACCAGGAAGGACGCGCCGCCGAGCAGGACCGCGGCCCAGAACCAGCCGTCGTAGCCCCACAGCATCAGCGCGCCTCCCGCGGGTCCCCGGTCGCCCCCGGGGCGCCGGAGGGCTCCGGCTCGCCGGGGGCGCCGGTGAACCGCTCGCCGGGCAGGAACACGAGCACGGGCTTGGCCGTGCGCTCGCCGCGGTTGCCGCGGTCACCGAGCAGGGCCACGAGCCGCCCGTCCGGGGCGAAGCCGCCGGTGACGGCGTCGTTGTCCAGGGCCCCGTCCGCGGGGTCCCCGGCGCTGGGCCCGATCCGGCGGCCGTTGGCGACGTCCTCGGCCTCTGCGGCCGTGAGCCGGCGCACGGGGAACAGCCCGGCGGCGGCCTGCTCCAGGGTGGTGACGGGCAGCGGTCGGCCCGCGGCGACTCCCTCGGTGAGCTCGTCGAGGGTCGAGGCGTGCTCGAGGGCCAGCGCCCCCACCCGGGTGCGGCGCAGGGCGGTGAGGTGCCCGCCCACCCCCAGGTCCTCCCCGAGGTCCCGGGCCAGGGCCCGGACGTAGGTGCCCGTGCTGCAGGTGACCGTGGCGTCGACGTCGAGCACGGGCCGGCCGGCGTCGTCGTGGGTCCGCTCGATCCGGTGCACGTCGAAGGCGGAGACCGTCACGGGACGGGCCGCCAGCTCGACGTCCTGCCCGGCCCGGACCTGCGCGTAGGCCCGCCGGCCGTCCACCTTGATGGCGCTGACCTTGGCGGGGACCTGCTCGATGGCGCCGGTCAGGCGGGCGACCCCGGCGGTCACGGCCTCGTCCGTGAGGGCCTCCACGGCCTCCGGGTCCGCGGTGGCCACGAGCTCGCCCTCGGCGTCGTCCGTCACGGTCGCCTGGCCCAGGCGGAGGGTGGCCTCGTAGGTCTTGTCCTGGCCGACGACCCACGTCAGCAGGCGGGTCGCCTTCTCGACCCCGACGACCAGGACCCCGGTCGCCATGGGGTCCAGGGTCCCGGCGTGGCCCACCTTGCGGGTCCCGGCGAGCCGGCGCATGCGGGCGACGACGTCGTGGCTGGTCCAGCCGGCGGGCTTGTCCACGACCACGAGCCCGGACACCGTCGGCAGGGACGGGTCCGGGCTCGGGACGTGGTGCGTCGTGCGGGTCACCGGTGCGGTGCCTGCCGCGCTCAGCGGGACGCGGAGGACTCGTCGTCCTCCTCGGCCGGCTTCCGGTAGGGGTCCTCGCCCGCCGCCCAGGTCGCCGAGGCGGCCTGCGCGGCGACCTCGGCGTCCTTCTCCTTGGCGGCGCGCAGCACCTCCTCGAGGTGGGAGGCGTTGACGGGGATCTCGTCCGGGACGAACGTGAGGGTCGGGGTCAGGCGGGCCGTGATGTTGCGGCCGACCTCGCTGCGCAGGACGCCCTTCGCGGACTCCAGGGCCGCGCGGGTGCTCTCCTGCTCCTCGGCGGTGCCGAAGACCGTGTAGTACAGCGTGGCGTGCTGGAGGTCGTTGGTCACCCGGGCGTCCGTGATGGTCACGAAGCCCAGCCGGGGGTCCTTGACCCGGCGCTCGAGCGCCTGGGCCACGACCACCTTGATCCGGTCGGCGAGTCGGGCGGCGCGTGCTGCGTCAGCCATGGTGGGTGCTCCTCGGTCGGGGACGGTGCTGGTGGTTCACGAGTGGCGGCGGCACGGGCGGGCGCTGGGCCCGTCCGTGCCGCCGCGGGGCTCCCGCACCGGGGTGCGGGAGCGGTGACGGGTCAGGCGCGCGGCTTCTCGCGCATCTCCCACGTCTCGATGAAGTCGCCCTCGCGGATGTCGTTGAAGGAGCCGAGCCCGATACCGCACTCGTAGCCCTCGCGGACCTCGGTCGCGTCGTCCTTGAACCGGCGCAGCGAGTCGATCGTGAGGTTGTCCGCGACGACGCTGCCGTCCCGGACGAGCCGGGCCTTGCCGTTGCGGCGGATGGTGCCCTTGGTGATGTAGGCACCGGCGATGTTGCCCCACTTGGAGGAGCGGTACACCTCGCGGATCTCGGCGGTGCCGAGCTCCACCTCCTCGTACTCCGGCTTGAGCATGCCCTTGAGCGCGCTCTCGACCTCGTCGATGGCGTTGTAGATCACCGAGTAGAACTTCATCTCGACGCCCTCGCGGTCGGCCAGGTCCGTCACGCGCTCGGCGGGACGGACGTTGAAGCCGATGATGATGGCGTTGTCGACGGTCGCCAGGTTGACGTCGTTCTGGGTGATCGCCCCGACGCCGCGGTGGATGACGCGCAGCTGGACCTCGTCGCCCACGTCGATCTTGAGCAGCGAGTCCTCGAGCGCCTCGACGGCACCGGACACGTCGCCCTTGATGATGAGGTTGAGCGTGTCGATCTTGCCCGCGGCCACGGCCTCGTCGAAGGACTCGAGCGTGATCCGCTTGCGGCGCTTGGCGAGCAGGGCGTTGCGGTCCGCGGCCTGGCGCTTCTCGGCGATCTGGCGCGCGGTGCGCTCCTCGGCGGTGGAGAGGAACGTGTCACCGGCCCGGGGCACCGAGTCGAGCCCGAGGACCTGCACGGGCCGCGAGGGACCCGCCTCCTCGACCGACTGGCCGTTCTCGTCGAACATGGCGCGCACACGGCCGTAGGCGGCACCGGCGACGATCGCGTCGCCGACGCGCAGCGTGCCGGACTGCACGAGCACGGTCGAGACGGCACCGCGCCCCTTGTCCAGGTTCGCCTCGATGGCCACGCCGCGGGCGTCCTTGTTCGGGTTCGCCTGCAGCTCCAGCGCGCCGTCCGCGGTCAGCACGATCGCGTCCAGCAGGTCGTCGATGTTGAGGTCCTGGCGCGCGGAGACGTCGACGAACATGGTGTCGCCGCCGTACTCCTCGGGGACCAGGCCGTACTCGGTGAGCTGACCGCGGATCTTCTCGGGGTTCGCCTCGGGCTTGTCGATCTTGTTGACCGCCACCACGATCGGCACGCCGGCGGCCTGGGCGTGGTTGAGCGCCTCGACCGTCTGCGGCATGACGCCGTCGTCCGCGGCGACCACGAGCACGGCGATGTCCGTCACCTGGGCACCGCGGGCACGCATGGCGGTGAACGCCTCGTGGCCCGGGGTGTCGATGAACGTGATCTGCCGCTCCTGGCCGTCGACCTCGGTCTCGATCTGGTAGGCGCCGATGTGCTGGGTGATGCCACCGGCCTCCCCCTCGATCACCTTCGTGTTGCGGATGGCGTCGAGCAGGCGGGTCTTGCCGTGGTCGACGTGGCCCATGACGGTCACGACCGGCGGGCGCGCCTCGAGCACGTCGTCGCCCTCGGCCGCGGCCTCGGCCTCCAGGTCGATGTCGAAGGACTCGAAGAGCTCGCGCTCCTCGTCCTCCGGCGAGACGACCTGGATGCGGTAGCCGAGCTCCTCGCCGAGCAGCTGGAAGGTCTCCTCGTCGAGGGACTGCGTCTGGGTGGCCATCTCACCGAGGTGGATGAGCACCGTGACGAGCGAGGCCGGGTTCGCGTTGATCTTCTCCGCGAAGTCCATCAGCGACGCCCCGCGGCGCAGGCGCACGACCGTGTTGCCGTCGCCGTGCGGAACGGCGACGCCGCCGACGGACGGGGCCTTCATCTGCTCGAGCTCCTGGCGCTTCGCCCGCTTCGACTTGCGCTGCTTGCCGCGGGCACCGCCGCGCCCGAAGGCGCCCTGGGTGCCGCCGCGGCCACCGCGGCCGGGGCCGCCGCCGGGACGGGAGAACCCGCCCCCGCCGGCACCGGGAGCGCCGCGGCGGGGACCTGCGCCGCCGCCGGCCGGCCGGGAGCCGATCGGGGCGACACCGGTGGTGTGGCCGGGCATCATGTTCGGGCTGGGGCGCGCGCCACCGGGACGGGGACCGCCCTGGGGACGCGGACCGCCCTGGCCCTGCGGGCGGGGACCGCCCTGACCCTGGCCCTGGCCCTGCGGGCGGGGGCCGCCCTGACCCTGGCCCTGGCCCTGGGGACGGGGACCGCCCTGGCGCTCGGGGCGGCCCGAGCGCATGCCCTGCTGGGCGGCGAACGGGTTGTTGCCGGGGCGGGGACCGCCCGGACGGGGCGCACCGGGACGCGGTGCGGCCGAGCCCGGACGGGGAGCCGCGGCACCGGGACGCGGCGCGGCCGAGCCAGGACGGGGAGCCCCGCCGCGGGACATGCCCTGCTGGCTGGCGAACGGGTTGTTGCCCGGGCGCGGGCCCGGGTTCGGGGCCGTTGCGCCCGGCGAGGCCGTGCGCTGCGGCGCGGGACGCTCCGGGGCGGCCGGCTGCTCGGTGCGGGCGGCCGGCTGCTGCTCGGGTGCCTTCTCCGTGGGCTTCTCGGCCGGCTTGGCGGCGGCCGGGCCCGGGGCGGACGCGGCGGAGGCCGGCTTGGCGGACGTGCCGGGCCGGGGTGCGGACCGGGCGGGCTTGGCGGCGGACGGCGTGCTGTTGCCGGCCGGGCGGGCGGGGGCCGCGGCGGCCTTCTCCGCCCTGTCGGCGAGCGCCGAGCGCAGCTTCTTGGCGACGGGGGGCTCGACGGTCGAGGACGCACCTCGGACGAACTCACCCAGGGTCTGAAGCGTGGAAATCGCTTCCTTGGACGTTATTCCGAGCTCTTTCGCGAGCTCGTGAACGCGGGGCTTGGCCACTTCTCTCCTGTCTCGGTCCGCACCGAAACAGGCACGAACCACTTATTTTCCGTTGAGGCTCCCGGGGTGGCGGCCGTCGAGGACGGCGCGGTGGCCCGGGAGGCCGTAGGCAGAGCACAACGAATCACTCATCGCTGAGCACTCATCGGTTTTCCATCGGTTCTCTGACTCGCTTTCCAGTTCTGACCCGCGTGCGGACGTGGTCACCGGTCCGGTCGGACCGCGCGGGCTGCCGTCCGGGGACGGCTGTGGTCGGCACTCGTGCGCCCGGTCGCCGGGCCGTCCGCGAGGACAGCAGGGCTTCCAGCTCGGGGAGGATCCCCTCGGTGTCCACGGGGGCCCGGAACGCGCGCTGGAAGGCGCGCCGGCGCAGGGCCGTGTCCAGGCACTCGTGGGAGGGGTGGAGCCAGGCTCCGCGACCGCCGAGGCGCCCGGTCCGGTCGACCACGGCCCTTCGGCCGCCGTCGCTCGGTCCGGTCACCACACGTACGAGCTGGTCAGGGTGGTCGGTGGCCCGGCATCCGATGCACGTGCGGCGGGAGTCTGCACTCACTCGCTCAGGACTCCTCGTCTCGCGCCGGGACGTCGGGACGGCCCGTGCGGGCCGGGCAACCGGCGCCGGACAGGGACCACCAACGGTCTGACCGCTGTCCAGTCTATCCCGGGGACCGCCCTGAGCCGAAACCGGGTGTGCGCCGGGCCTGGGCGACGGCGCGCGCCCGGGCCCGGCGGCGGGCTCAGGCGCGCGCGGAGGCCTTCGACTCGGGGACGATGTCGATCTTCCAGCCGGTGAGCTTCGCGGCGAGGCGGGCGTTCTGCCCCTCCTTGCCGATGGCCAGGGACAGCTGGGCGTCGGGGACGACGGCGCGGGACGAGCGGGCGCGCTCGTCGAGGACGCTCACCCGGGAGACCTTCGCCGGGGACAGGGCGCTGGCGATGCACCGGGCCGGGTCGTCGGACCAGTCCACGATGTCGATCTTCTCGTCGTGCAGCTCGTTCATCACCGCGCGCACCCGGGAGCCCATCTCGCCGATGCAGGCGCCCTTGGCGTTGATGCCGGTCTTGGTCGCGCGCACCGCGATCTTCGTGCGGTGCCCGGCCTCGCGGGCGACGGCCATGATCTCGACGGAGCCGTCGGCGATCTCCGGCACCTCCATCTCGAAGAGCCGGCGCACGAGGTCCGGGTGGGAGCGGGACAGCGTGATGGACGGGCCCTTCATGCCGCGCTTGACCTCGACCACGAAGGCGCGGATGCGGGCACCGTGCGGGTACTTCTCGCCGGCGGCCTGCTCGTGCGGGGGCAGCACGCCCTCCACGGTGCCGAGGTCCACCTGCACCATGTGCGGGTTGTGGCCCTGCTGGATCTGCCCGGAGACGATCTCGCCCTCGCGGCCCTTGAAGTGGCCGAGCACGGCGTCGTCCTCGACGTCGCGCAGCCGCTGCAGGATGACCTGGCGGGCCGTCGAGGCCGCGATCCGCCCGAAGCCGGCGGGGGTGTCGTCGAACTCCCCGACCGCCTCGCCGTCCTCGTCCAGCTCGGGGGCCCAGATGGTCACGTGCCCGGTCCTGCGCTCGATCTCGGCGCGGGCGCCCGGCAGGGCGCCCGGGCTCTTCTGGTAGGCCAGCAGCAGGGCCTGCTCGATCGTGGGGATGAGCAGGTCCACGGGGATGTCGCGCTCACGCTCCAGCAGTCGGAGAGTGCTCATATCGATGTCCATGTCCGGCCTTCCTCACGTGTCGACCCCGGGGACGAAACAGCGCGCCGTCGGTGAGGACGGAGCGCTGCCACGGGTCGTGTCTCGCACACTCGTTCGTTGTACTCGGTTGTCGTCGCACTGCTGACCGCGGCACCGGCGGGCGCCGCGGCGTCAACGGCACATCTTACACTCGCCGCGGGGTGCCCCGGGGCGCTCAGTCCGTGAACTCGACCTCCACCTTGGCCCGGCGCACGCCGGTGAACGCCCACCGCTCCGGATCGAGCAGCCGCGGGGGCATCCCCTTCTTCGCCTGGTGGCTGCGCTGGAGCACGACGCCGTCCTCCTCCACCTCGAGCAGCCGGGCCGTGAACTTCTCGCCCTCCACCGGGGTGACGCGCACGAGCCGGCCGATCGAGCGCCGCCAGTGCCGGGGCTCGCTCAGCTCCCGGGTGGCCCCCGGGGAGGAGACCTCCAGCTCGTAGGCGGACCCCGGCACGGGGTCGGTGCGGTCCAGGGCGTCGGAGAGGGCGCGGGCGACGTCCGCGATCCGGTCGATGTCCACGCTGTCGGTGCGGTCCTCGGGCAGGTCCACGAGCACCTGCAGCACCAGGCCGGTGCCGCTGGGCTTGAGGGCGACGTCCTCCAGGACCAGGCCCGAGTCCTCCACGACCGGTCCGATCAGCTCGGCCAGCTGCCGGTGGTCGTCGGGTCCGGTGCTGCTCTGCTCGCTCACGGGGTCTCCTGGTGCTCTCGGGTGGGGCGGGGGTGGCTCCTGGAAATCCTATGATGAACCCGGACCCCGCCCTGCCGCCCCGCCCCCCTCGAGGAGCCTCCCGGTGACCGACCCCCGCACACCCGCACGCCGGCTGCTCCCGCTGCTCCTGGCGGTCCTGGTCGTCCTGTCCGCCGCCGCCGGCGGCCGGTGGCTCGGCGCGGCCCGGCCGGTGCCCCCGGACGAGCTCGTGCGGGCGGACGCGTGGCAGGGCACGCAGGAGCTGCTCGCGCACCCGTCCCTGGGCGCCGGCCCGGAGGTGGCCGGGGTGCGCGCGGACCTGGAGCGCCAGCTCGAGGCCCTCGGGCCGGCCCCCGGGGACCGGGCGGCGTCCGCGGCGCGGGCCGGGCGCTCCTCCCCCGCCGCCCCGGGAGGAGCCGGGAGCGCCGGGGGGCCCGGCGACCTGGCCGGCGTCCTGTCGGCCTCCGGGATGGAGCTGGCCGGGGATGCCCTGCGCGCCGAGGAGCCCGCCCTGGCCCGGGTGCTGGGCGCGACCGCGGCGTCGCGGGCGGTCACGGCCCGGCAGCTGGGCGGGGCCGGCCCGGAGCTGTGCGCTCCGGGGGCGGCGGGGGCACCGGGACCCGGAGGGACGTCCTCCCCCGGGGCGCTGCTGTGGTCCGCGCTGGACCGGGCCGGCTACGCCCTCGAGGCCCTGGCCGCCCGCGCCGGGCCCGCACCGGCCGCCGGCCCCGCCGCGCCCCTGCTGCTGCAGGCGCGCGAGGACGTCGAGGAGCTGCTGGAGCTGCCGGCCGCGCGCGGGGTGCTCGCGGCCGCGCCGGGGCTGCGGGCCGGCGCCTACGTCCTGCCCGGCGACGCGGCGGAGTCCCCCGCCCGGGCCGCCGGGGCGGTGGCGCAGGACGTGCAGGCGGCTGCCGCCCACGCCCTGGCCCACGGACAGCCCGCGGACCGGTGCTGGGCCCTCCTCGCGCTCGAGCGGGCCGGTGAGCTCCGGGCAGGGCTCGGCGGCGAGGTGGACGCCCTGCCCGGAGTGCTCGCCGACGACGACGCACGCGGCCGCGCCCCGCGGTGAGACCCGCTGGCAGCGCACCGCGGGGCGGCCGGGGCGGGGCGCCGGCTCAGGCCCCGCGCAGGACGTCGACGCCCAGCTTGAGGATGAGCAGCGAGACCACGCTGAGGAACACGACCCGGATGAACCGGTTGCCGCGGGCCACGGCCGTGCGCGCCCCGAGGTAGCCGCCCACCATGTTGGACAGGCCCAGCACGAGGCCCAGTCCCCACAGCACCGAGCCGTGCCCGAAGAAGAACACGAGTGCGCCCACGTTGGTGGCCAGGTTGACGATCTTCGCCTTCGCGCTCGCGGCCAGGAAGCTGTAGCCCAGCAGCGTGATCATGGCGATCACCAGGAACGAGCCGGTCCCCGGGCCCATCACGCCGTCGTAGAAGCCGATGACCGTGCCGATCACCATGGCGGTCCCGTAGTGCCGCGCCCCGGTGTGGCGCAGCTCGGTGAGCTGGCCGACGGTCGGCTGCGCGACGGTGAACAGCAGCACCGCCACCAGCGCGGCCAGGATGATGGGCCGGAACACCTCCTCGGGCAGCGAGGCGGCGAGGGCGGCTCCGCCGAAGCTGCCGACCAGGGCGACCCCTGCCATGGGCAGGGCCGTGCGCAGGTCCGGGGACGTGCGGCGGTAGAACGTCAGCGCGCTCGTGGCAGTGCCGAACACGGAGCCCATCTTGTTGGTGGCGAGGGCCTGGACCGGGCTGATCCCGGGCACCATGAGCACCACGGGCAGCTGCAGCAGCCCGCCGCCGCCGACCACGGCGTCGATGAACCCGGCGGCGAGTCCCGCCACGACCAGCAGGGCCACCACCTCGGGCCCGGCCTGCTCCAGGCCGGAGGCCCCCAGCCAGGCCTCGAGCTGGTCCACGGGCTCAGCCGCGCACGACTGCGGAGACCACCGCCGCGACGTCGTCCCGGGTCACGTCCTCGCTCGTGCCGCTCGCGCGGTCCTTGAGCTCCAGGAGTCCGTCCTTGAGCCCGCGGCCGACCACCAGGACGGTGGGCACGCCGAGCAGCTCGGCGTCGCCGAACTTCACGCCCGGGGAGACCTTGGGCCGGTCGTCGAAGAGCACCTCGAGCCCCTCGGCCTCGAGCTCGGCCACGATCTCCTCGGCCGCCTCGAGCACCTCGGGGCCCTTGCCCGTGGCCACCACGTGGACGTCGGCGGGGGCGACCTGGCGGGGCCAGAGCAGTCCTTTGTCGTCGTGGTACGCCTCGGCCAGGGCGGCCACGGCGCGCGTGACCCCGACGCCGTAGGAGCCCATGGTCACGGTGACGAGCTTGCCGTTGCGGTCCAGCACCTTGAGCCCGAGCGCCTCGGCGTACTTGCGGCCCAGCTGGAAGATGTGGCCCATCTCGATGCCGCGAGCGGCCTCCAGCGGACCGGAGCCGTCCGGCGCGGGGTCCCCCTCCAGGACCTCGGCGCACTCGAGGACGCCGTCCCACGCGAAGTCGCGCCCGGCCGTGAGGTCGTAGACGTGCTTGCCGGCCACGTTGGCGCCGGTGACCCAGCGGGTCCCGCGGACCACCCGCGGGTCCACGAAGAACGGGATGCCGGTCGAGGACTCCTCGCCGAGCACGGCCTGGTCGAGGGCCAGGCCCGGGCCGATGTAGCCCTTCACGAGCAGCGGGCAGCTGCGCAGGTCCTCGTCGGTGGCCTGCTCGACGAGCAGCTCGCCGGAGACGTCCAGGGCGGCGCCGACGCCGGCCTCGATCCGCTTGAGGTCCACCCCGCGGTCCCCCGGCAGGCCGACCGCCACGAGCCGGCGCTCGCCGTCGGGCAGGACGACGGCCAGCACCACGTTCTTCAGCGTGTCGGAGGCGGTCCAGGGACCCTCGTCGCGGGGGTGCAGCTCGTTGGACCGCTCCACGAGGGTGGCGATCGTGGGGCTGTGCGGGGTGTCGAGCACGCGCGCCTCGGGGAGCCCGTCGACGTCGCGCTCCTCGGGCACCGCGGTGGTGACCGCCTCGACGTTGGCCGCGTAGCCGCCCGCCGAGCGCACGAAGGTGTCCTCGCCGACCTCCGTGGGGTGCAGGAACTCCTCGGAGCGGGACCCGCCCATGGCCCCGGACTGCGCGGAGACGGCGACCACGGGCAGGCCGAGGCGCTCGAAGATCCGGACGTAGGCCTCGCGGTGCTTGGCGTAGGACTCGTCGAGGCCGGCGTCGTCGACGTCGAAGGAGTAGGAGTCCTTCATGACGAACTCGCGCCCGCGCAGCAGGCCGGCGCGGGGCCGGGCCTCGTCCCGGTACTTGGTCTGGATCTGGTAGAGCATGACCGGCAGGTCCTTGTACGAGGAGTACAGGTCCTTCACGAGCAGCGTGAACATCTCCTCGTGCGTGGGGGCCAGGAGGTAGTCGGCCTCCTTGCGGTCCTTCAGGCGGAAGAGGTTCTCGCCGTACTCCGTCCACCGGTTGGTGACCTCGTAGGGCTCGCGCGGCAGCAGCGCCGGGAAGTGCACCTCCTGGGCCCCGATCGCGTCCATCTCCTCGCGCACCACCTGCTCGACCTTCCCGAGCACCCGCAGGCCCATCGGCAGCCAGGTGTAGATGCCGGGGGCGGCACGGCGGATGTACCCGGCCCGGACGAGCAGCTTGTGGCTGTCCACCTCGGCGTCGACGGGGTCTTCGCGGAGGGTCCGCAGGAACAGGGAGGAGAGGCGCAGCGCCACGTGGGCTCCGTTTCTCCCGGGGAGCGCGGCGAGGTGCGTCCGGGCCCGGGACGTCGAGAGGGGGTGCGACGCCGACGGCGCCGCGGATTCCGGTCAAATCTATACCGCGCCCCGAGATAAACGGTAAAGGCGCCGTCAGAGCAGGACGGTCGCGAACGTCCCGACCCGTTCGAAGCCGACCCGCCGGTAGGTGGCCAGGGCCCGGGTGTTGTAGTCGTTGACGTAGAGGCTGATCACCGGCGTGCTGCGGCGGGCCAGGCGCACGGCGGCGGCCATGCACGGCACGGCCAGGCCCCGTCCCCGGTGCGCCGGGTCCACCCACACCCCCTGGACCTGGGCCACCCCGCGGGCGATCGAGCCGAGGTCGGCCTTGAACACCACGCGGCCCCGGTCGTCGGTCAGGACCAGGCAGCGCCCGGAGCCGACGAGCGTGGCCACCCGGTCCCGGTAGCCGCGGTCCCCGCCCGTGAACGGGGAGTAGCCGACCTCCTCCTCGAACATGGCGGCGCTGGCCGGCAGCACGGCGGGCAGGTCGTCGGTCGTGGCGAACCGGACGCCGGGGTGCGGTGCGGGTGCCGGGTCGTGGTCGATCGCCAGCAGGGGCTGCACGGGCCGGACGTCGAAGGGGCGGGGCCACGTGCGCTCGAGCCGCGACCACAGCCCGAGGACCGGCTCGGCGGGGCCGAAGATCGAGGCGTACCGGGACCCGCCCCGGCGCAGGTGCCCGGCGACGAGGTCGAGGCCCTGCTCGTCGAGGGCGACGGGGACCACGTTGGTGCCCGTCCAGCAGGCGCCGGTCAGCCGCCCGTCGGGTCCGGCCGTGCCGACGACAGGGGGGATCCGGGAGCCGCTGCTGCGGCGGTGCGACTCGACGTGGGCGGCCACGAAGGCGTGGGCGACGGGGTCCGAGCCCAGCAGCCGGTCCAGTCCGGCGGGGTCGAGCTCCCCCGACGGCACGAGCCGCGGCGACGTCCTCCGCTGCGTCCTCACCCGATCGTCACCGGCCCGTCAGCTGACGCTCACGACGGGGCTGCCCGCCGTGGTCTCCCCGTCCTCGTCCACGTCCATCTCGGCGGCGATGCGGTTGGCCTCCTCGATCAGGGTCTCCACGATCAGGTGCTCGGGGACGGTCTTGACGACCTCGCCCTTGACGAAGATCTGGCCCTTGCCGTTGCCGGAGGCCACGCCGAGGTCGGCCTCGCGGGCCTCGCCCGGGCCGTTGACGACGCAGCCCATCACGGCGACCCGCAGCGGGACCGTGAGCCCCTCGAGGCCCGCGGTGACCTCGTCCGCCAGGGTGTAGACGTCCACCTGCGCGCGCCCGCACGAGGGGCAGGAGACGATCTCGAGCTTGCGCGGGCGCAGGCCCAGGGACTGCAGGATCTGGTTGCCCACCTTCACCTCCTCGACCGGCGGCGCGGAGAGCGAGACGCGGATGGTGTCGCCGATGCCCTGGGAGAGCAGGGCGCCGAAGGCGGTGGCGGACTTGATGGTGCCCTGGAACGCCGGGCCGGCCTCGGTCACGCCCAGGTGCAGGGGCCAGTCCCCGCGCTCGGCGAGCAGCTGGTAGGCGCGCACCATGGTGACCGGGTCGTTGTGCTTGACCGAGATCTTGAAGTCGTGGAAGTCGTGCTCCTCGAACAGGGAGGCCTCCCACACCGCGGACTCCACGAGCGCCTCCGGGGTGGCCTTCCCGAACCGGTCCATGATCCGCTGGTCGAGGGAGCCGGCGTTCACGCCGATCCGGATGGAGACCCCGGCGTCCTTGGCCTCCCGGGCGATCTGGCCGACCTGGTCGTCGAACCGGCGGATGTTGCCCGGGTTCACGCGCACGGCGGCACACCCGGCCTCGATGGCCTTGTACACGTACTTCGGCTGGAAGTGGATGTCGGCGATCACCGGGATCGGGGACTTCATCGCGATGATCGGCAGGGCGTCGGCGTCGTCCTGGGACGGGCAGGCCACCCGGACGATGTCGCACCCCGTGGCGTTGAGCTCGGCGATCTGCTGCAGCGTGGCGTTGATGTCCGTGGTGGGGGTGGTCGTCATGGACTGCACGCTCACCGGCGAGTCCGACCCGACGCCCACGGACCCGACCCGGATCTGCCGGGTCTTCCGGCGCGGGGACAGGACGGGCTGGGGAGCGGCGGGCATGCCGAGGCTGACCGGGGTCAAGGGCTTCCTCCGAGGAGTTCGAGGGCAGGTGCGGGAGCGGTGGCGCCGGGACCCGGTCGCCGGGTCCGTCGTCGGTTCCCATTGTGCCCCATGCCCAGGGACGGTTCCTGGGCGCGGCCCACGGATTCCGCCGTGGCCGAACGGCTCAGAACAGCCGGACCGGCTCGACGATGTCCGCGTAGATCAGCAGGACCGACATCCCGAGCATCAGCACGGCCACGGCGTAGGTGAGCGGGAGCAGGCGCGCGGGGTCGAACGGTCCCGGGTCGCCGCGGCCCAGCATCCGGGCGCTCCCCCGCCGCAGGCCCTCCCACAGGGCGCCGGCCACGTGCCCGCCGTCCAGCGGCAGCAGCGGCAGGAGGTTGAAGACGAACAGCGCGAGGTTCACGGAGCCGATGAGCCCCACCAGGGAGGCCGCCTTGTCCCGCAGCGCGATCTCCTCGTGCGCGGCGATCTCGCCGGAGATCCGGCCGACCCCGACCACGGAGATGGGTCCGTCCGGGTCCCGGGGCGCGTCCGAGAACGCGGCCTGCCCGACCTCGTACACCCGCTGCGGCAGGTGCAGGACCACGCCTGCCATCTGCTCGAGCCCGTCCAGCACGGCGCCGGGCACCGCGCCGAGCGGCTGCCGGACGGGAGCGAGCGTGGGGCTGATCCCGATGAAGCCGACCTCCTCGTAGCGGGGGGCGCCGTCCGGGCCGGTCACGGCGACGCCGCTGTCGTCGACCACCGGGCGGGAGGAGAGGATCGGGGTGAGCGTGGTGCGCACGGTGGCCCCGTCCCGCTCGACCACGACGGGGATCCGCTCCCCGGCCCGGTCGCGGACGCGCGCGGTGAGCTCGTCCCACGTGCCGACAGGGGCGCCGCCGACGGCGGTGACGACGTCCCCGGGGCGCAGCCCCGCGGCGTTGGCCGGGGCCGTCGGGTCCTCCGGGCGGCACTCCGTCTGCCCGGCGGTCCGCCGCTCGGCAGGCACGACGCACTCGGAGACCCACGCCACCGTCGTGGTCGGCGTCGCCGTCCCGAACCCGGTGAGCAGCACGGTGAGGCACAGGGTGCCCAGCAGCAGGTTCATGAGCGGACCGCCCAGCATGATGACGATCCGCTTCCAGACGGGCAGGCGGTAGAAGACGCGGTCCTCGTCCCCGGGCGCGAGCTGGCCGGCGGAGGCGCCGCGGGCCTCGGCGGCGAGCTGCTGGAACACGCCGGTGCTCGAGGCCCGGGCGGTGACGCCCGCGCGCGCGGGCGGGTACATCCCGACCATGGAGATGTAGCCGCCGAGCGGTACGGCCTTGAGCCCGTACTCGGTCTCCCCGCGCCGGCGGGAGAACACGGTGCGGCCGAAGCCGACCATGTACTGGGTGACCCGCACGCCGAAGAGCTTGGCCGGGACCAGGTGGCCGATCTCGTGGAGGGCGATGGACGCGACGATGGCCAGGGCGGCGAGCAGCACGCCCACGAGGAACAGGACCACGCCCATCCGGGAGCCTCCGGGGATCGTCGGGCGCCCCCGGCGGGCGCCGGGGACGGCAGGGGCCGTGCACGCACGGCGAGCACCAGTGTGCACCACGTTCCTGGGCGGTGCCGACGGGGCGGCCCCGCGGACGACGACGGCCGGTCGCCTCCGCGGGGAGGGACCGGCCGGCGCAGGCGCCCCGGGGCGTCAGCGGCGCAGGATGCGCCGCGCCATCCGGTTGCCCACCAGCTGGACCAGCTGGACGAGGACGACGATCACGGCGACCGCGGCCCACGTGACCTCGTCGTTGAACCGCTGGTAGCCCAGCCGCAGGGCGAAGTCGCCCAGGCCGCCGGCACCGATGGCCCCGGCCATCGCGGACATGTCCGTGATGCCGATGACGAGGAACGTGTAGCCGAGCACCAGCGGGCCGAGGGCCTCGGGCAGGATGACCGTGGTGATGATCCTCCCCCGGGAGACGCCCATGGACCGGGCCGCCTCCACGACGCCGGGGTCCACCGACATCAGGTTCTGCTCGACGATGCGCGCCACCGCGAACATCGCGCCGATGGTCATGGCGAAGATCGCGGCGTTGGGGCCCAGGCGGGTCCCGACGACGTCCTCGGTGACCGGGCCGAGCGCGGCGAGCAGGATGATGAACGGGATCGGCCGCACGAAGTTCACGACCAGGTTGATCGCCTCGTGCACCGCGCGGTTCTCCAGGATGTTGCCCCGGCGCGTCACGTAGAGGCCCACGCCGACGAGCAGCCCGAGCAGTCCGGCGAGCAGGAGGGTGACGGCCACCATGTAGAGGGTCTCCCCGAGCGCGGAGAGCAGCTCGGGACCCAGGACGGTCCAGTCGTTCATGCCGCCACCTCCCGCAGGGTCGTGATCCGGGAGAGGTCGTCGACCACGTCCTGCACGGCCGTGTCCTCGCCGGTCAGCTCGAAGGTCAGGGACCCGAAGGACTCCTCCTGGAGCACGCTGATCCCGCCGTAGGCGATGGTGAAGCGCACGCCGCGGGCGGCGCCGTCGGAGAGCACCCCGCCGATGTCCACGCCGTCGCCGACGTCCACGATCACCAGCCGCCCGCGGTGGGCCCGGCGCAGCCGCTCGACCTCGCGCTCGTCCGGCACCGAGTGCAGCACGGAGGAGACGAAGCGTCGCGCGGTCCCGGTCCGGGGCCGGGCGAAGATGTCGACGGTGGAGCCGTGCTCCACGACCTTGCCGTCCTGCATCACGGCGACGTGGTCGGCGATGGCGCGCACGACGTCCATCTCGTGCGTGATGAGCACGATGGTGATGCCGAGCTCGCGGTTGACCCGCTGGAGCACCTGCAGCACCTCCTGGGTGGTGTCGGGGTCGAGCGCGCTGGTGGACTCGTCGGCGAGGAGCAGCTTCGGGCTGGTGGCGAGCGCCCGGGCGATGCCCACGCGCTGCTTCTGACCGCCCGAGAGCTGCTCGGGGTAGTTGCCCGCCCGCTCGGACAGGCCCACGAACTCCAGCAGCTCCGCGACCCGCGCGCGGCGCTTGTCCTTGGGCCAGCCGGCCCGCTTGAGCGGGTACTCGACGTTGCCGGCCACGGTGCGGGACGTGAACAGGTTGAACTGCTGGAAGATCATCCCGATCTCCTGCCGGACGGGTGCGAGCTCGGTCTCCTTCCGGCCCGCGACCTCGAAACCGTTGACCGTGAGGGAACCCGAGGTGATCGGCTCGAGTCCGTTGATCAGGCGCACGAGCGTCGACTTCCCGGCACCGGAGTAGCCGATCACGCCGAAGATCTCCCCCCGCCGGATCTCGAGCGAGACGCCGTCCACCGCGACCACTTCGCGCCGGGCCTTCGCCGGGCCCGTGACGAAGGTCTTGGTGACGTCCTCGAAGCGGACGATGACGTCGCCGTCGGGGTGGCGGATCCGGTCCGGGTCGGCCGGAGCCGTCACTTCTCGAGGTCCTCGGCGTACCGGTCGACGACCTCGATCAGCTCGTCCTGCGCGACGTCCATGGACACGGCGGTGTCCTTCGTCTCCGCCTGCTCGGCCGCCAGCACCGCGTCCGTGTGGAAGAGGTCGGCGACCTGGTGGAGGGTCTCGTCGTCCTTGTTGCCTCCGGTGGCGGCGAAGAAGTTGACGTAGGGCAGGGCGTTCTCGTTGTCCTCGCCGTCGGAGTACAGGGCCGAGTTCGGGTCGATGTCGGCCCGGGTGAGGAACGTGTTGTTGACCACGGCGCCGGCGGTCGAGCTCATCGACAGCACGGTCTGCTCGGCCGAGACGGGCGTGACCCGGACCTTGGAGGCCTCGGTGTCGATGTCCAGCTCGGACGGGGCCGTGGTGTCGGAGGTGAACTCGACGAGCCCGGCGGACTGCAGCAGCAGGAGCGCGCGGGCGAGGTTGATCGCGTCGTTGGGCACCGCGATCTCGTCGCCCTCCTGGATCTGGTCCAGGGACTCGTAGCGCTCCGAGTAGAGGCCCAGCGGGTAGATGGAGGTGGACCCGATCGGGACGATGTCCTCGCCCGAGTTGTTCCGGTAGTCGGCCAGGAACGCCCCGTGCTGGAACCAGTTCATGTCCAGGTCGCCGCTGGTGAGCGCGGCGTTGGGCTGGTTGTAGTCGGTGAACTCCACGAGCTCGACCTCGACGCCGGCCTTCTCCGCCTCCTCCAGGAAGGCCTCGTGCACCTGGGTCCGGCCGTCGGTGCCGATCTTGATGACGCCGTCGTCGTAGGGCGCGGCCGCCTGGTCGGAACCGCCGCAGGCGGTGAGGGTGAGGCCGAGGGTGGTGGCGAGGGCGAGGTGGGTGAGGCGCTGCGATCGCATGTCATGCCTTTCCGTGGATCCAGGATGTCGGAGGTCTCCGCCGGACCCGACGGGTCCGGCGGCCACGGTCGAGGGCGCGCCGGAGGGCGCGTCCACGGTCGAACCGTACTTGCCGCCGGCCGTCGATGGCCGGTGCCGGATGGTTCACCTGGGGCACCCCACTACGGGAGAGGGTTGCCGCCCAGCAAGCCAGGGCTTCGCGCTGGGACTCGTCATCCGCCCGACAGACTAGCACGTGCGGCGGGGGCCCGGACCGGCCCCGTCAGCGGCCGAGGAGCTCCTGGGCGCGGCGCCGGGCCCAGCGCTCGGCCTCCAGGACGGCGTCGAGGTCCAGGTGGCCGCGGTCCTCGTGCTCGCCCAGCACCTTCTCGACCGTGTCCACGATCACGGGGAACCGGATCCGGCCGTCGTGGAAGGCGTGCACCGCCTCCTCGTTGGCGGCGTTGAACACCGCCGGGTGGGTGCCTCCGCGCTCCCCCGCGGCCTTGATGAGGTCCACGGCCGGGAACGCCTCGCTGTCCAGCGGCTCGAAGGTCCACTCGGCCGCGCGGGTCCAGTCGCACGCGGGCGCCGCACCGGGTACGCGGTGCGGCCAGGCCAGGCCGAGTGCGATGGGCAGGCGCATGTCCGGCGGCGAGGCCTGGGCGAGGGTCGAGCCGTCCACGAACTGGACCATGGAGTGCACGACCGACTGGGGGTGGACCACCACGTCGATGCGCTCCAGCGGGACGTCGAAGAGCAGGTGGGCCTCGAGCACCTCCAGGGCCTTGTTCACCATCGTCGCCGAGTTGGTCGTGACCATGACGCCCATGTCCCAGGTGGGGTGCCGCAGCGCCTCCCGCGGGGTGACCGCCTCCAGCTCCGCCCGGGTACGGCCGCGGAACGGGCCGCCCGAGGCGGTCAGCACGAGCCGGTCCACCTCGGCGGTGCTGCCGCCGCGCAGTGCCTGTGCCAGGGCCGAGTGCTCGGAGTCCACCGGGATCAGGGCGTCCGGGCGCCCCGCGGCCGCCTCCTTGACCAGCGGGCCACCGGCAATCAGCGACTCCTTGTTCGCCAGCGCGAGCCGGTGCCCGGCCCGCAGGGCGGCCAGCGTGGGGGCGAGACCGATCGAACCGGTGATGCCGTTGAGCACGAGGTCCGCCTCCGGGTGCCCCGCGACCACCGCGGCGGCGTCGGGGCCGTGGAGGAGCTCGGGGCGGTAGTCGGCGGCGCCGGCGGACGAGGCGCACTCGGCGATCAGCCGGACCAGCTCCCGGACGTCGTCCCCGGTGCCGCTCGTCGCCACCAGGGCGGCGCGGGTCGCCACGGCCTGCTCCGCCAGCAGCGGCAGGTGGCCACGGCCGGCGGCGAGGGCCACCACGTCGAACGGCGTCGCGCCGTCGAGGGCGTTCGCGGCCCGCACGACGTCGAGCGCCTGGGTGCCGATCGAGCCCGTCGAGCCGAGGACGCTGATCCTGCGGGGACCGGCGGCGGCCAGTGCGCGCAGCTCGGGCGTCGGGCGGTTGCGGAGCACGGAGGAGGGGGACGTCATGGCCCCAGTATCCCCCAGCGGGCACCCCCGGTGCCGCGCACCGACGGGCCGGCGGGGGTGCGGTGCGCCCCGGGCCCGGGATGCGCCGAGGCCCCGCCCACCATGAACGGTGGACGGGGCCTCGGCGACCGACGGGGTCGGATCAGCGCGTGGTGCGGCCCTTGCGGCCGGTGACCGCGCCCCAGATGAAGAGCACGATGAGCGCTCCCACGACGGCGGTGATGATCGTGCCGATGTCGAACACGGAGTCGAGGCTGCCGATCCCGATCAGCGAGCCCAGGAAGCCTCCGAGGAGGGCTCCGACGATGCCGAGGACCATGGTGACGATGATGCCGCCGCCCTGGTTGCCCGGCATGATGAGCTTGGCGAGGGCGCCGGCGATGAGGCCGAGGACGATCCAGCTGATGATTCCCATGATGGCTCCTTATCCGTCCCGCGAGGGACTTTCATTGTACGCAACCGGTGAGTATCCAAGGAATATCCTGCGGTTGCTCCTGTCCCCACCCTATCCGACACTCAGCCGCCTGTCCGTTTCCTTTAGCGAATCACTTCGTGTCCCCGGACACGGGCCGGCCCGCCCGAAGCCGGAGCCTCGGGCGGGCCGGAGATCCTCCCAGGTGGGAGCGGGACGTCCTCAGTGGGCGACGGGCTTCTCCGCGCCGATGCCTGTGAGGGAGCGCACCTCCATCTCGGACTGCTTGACCGGGTCCTCGAGACGGCGTTCCGTCATGGAGCCGATGAAGCCGAGCAGGAAGGAGGCCGGGATCGAGACGATGCCCGGGTTCTGCAGCGGGAACCACGCGAAGTCCGCCGTCGGGATCATCGACGTCTCGGCACCGGACATGACCGGGGAGAAGATGATCAGGCCCACCGAGATGAACAGGCCGCCGTACATCGACCAGACCGCGCCCCGGGTGGTGAAGCGCCGCCAGTACAGGGAGTACAGGATGGTCGGCAGGTTCGCCGAGGCCGCGACCGCGAAGGCGAGCGCCACGAGGAACGCGACGTTCTGGCCCTGCGCGCCGATGCCGCCCGCGATGGACACGAGCCCGATGACCACCACGGTGGTCTTCGCGACCCGCAACTCCTTGCGGGGATCGGAGTCGCCCTTCTTGATGACGCTGGTGTAGATGTCGTGGGCGAAGGAGGCCGAGGCCGTGATGGCCAGGCCGGCCACGACCGCGAGGATCGTGGCGAACGCCACCGCCGCGATGATGCCCATCAGCAGCGATCCGCCCAGCTCGAAGGCCAGCAGCGGCGCCGCGGAGTTCACGCCGCCCGGCGCCGCCTGGATCCGCTCGGCGCCGATGAGGGCCGCCGCGCCGAAGCCCAGGATGAGGGTGAAGAGGTAGAACAGGCCGATCAGGCCGATCGCCCAGACCACCGAGGTGCGGGCCTCCTTGGCCGTGGGCACCGTGTAGAAGCGCATCAGCACGTGGGGCAGGCCCGCGGCGCCGAAGACGAGGGCCAGGCCCAGGGAGATGAAGTCCAGCTTGCTGGTCTCCGTGGCCCCGTACCGCAGGCCCGGCTCGAGGATGGCGGGGTTGCCGGACACGGCGACCGCGTCACCGAGCAGCGAGGAGAAGTTGAAACCGTAGAGCGCCAGGATCCAGACGGTCATGACCGCCACGCCGGAGACCAGGAGCACCGCCTTGATGATCTGCACGTAGGTGGTGCCCTTCATCCCGCCCACCAGGACGTAGACGATCATGAGCAGGCCCACCACCACGATGACGAGCGACTGACCGGCGCGCGAGCCGATGCCCAGCAGCAGCGACACCAGCGCACCGGCGCCGGCCATCTGGGCCAGCAGGTAGAACGCGGAGACGGAGAGGGTGGAGATGGACGCCGCGACGCGCACGGGGCGCTGGCGCAGCCGGAAGGACAGCACGTCCGCCATGGTGAACTTGCCGGTGTTGCGCAGGAGCTCGGCGATCAGCAGCAGCGCCACGAGCCAGGCCACCAGGAAGCCGATCGAGTAGAGGAACCCGTCGTAGCCCTGGATGGCGATCGCGCCGACGATGCCCAGGAAGGACGCCGCCGAGAGGTAGTCGCCCGCGATGGCCAGGCCGTTCTGGGTGCCGCTGAAGCCGCGGCCGCCGGCGTAGTAGTCGGCGGCGGTGGCCGTGGACTTGGAGGCGCGGAGCACGACCACCATCGTGACGACGACGAACGCGCCGAAGATGGAGATGTTGACCCAGGGGGTGCCGACCGTTTCCGTGGTGGCGGTCGCCATGGGCGCGAGCGCGGTGTTCAGGTGGTGCATCGGTCAGTTCTCCTGTCCGTGGACGCCGCCGGTGGTGGTGCCGAGGGTGGGTTCGAGGCGCTCCCGGATGGCCGTGGCCTTCGGGTCCAGCTTGCGGTTGGCGAAGGACACGTAGGCGCCCGTGATCGCAAAGGTCGTGACGAACTGGAGCAGGCCCAGGATCACGCCCAGATTGACGTTGCCGACCACCTGGATCGCGAAGAGCTGCGGGACGTACATGGCGAGCACCACGTACAGCAGGTACCAGACCAGGAAGACGACGGCGAGCGGGAAGACGAAGCCGCGATGGGTCTTGCGCAGCTCCTGGAACTCGGGCGACCGCTGGGCGGCCGGGAAGTCGACGTCGGCGACGAGGTCGTCGGCGTTGGTGGGTGGCTGATGGGACACGGGCTACCTCCTCATGTGATGCGGACCACACTAGGCCTTTGTATGCAGAGGGGCAAGGTGAATCACCGAGAATTCCCAGTTTTGGGGTCTGGGATGACATCCGGGGCCGAATCTGGACGCCTCGAGCTCGAAGCTGTATACACAGCGACCGCGGACGGACGCGTCAGCGCAGCGCCAGGAGGAGCTGGACGGCGCGGTCGAGGAAGGCGTCCACCTGCTGCTCCTCGTAGCTGCGCTCGCCGTGGGCGGGCGGGAGGACGGCACCGCGCAGCTCCGCCGGCTCGAGCGGGGCGGAGCCCGCGAGCCGGGCGCCGAGGCGCTCGCACAGGACGTCGACGTGGGCTGCGGAGTACCCCTGGCCCCGGGACCGCGAGGGGCGGCGGAAGCGCTGGGTGCGCGGCCGCTCGATCCGCCCGCGCACGACCTCGGTCAGGGCGTCGACGTGCTCCTGCCAGGCCGCGGGACCGCGCGTGCGGAGGACCTGCTCGCGCTCCGCGGCGGCGAGGGCGTCCTCCGCGGCGTCCAGGATCTCGTCGACGGCCTCCGGACGGTAGCCGCCCCGGACGGCGGTGAAGAGCGCCGAGCGCACGTGCGTGCTGAGCACGGCTGCCGGCCGGCCCTCCGATCCCGGCCCGGCGCCGTCCAGGGCCTCCTGCACGGCGCCGAGGAAGGCGTCCACCTGCCCGACGTCGTAGCCCCAGGCGCCCTGGGCGCACCGGGGGATCCGGGCGGCGGCCGGAGGGGCGGCGCGGTGCTCGGCGGACATGGGCGGGTGATCCTGGGCCGGCCGGTCAGGCGCTCGCGGCGAACAGCCCGAAGAGCAGGTAGCCCGCGGGGACGGCGAAGAGGATGGAGTCGATCCGGTCCATCACGCCCCCGTGGCCGGGCAGCAGGGTGCCCATGTCCTTGATCCCGAGCTCCCGCTTGATCATGGACTCGGAGAAGTCGCCGAGGGTGGCCGCCAGCACGAGCGCCGCGGCCAGGACGGCGCCCTCCCACCACGCGTGGTCGAGCAGCAGCACGGCGCACAGGACGCCGATGACCACGGACCCGCCCAGCGAGCCGGCGAATCCCT
Source organism: Kocuria sabuli (assembly GCF_040981185.1). Classification (NCBI taxonomy): domain Bacteria; kingdom Bacillati; phylum Actinomycetota; class Actinomycetes; order Micrococcales; family Micrococcaceae; genus Kocuria; species Kocuria sabuli. Next base: position 87,118 of record NZ_JAVHZE010000002.1, read on the forward strand.
CCCAGGACTTCTTGGGACTGATCCGCGGCGCCATGGGGTGCCGCCCCCAGACCACCCCCACCGCGTAGCCGCACGTGTCCGAGCCGATGGCCAGCAGGATGACGGTGAGCACCTTCAGGGGGCCGGCGTCGGTGTGGTAGAGCAGCAGCGCGATGCTGAGCAGGAACCCGACCCAGACGAGGGCGAAGACCGAGCCCATGATCGACAGGATCATCCCGTCCCGGGCCCCCAGCGCCCGCCACACGATCACGAGGGTCAGGCCGACCACCACGGCCATCATGAGCGCCTCTCCCCCGCCGGCGAACGCGGCGACGGGCATGAGCACGCCCGCGGCGACCGCCGGGACGCGCGGGATGGAGATGCCGCGGTAGCGCAACGACCGGCCGACCTCCCAGACCCCGATGCCTGCGGCGGTCCCGGCGAACAGGGCGAGTACGACGGGCTGGACGAACAGGCCCACGAGCAGGGTCCCGATGAGCACCACCGCGACGCCCACGGCCGCCGGCAGGTTCCGCCCGGCGCGGGAGGGAGCGGTGTGGCGCCGCTCCCGGGGGTGGCGGCCCGGCCCGGGCACCCCGCCCGTGGCCGCGGGCGCGCGAGAGGGGAAGGCCTCCCCGGTGGATCCCGGGGAAGCCTTCGTCTCCTGGTGCCGTGGGCGCGGGTCCGGCATCAGACCTGCAGCAGCTCCGCTTCCTTGTTCTTGAGCATCTCGTCGATCTGCTCGATGTGCTTCTTGGTCACGGCGTCGAGGTCCTTCTCGGCGCGCTTGCCCTCGTCCTCGCCGATCTCGCCGTCCTTGACCGTCTTCTCGATCTGGTCCTTGGCGTGCCGGCGGATGTTGCGCACCGACACCCGCGCCTCCTCGGCCTTGTGCCCGACGACCTTGACGTACTCCTTGCGGCGTTCCTGGGTGAGCTCCGGCATGACCACGCGGATGACGTTGCCGTCGTTGGCGGGATTGGCCCCGATGTCCGAGTTGCGCAGCGCCTTCTCGATGTCGGTGAGGGCCGAGCGGTCGTACGGGGTGATGAGCAGGGTGCGGGCCTCCGGGTTCTGGAAGGACGCGAGCTGCTGCAGGGGCGTGGGGCTGCCGTAGTACTCGACGAGGACGTTCGAGAAGAGGGACGGGTTGGCCCGGCCCGTCCGGATGCCGGCGAAGTCGTCCTTGGCGCCGTCCACGGCCTTGGCCATCTTGGTCTTCGCTTCGGACATGATGTCTGAGATCACGTAGGGGCTCCTTCGTCGTGTCGCACGGAGTCCTCCGCGCGGGTCGGTTCCACCGGGGACGACGCCGAGGGCGCCCGTCCCGGGCATGCTGGCCCCAGTCTAACGCCGGGCCGCGAGGGGCCTGGATCAGGCGGTGACGAGGGTGCCGATCTGCTCGCCCAGGACCGCCCGGGTGACGTTGCCCTCGCCCTGCATGCCGAACACGCGCATCGTCACGTCGTTGTCGCGGCACAGGCTGAAGGCCGTCTGGTCCATCACGCGGATGTTCCGGGCCAGGGCCTCGTCGTAGGTCAGCGCGGACAGCCGCTCGGCGTCCGGGTTCGTCCGGGGGTCGGCGGTGTAGACGCCGTCCACCCCGTTCTTGGCCATGAGCACCTCGTCGGCGTGCACCTCGAGGGCGCGCTGGGCGGCGACGGTGTCGGTCGAGAAGTAGGGCAGCCCGGCCCCGGCGCCGAAGATCACGACGCGGTCCTTCTCCATGTGGCGGATGGCCCGGCGGGGGATGTACACCTCGGCGACCTGCTCCATCTTGATCGCGGACTGCACGCGCGTGTCCACGCCGCACTGCTCGAGGAAGTCCTGCAGGGCCAGGCAGTTCATCACGGTGCCGAGCATCCCCATGTAGTCGGCCCGGGAGCGGTCCATGCCCGCCTGGGAGAGCTCCGCGCCGCGGAAGAAGTTGCCGCCGCCGACCACGATCGCGGTCTCGACCTGGCCGACGGTCGCGGCGATCTGCTCCGCGATGTCCCGGATGACACGGGTGTCCACGCCGATGGAGCCGCCGCCGAAGACCTCGCCCGAGAGCTTCAGCAGGACACGGCGCCGCGTGGGGGTGACCTGCGGGCCACGGCTCAGGCGCAGGGCCTCGTCCTGGATCTCGGACGCTGAAGTGGTGGGCATGGTTCCTCCCGGCGACGACGGTGCTGGACGGGCTCGGACCCGTGAGGGTGCGGTCGGATCGGGGCCGGGCCTCCCTCAGCATACAGAACGCCCGCCGGCCCCTCCGCCTGCAGCGCGGGAGGCGCGGGCGTCGTCGCAGGTGGGGGCGCGGACGACGAAGGGAGGCGACCCTGCGGGGCAGGGTCGCCTCCCTCGGTGGGACGCCGCGGCGCCCGGACGGGACCGGTCAGGCGCCGACGCGGAAGCGGGCGAAGGCCGTGGCGATCGCGCCGGCCTCCTCGAGCACCTTGCCGACGGTCTTCTTGGAGTCCTTGGCGAAGTCCTGCTCGAGCAGGACGACGTCCTTGTAGTAGCCCTTGAGCCGGCCGTTGATGATGTTCGGCAGGATCTTCTCCGGCTTGCCCTCGGCGCGGGCGGTCTCCTCGGCGACGCGCTTCTCCGACTCGACGGTCTCGGCGGGCACGTCCTCCTGGGAGAGGAACGTCGGGGACATCGCCGCGATGTGCACGGCGACGTCGTGGGCGACCTGGCCGCCGTCGGCACCGGCGGCGGCCAGCAGCACGCCGACCTGGGCCGGGAGGTCCTTGGAGGTCTTGTGCAGGTAGACGGCCACGTTCTCGCCCTCGACGCGGGCGATGCGGCGGACGACGACCTTCTCGCCGAGCAGGGCACCGGTCTCGGTGACGAGCTCGGAGACGGCCTTGCCGTCGGACTGGGCCTCCATGAGCTCCTCGAGGGAGGTCGCGTCGGCGGCGACGGCGGCCTCGAGGACCTTGTTGCCGAACTCGACGAACGGAGCGGACTTCGCCACGAAGTCGGTCTCGGAGTTGACCTCGACCATGTAGCCGACGGTGCCCTCGACGCGCGCGGCGACGAGGCCCTCGGCCGTGGCGCGGCCCTCACGCTTGGTGACGCCCTTGAGTCCCTTGACGCGGATGATCTCCTGGGCCTTCTGCAGGTTGCCGTCGGCCTCGTCGAGAGCCTTCTTGACGTCGAGCATGCCGGCGCCGGTGCGCTCGCGCAGGGCCTTGATCTCAGCGGCGGTGTAGTTCGCCATGTGAACTCCTCACGTAGTCGGTGGTGCCGGCCGGGGCGCGCGCGGGCGCCCCGGCCGGCGTCCGGTGGAGATGGTGCCCCACCGGGGAAAACGGACGATGAACGGGGACTACTCGGCGGCGGCCTCGGTCTCGGCGGGGGCCACGGCCTCGGTCTCGGCGGGGGCCACGGCCTCGGTCTCGGCGGGAGCGGCGGTCTCGGCGGGGGCGGCGGCCTCGGCCGGTGCCTCCGCGGCGGTCTGCTCGGCGGTGTGCTGCTCGAGCAGCTCGCGCTCCCACTCGGCCATCGGCTCTTCGGCCTGACCGGCGCCGCCGGACTTCTTGTTGTGGCGCTCCATGAGGCCCTCGGCCACGGCGTCGGCGATCACGCGGGTCAGCAGGTTGACCGAGCGGATGGCGTCGTCGTTGCCCGGGATCGGGAAGGCGACCTCGTCCGGGTCGCAGTTGGTGTCGAGGATCGCGACGACCGGGATGCCCAGCTTCTGGGCCTCGTCCACCGCGAGGTGCTCCTTCTTGGTGTCCACGATCCAGACCAGGGAGGGGGCCTTGGTCAGGTTGCGGATGCCGCCGAGGGTGCGCTCCAGCTTCTCCTTCTCGCGGCGCAGCAGCAGCAGCTCCTTCTTGGTGTACTGCGAGCCGGCGACGTCGTCGAAGTCGATCTCCTCGAGCTCCTTCATGCGCTCGATGCGCTTGGAGACCGTGGCGAAGTTGGTGAGCATGCCGCCCAGCCAGCGGTGGTTCACGTAGGGCATGCCCACGCGGGTGGCCTGCTCGGCGATGGCCTCCTGGGCCTGCTTCTTGGTGCCGACGAACAGGATGGTGCCGCCGTGGGCCACGGTGGTCTTGACGGCCTCGTAGGCGCGGTCGATGAAGGACAGCGACTGCTGGAGGTCGATGATGTAGATGCCGTTGCGCTCGGTGAAGATGAAGCGCTTCATCTTCGGGTTCCAGCGACGGGTCTGGTGGCCGAAGTGCACGCCGCTGTCGAGGAGCTGGCGCATGGTAACGACGGACATGTCGTCTCCTTGTTCTCGTGCGGGAGGGCGTGCGACGACGCCCGGCCCGCGGGTACGGTTCTCGGCTGCGTCCGGCGGACGAGCCCCTGGCGCAACGGTGAGCGGAACCGGAACGGGTCCGCTGCCGGGCCGCCGTACCGCACCCCGCCGGGACGGGGACGCGGACCGGGACGGCCGGACCGGGAAAGGAGATCCCGGCGGCGCTGCGCGCGAAGTCAGCTGCTCACCCGCGTGCCGCCGGATCCGGCGTCGGGGCCGGGTCAGGGATGGTCACGAGGGCACGCCACGAAGGGCGCGTCAGAGCACACTGCGGAGTCAAGTGTACTACAGGGCCCCGTTGCCCCTGCACAGGCCGGGTCCCGGTCGGCCGGGGGCCGCCGGCACGCACAGGCCGCGCGGAGCGCTCCGCACGGGGCCCGCCGGGGTCCAGGGTGGACCCCATGATCACCGCCCTGTTCCGGTGCGCCCGAGCCCGCGGGCCGCACCGCTCCGCCGCCACCGCGGGGGCCGTCCTCCTCGCCACCGTCATCGTCCTCGGAGCGGGGCCGCCGGCCTCCGGGGCGCCGGGCTGGGCGTGGCCGCTGTCGCCGCGGCCCGCCGTGGTGGGCGACTGGGCGCCTCCCGAGCAGCGCTGGGGGCGGGGACACCGCGGGGTCGACCTGGACGCCACGGCGGGCGCGTCCGTGCGCGCACCGGCGGACGGCACCGTGAGCTTCGTGGGGTTCGTGGTGGACCGCCCGGTGCTCACGCTGGACCACGGGAACGGCCTGCGCTCGAGCTTCGAGCCCGTCGAGTCCGCCCTGGCCCGCGGGGAGCGGGTCCGCCGCGGTGAGGTCGTGGGGGTGCTGCGCGGGCGCGGGCACTGCGGAGCCGCGCCCTGCCTGCACTGGGGTGTGCGGCGGGACCGCGACTACGTCAACCCGCTGCAGTTCGTCGGCGCCCTGGAGCCGTCGGTGCTGCTGCCCGTCCCCGGGCGGCTGCTCGCTGCGGCTCAGCCGTTGCCGCCGCCCCCCTCGCCGTCCCGAGCGTCCTCGAGACCCTGCTCGGCCTGCTCGAGGCCCTCCTCGGCGCCCTGCTGGACCTCTTCGGCGCCCTGCTCGAGCTCCTGCTGGACGTTGTCGGCGCCCTGCTCGACCTCCTCGGCGCTGAGGTCGCAGCCGGTCAGCGCCGTGAGGGCCAGGACCACGACGGGCAGGGAGCTCCACAGCGTGCGGCGGTTCATCTCGGCTTCCCCTCGGTCGGTGGCGCGTGCATCGGAGCACCAGTGCACCACATCGGGGTGCGGAGCGCACCCGGCCGGTGGGCGGAGCGCTTCGGTCACCGGCCGGAGCACGGCGGCAGGGGTGACGAGCAGGACCTGGCCGGGCCGACCGTGACCGCTGTTCTCGTCGCCGCGGCTCCGGCGGTCCACGGGTGGCGGCCGGGCAGGAAGGCCGGCCGCGGTGACCGAGGGGCTCTCGGCTGTGCCGAGAGCCCCTCGGGCCCCGGCGTGGAGCACCGAGGTGTTCGCGGTCGCACCGACTCGGGCGCGTTCGTGACGGTCCGTCGGGTGCGACGGTAACGATCCTGAGGTCAAGCCCCGCCGCCGGGGTCCCGTGCCACGCCGACGTGGCGAGACTGATCCCGTGGGCGCTGATCGACGTCGCCCGCAGTCCTGATCCCATCCACTGCACCCCGCCGTGGACAGCGCCTGGCCCGTCCTCGGCACCCAGCCACAACAAGGACTGATCATGAAGACTTCTCAGCGCATCATCGCTGCCGCCGCCACCGCACTGCTGGCCGTCGCCGCACCGGCCGCGGCGCACACGCCGGAGCCGGCCCCGCCGACCGAGCAGCCGACCGAGATGCCGGCCGAGATGCAGGGGCCGCCGCCCAGCACCCACGGGGCGTTCCTGCCCTATCCGGACGAGCTCAGCGAGTCCTTCACCCTACCCGCCTGCGGATCCGAGATCACTGTCGAATCCGGCGACGTCGACGAGAGGGAGTACCGGGTCCTCGTCGACACGGAGGGGAACACGGTGGTGGAGTCCCGCGGAGCCGTCACGGCCGATGTCACTCGAGCTTCCGACGGTGCGATGCTCGATGAGGTCGATGTCTCCGGCGGAGGATTCGAGACTTTCTCCGCAGACGGGACCTCGGTCACCTATGACACGTCAGGGGCCTCGATCGTCGTCGCCTTCGACGAGGTCGAGGCGCAGGTGTTCGAGGAGGCCGGGCTGCCGCAGGCCTTCCTCTTCCTGTCCGGAGAGCTCACCGAGACGGTCACCTTCGAGTCCGCACCCCAGTCGGGGCCGGAGGTCCCGCCGGTGGCCTCCGCGGAGATCACCCAGAACTCCACGGAGTACGTCTTCGACCTGTGCGACCTGCTCGACCAGGCCGCGGCGGAGGAGACCCCCGCTGCGTAGTCGCGGACGCCGCAGCGGCGGCGACGACGGACAGCCGGCCGTGGCCCACGTCCTCCCCGGCGGCGCAGCGCCCCCGCCCGAGGAGGGGCGGGGGCGCTGCGGTGGGCGACGCCGGGGGACGCCGGCCGGATCACCCGGGGAACCGTAGGTGAGGACTTCACGGTACATGCGAAGGTCTGTTACTCGACAGCCAAGTTGCCATCTTCTCCGGCAACTCGCCGGCTTCTGCCAGACGGTCCTGCGACGGATCTCGGGGGCCGGCGTCGGATCGGGGGCTGACGACCGACGCAGAAGCCCGACCCGCTGGGCGTCGAACCCAGCGGGACGGGCTTCGAGGTAGGGCCGGTGGGGCTTGAACCCACGACCGAAGGATTATGAGTCCTCTGCTCTGACCAGCTGAGCTACGGCCCCGCGCCGGTACGGGGCCGGCGGCGCAGCACCACGTTACCGTACGAGCGCGCCCAGTCGGGCCCGCAGCCGGCGCGTCCGCCCGGTCCCGACGGACCCGTGGTCGGACTGCTCGTCCCGGTAGATCCGCAGGAACGTGTCCAGGGTGCGCGGAAAGCTGTGCTGGGCCACCTTGCGGTGGCTCTCCCGCCCCATCCGCGCCCGTTCCTCGGGGCTCGACGACAGCACCAGGGTGAGCTTGCGGGCCAGGTCCCGGGCGTCGCCGGGCGTGAACAGCCAGCCGTTGACACCGTCGTCGGCCAGGTGCGGGAGGGCCCGGGCGTCGGCCAGGACCACGGGCCGGGACGCCGACATCGCCTCCAGCGTCACCAGCGACTGCAGCTCGGCCGTGCCCGGCTGGCAGAAGACGTCGGCCCGGAGGTAGGCGTCGCGCAGCTCCTCGTCGGGGACGTAGCCCAGGAAGTGCACCCGGTCCCCCACCCCGAGGGCGTGCGCGAGCTGCTCGAGTCCCGCCCGCTGCTCACCGTCCCCGACGAGCTCCAGGTGGGCGCCGAGCTCGGCCGGGAGCAGGGACAGCGCCTCGATGAGCACGTCCACGTTCTTCTCCACCGCGAGCCGTCCGGTGAACAGCACGGTCGGGTGCGGGTTGCGCCGCGGCGGCTCCCCGGCGCGGGCCTCGTAGTCGGCGATCCGGATCCCGTTGGACACGGCCAGCACGGAGTCGGGGAAGCCGTTGCGGAGCATGGTCTCCACCGCGAGCGGCGTGGGGGCGGTCACCACGTCGCAGCGGCCGAAGACCCGCGCCATGTCCCACCACGAGATCTTGCGGTACCGGTCGACGACCCACCGCGGGAAGGGCAGGAACGGTTCCAGGTTCTCGGGGACGAAGTGGTTGGTGCCGATCGTCCGGACGCCCCGGCGCCGGGCCTCGCGCACGAGCAGCCGACCCTGGATGTAGTGGCACTGCACGTGCACCACGTCGGGGCGGACCTCGTCGAACACCCGGCGGATCTCCCCCGCCACCTGCCACGGGAGGCACATCCGGAAGTACGGGTGGGTGAACGCCCGGTGGGAGCGCAAGCGGTGCTCGACCACGCCGTCGTCCTCGGCCCGGCACGACGGGCCCCGCACGGGCCGGGCGCACACGACGTGCACCCGGTGCCCCTGCTCGTGCAGGCCCCGGGCCAGCCGGTGCCCGAACTGTGCGGCCCCGTTGACGTCCGGCGGGTACGTCTCGGCGCCCAGCAGGACGGTCAGGGGTCGGGCGGTGGTCGTCGTCTCGGCGCTCAAGCGTGGCTTCCCGGTCGGTGGTGTGCTGGTCGGTCAGGTCCTGCGGGGGACGGTCCCGGCGCTTGCGTGCCCGCTCCCGGCAGGTCCCGTCGCGCGAGCTCGGCGCGGGCCGCGAACTCGGCCCGGCGTGCGAGCACCTCCGGGTGGTGCTGCGAGAGCACGGCGACCCCGACTATAGCAACGCCTCCCGCCACGGCCATCAGCACGCCCGTCACAACGGAGAAACCGGGACCGGCCTCGCCGAGGACCAGCAGTCCCAGCAGGACACCCACCATCGGGTCGATCACCGTGAGGCCGGCGATCACCAGGTCCGGCGGTCCCGTGGCGAACGCGGTCTGCACGAACCACCCGCCCAGGGCGGCGGCCACCACGGCCGCCCCGACCGCGAGCCAGTTGACGTCGTCCAGGAGCTGCCCGGCGCTGCCCTGGATCCGGGTGATGGTCAGCCGCACGAGCACCGCCACGAACCCGTAGAGGATCCCGGCGGCCACCACGTAGAACGTGCCGCCGAGGCCGCGGCGGAACAGTGCGGCGGAGACGCCCAGGACGCAGACGAGCACCACGAGCATGACGACCACGGTGTGCTCCGCCCACGCCGAGATCCCGTGGGCCGGATCGGTCGCCGCGACCGCGCAGGTCACGAAGACCGCGCCGCCCGCGGTGCACAGCCCGATCGCCGTCCAGGTGCGCCGGTTGATCCGCAGCCGCCGGTGCCGGGCGTGGAGCAGCGTGGTGACCACCAGGGCCACGACACCGATCGGCTGGACCACCGTCACGGTGGCCAGACCGAGCGCCGCCACGTTGAGCGCCGTGCCCAGTCCCAGCAGGCTCAGACCCAGGAGCCAGCGGTGGTTGACCAGCAGGGCCAGGAGGGCCCGCGGGGTGAGCCGGCCGTGGGTCCGGTCCGCCACGGCGCTGCCCTGCCTCTGCGTCCCGACGGCCAGGCACAGGGCCGCGAGCAGTGCGAGGGCGACGGCCAGCCACTGGCTCACGACGTCCACCCACCTGTGCTCACGCCCGGAATTCTATCGAGCGGCCCCCGGGCGCCGTCCGCCCGGCGCATGGATGCCGGGTGAACGCACGGAGAAGGCCCGGAAGCCTGTGGCTTCCGGGCCTTCTCCGTGCGTTCGTCCACGGGCCGGCCGTGGACGCCGCCGTCAGCGGAACAGCTTGCGCAGGAAGAGGACGAAGGCGCTGCCCGCCACGGCCAGGACGCTGAGCGGCTGCCACCGCTCCCCCAGCCCGGACTGGCCGGACGCGGACTTCTTCCCGCCGCCCTGGGAGAGGAGGCCCTTGACGTCCGTGCGCGTGGTCCGGACCGTGCGGTTGGTGCGCTCCACGAAGCCCTTGGTGGTGGACTGGATGGTCTCGGCGCGGCCCTGGACGTCGTCGCGCAGCGTCTTGAGGTGCTCGCGGCGCAGCTTGAGCCGGTGCCGCAGCTGCTCCTCGGTGGGCGCCGGGGGCTTCTGCCGGGCCGGGTCCTGGGCGGCCTCGCTCTTCTCCTGCTCCTTGCGCTCGCGGGCCTGCTGCTCCTCGCGCTGGACCCGGCCCTCGGTGTAGGCGGAGCCCTCCTTGACCACGCCGAGGTCGTACTTGGCCCCGAAGATCGCCTTGCGCGGCACGAGCGGCAGGGCCTTCTTGATCGTGGCGAGCCCGATGAGGGCCGCGATCACGAGGACCACCAGGAACAGCACGGCCAGCAGCAGAGCCGCCAGCCACGCCGGCATCACCTGCGACAGGCCGGCGATGGCGGCGCCGACGAGCGCGATGGTGGCCAGCAGCAGGAAGACCAGGCCGACGACGACGAAGGCCGCGCCCTTGCCGAGCGTCTTGGCCTTCTCCGTGAGCTCGATCTTCGCGAGCTGCGCCTCGTCCTTGAGCTGCTTGGGGAGCAGGCGGGCGAAGACCTTGACGACGTCGAGGATCGACGCCGTCCCGGGGTCGGTGCGCTCCGTCCTCGCTCCCGAGGTGCCGCCCGTGCTGGGGCCTACCGAATGACTCATGCCCGCCTCCGTTGATGATGAGAAAAAGTACGTGGACTGAGGACCAAGCTACCACCGGGCCACCCGTCGGCGGGCGAGCACGGGACGGGGACGCGACCGGGTCCGGCGCACGGAGGCCGCCACGGCCCTTCTCCTCACGGTCGCCCTCCGCCACGGCGGAGGTGCTGCGCGGAGCGGCCGGTGTCCGGCAAAGAGCGGGCAGCACGGAGGCACTTCCATGCGGTCGAATAGGAACTGCGCAGCACCCGCGCCCGCCCGGAAGGATCCCCGCCATGACCGTCATCGCCCGCACCCCCCGTACCGCCGAGGCCCTGGTGCGCACCGACGTCCTCCGTTCCCTGGCCGCGCGGGGCATCCTCGTCCCGACCGCCGACCCGCTCTTCGAGGGCCGGGAGTGGTCCGTGGTCGTCGCCGGCCGTCCGGCGGGCATGACGGAGACGGAGGTGCGGGTCGCCGTGTGGAACACCGTTCTCAACCACACTGCCGTCCACGGCCTGCCCGAGCCGGTCGACGGGGTGCGCATCCGCCTCGACGGCTGAACCGGTTCCGGGGCGTCCTGCGCCGCCCGCCGACGTCCGCGCCCTACAGTGTGCAGTACGTCCCCCCGCCCCCCCGCCCCGCAGGAGACCCCGTGAGCAAGAAGACCGCCCTCTTCGCCCTGGTCCTCGCATCCGGCCTCGCGCTGACCGGCTGCTCCGACGACGCCGAGGCCCCGGGGGACGGGGCCGGTCCCTCCCGCACCCCGGCCGCGTCGTCGTCCGGGTCCCCGTCGTCGGGCGCGCCGTCCTCGTCCCCCCCGGCTTCGCAGACCCCGGAGGAGGCGGCCTCCCCCTCCTCCGAGCCGGAGCCGACCGAGGCCGCGCCCGCGAACAACCCGCCGGAGCCCGCCGAGCCCGCGCCTGCCGAGCCCGCGCCCGCCGACCCCCTGTCGGCGTTCACCGGCACGGCCGCCGGCGCGCAGTTCGCCGGAGCGCTCACCGGCGTCGAGATCATGGGCGGGACGGGCGCCGGGCCCACGGTGCACCGGATCAGCACGAACCTCTACGATCCCGGCGTCGCCGTCGCCCTCTGCGAGAGCTACCGCGCGGCGATGGGCACCGGCCGGCAGCAGGTCGACGTCGTGGACGCCCTCGGCCAGTACCTCGCCACGAACAGTGCCGACCCGGCGGCCTGCGCCACCGCTCCGGGCGCGAACCCCGGCCCCGGCGCGATCCCCGCCCAGGACTTCGACTACGACGAGGCCTACGCCGCCTGGCAGTCCGGGATGCCGTACTACGACGCCTTCTGCCTCAACTACACCCCCGTCACCGCCGCCGGCGTCTCCCAGTGCGAGGGCATCGAGGCCGGCACCGTCGACGCCATCACCGGCGAGTACATCGGCGGCTGACCCGCACGGTCCCGACCGTGGCGGCGGCCTCTCCCCGTGCGCCTAGACTTCTGTCGGCGGAGGGGGCCACGGTGGGCGGAGGGCTGATGAGGATGCGAACGGTGATCGTGGCCGTGACCGTCCTGCTGTGCACCGTGCTGGCAGCCGGAGCCTGCTCCGCGCCGCGGCCGGAGCCCCGGGGCGGCTCGTCGTCCCCGGAGATCAGCTGGACGGTGACCACCGGGGACCAGCAGGAACACGCGGCCACGCAACCGGGTGCGGTCTTCGGCCGGGTCGAGCAGGTCCCCGCCGCGGTGGTGGTGGACGACAGCACCCGGCACCAGCGCTTCGTCGGGGTCGGGGCGGCCATGACCGAGTCCTCCGCCTGGCTGCTCTCCCGACTGCCGGCCGAGACCCGCTCAGCAGCCCTGCGCGACCTCTTCCACCCCACCGAGGGGGCCGGCATCTCGGTGGTGCGCGTCCCGCTGGGCGCCAGCGACTTCGCCCTGGACGACTACACCTACGACGACCTCCCCGGTGATGAGACCGACCCGGGCCTGTACGACTTCTCCGTGGCGCGGGAGCACGAGCACGTCGTTCCCCTGCTGCGCGAGGCACAGGCCGTCAATCCCTCCCTGCGCCTGGTGCTGAGCGCCTGGAGCCCCCCGGCCTGGATGAAGGACTCCGGCACCACGCACGGCGGCAGCCTGTCGTCCGAGCACGAATCCGCCTACGCCGCCTATCTCGCCCGGGCGGCCGCGGGCTTCACCGCCGCGGGGCTCGACGTCGCGGCCATGACCGTGGTCAACGAGCCCAACCACTCCACCCCCGACTACCCCTCCACGAGGATGCCGGTCGAGCAGCAGGTCCGCGTCGCCACCGCACTGCGCACCGAGCTCGATGCCCGCGGGCTGACCGCGGTCGCGATCCTGGCGCACGACGACAACTGGGACGACGCCGCCGCACCCGTCGAAGCCCTCGCCACCGCCCCGGCCGGCACCTACGCCGGGGCGGCGTTCCACTGCTACGCCGGGGACGTCTCGGAGCAGTCGGCCGTGGCCGGTGCTTTCCCCTGGGCGCGGATCTGGACCACCGAGTGCACGGGAAGACACGGAACCAGCGGGTTCTCCGGGGACCTGCGCTGGGGCATGCGCAACATGCTCATCGGCGCCTTCCGCAACCACTCCCAGGCCGTGCTGTGGTGGAACATCGCCCTGGACCCGGCATCCGGACCGAAGAACGGCGGCTGCCAGGACTGCCGCGGCGTGCTCACCGTCGACCCCGGCACCGCAACCGTGGACCCCACCACGGAGTACTGGCTGCTGGCCCACGTCGGACGCCACCTCCCCCGCGGCTCCGAGCGCGTGGCCAGCACCGGCGGCCCCCACGGCGTCGAGACGGCCGCGTTCCTCACCCCCGACGACCGGCACGTGATGCTGCTGCTCAACGACACCGCCACCGAACAGACCGTCACCGTCCGGTGGAACGGCCAGGCCGCCCAGCTGAGCCTGCCCGCGGAGTCCGTGGCCACAGCCACCTGGTGACCGACCGCCCGCCGGAGGCACCGCCCCGGTCCGGGTCCCCGCCCGGCGAGCCGCCCGTGTGCTATGTCGTGCGGGCGTCCGCGCCCCGGGACCGCGGGCCGGGGGTAATGTGACGATCGCAAATACGCGCTGACCTCTGTGTATGACGCCGCCCCCACGGCACGTGGTGCCTCGCACTCGCCGACGGGTTGACTGGTCTCTGCGACGCCGGGCACGGGCGCCCGGCGCGCGTCCCCCCACCCTCGGCCGCCACTACCTCCTGTGCCGGCCTGCTCCTAGGAGACCCTCGTGCGTCCCCCCCTGCGCATTCTCGGTCCCGCCACGACGGTCGTCCTCGCGGTCGCCCTGTCCGTCGCGGTGCCGCTCGGTATGATTCTCACCATGCTGCTGCCCGGCGCCCAAGCCGTCCCATCCGGTCCGCGGATCGACTGGGTGGTGACCACGGGGGACCAGGCGAGCCTGGCAACTCCCCGGCCGGTCGTCTCGTTCGGCCGGGACAAGCAGGTCCCCGCCGCGGTGGTGGTGGACGACAGCACCCGGCACCAGCGCTTCGTCGGGGTCGGGGCGGCCATGACCGAGTCCTCCGCCTGGCTGCTCTCCCGACTGCCGGCCGAGACCCGCTCAGCAGCCCTGCGCGACCTCTTCCACCCCACCGAGGGGGCCGGCATCTCGGTGGTGCGCGTCCCGCTGGGCGCCAGCGACTTCGCCCTGGACGACTACACCTACGACGACCTCCCCGGTGATGAGACCGACCCGGGCCTGTACGACTTCTCCGTGGCGCGGGAGCACGAGCACGTCGTTCCCCTGCTGCGCGAGGCACAGGCCGTCAATCCCTCCCTGCGCCTGGTGCTGAGCGCCTGGAGCCCCCCGGCCTGGATGAAGGACTCCGGCACCACGCACGGCGGCAGCCTGTCGTCCGAGCACGAATCCGCCTACGCCGCCTATCTCGCCCGGGCGGCCGCGGGCTTCACCGCCGCGGGGCTCGACGTCGCGGCCATGACCGTGGTCAACGAGCCCAACCACTCCACCCCCGACTACCCCTCCACGAGGATGCCGGTCGAGCAGCAGGTCCGCGTCGCCACCGCACTGCGCACCGAGCTCGATGCCCGCGGGCTGACCGCGGTCGCGATCCTGGCGCACGACGACAACTGGGACGACGCCGCCGCACCCGTCGAAGCCCTCGCCACCGCCCCGGCCGGCACCTACGCCGGGGCGGCGTTCCACTGCTACGCCGGGGACGTCTCGGAGCAGTCGGCCGTGGCCGGTGCTTTCCCCTGGGCGCGGATCTGGACCACCGAGTGCACGGGAAGACACGGAACCAGCGGGTTCTCCGGGGACCTGCGCTGGGGCATGCGCAACATGCTCATCGGCGCCTTCCGCAACCACTCCCAGGCCGTGCTGTGGTGGAACATCGCCCTGGACCCGGCATCCGGACCGAAGAACGGCGGCTGCCAGGACTGCCGCGGCGTGCTCACCGTCGACCCCGGCACCGCAACCGTGGACCCCACCACGGAGTACTGGCTGCTGGCCCACGTCGGACGCCACCTCCCCCGCGGCTCCGAGCGCGTGGCCAGCACCGGCGGCCCCCACGGCGTCGAGACGGCCGCGTTCCTCACCCCCGACGACCGGCACGTGATGCTGCTGCTCAACGACACCGCCACCGAACAGACCGTCACCGTCCGGTGGAACGGCCAGGCCGCCCAGCTGAGCCTGCCCGCGGAGTCCGTGGCCACAGCCACCTGGTGACCGACCGCCTACTCGACCTCCGCGCGAAGCCGGGCGACCTCGTGCCGCAGCCATTCCCCCGAGGGCGGACTCTCCGCGCGCAGGGCCTGCTCGATCCGCCGCGCGATCCGGGATCCGTCGTGGCGACCGTAGCTGCCCAGCGAGCCGGCCAGGTTGTGCGCGGCCCGCGCCGCGTCCTCCGCACCGAGGCGGGCGTCCCCCTCCGCGAACCGTTCGAGGGTCTCGATCCGGGAGCGCACCAGGGGACGGAACCGCTCCCACAGGGCGGCGACGGCGTCGGGAACGGGCCGCTCAGTCATCGCCGGTCTCCGGCGTGGGGTTGGCGACGGGCCGGGGCGTCACCTTCCACTCCCGTTCGCCCGAGAACTCCTTGAACTGCGCCACCCGGGCAATGATGTTCTTGAACTCGGTGTAGAAGAGCGACGAGACGACGAGATAACGCAGGAACCAGAACCGCTGCCGCCTGATCTCCGGCGCGCCGAGCTTCCGGGCGAACACGGTCTGCCCGGGGCCCACCGACAGCGTGAAGAGCGTGCTGAGCACGAACAACGGGATGAGCCAGTCGAGGTTGGCCACCCCGCCGTCCCGCCAGGCGAGGAAGCCGAGCAGCGGGAACATCTGCAGCGAGATCCACGGGTACACCTCCCGCCACCCGAGCAGGAAGCTCATGCCGAGCTTCTGCCGCAGCGTCAGGGCGTCGGACCGCCAGGCCCGCGGCATGTGCTTGAGCGAGACCTGGAACCAGCCCTGCGCCCAGCGCATCCGCTGGTTCCACAGCGCCTTCAGCGTGGTCGGCGCGAGTTCGCGCGAGATCAGGTCCGGGTCGTTCGCGATCCGTCCCCCCGACTCCACGACCCGCAGGCTGGAGTCGATGTCCTCGGTGAGCATGGACCCGTGCATCCGGATCATCCGCAGCAGGTTCGTGCGCCAGTAGCCGTTCGAGCCGCCGAAGACCCCGAACCGGTGGAGCCGGGCGCGGCCCGGGTGGCTGACCGCGTAGATGGACTCGAACTCGACGGCGTTGGTGCGCGCCACCCAGGACGCATCGCCGTTGCGGATCAGGCAGTGCCCCTGCACGACGTCGTAGCCGGAGGAGAGCCAGCGCCACGCACGGCGGAAGGACGTGACGTCGGGATGGTGGTCCGCGTCGAAGACACCCACGAACTCCCCGGTGACCCGGGCCAGGGCGGCGTTGACGTTCTGCGCCTTGCTGGTCGACCCCTCCACCTTGTAGGGCACGAGGCGCGGGTCGCGGGCCGCGATCTCGCGCAGGGCCTCCTCGACCGGCAGGGGGCGAGGCGTGTTGTAGGCGACGATGACCTGCAGATCGGCCGGATAGTCCTGGCGCAGGAAGGCCTCGGCCGTCTCCACGATCGTGGCCGCCTCGTTGGGCAGATAGGCGGCGATGACCGCGGAGGCGGCGGGATACGGCGTCGCGGGCTGCTCCGGCGGCCGGTCCGGCTTGAGGGCGAGGAACCCCTCCGCCCAGATGGACGCGGCGGTGACGAGCAGGGCCGCCACCACGGCGAAGTACATGACGCCGCTCACGTCGAGGCCCAGCAGGTACAGACCCATGTAGAGGAAGAACGGGACCACGATCCCCAGCAGCAGCGTGAGGAGCACCTGGAGGGGAGTGCGCAGCGTCGCGCGCAGAGCGGACAGCCGTCTGCGCAGGCCCCCGGGCTGCCGGGGGTCCTTGGGGACGAGATCGCTGCTCCACCGCACCGGCTGCAGATCGAGGTGCATGCTCGCGGCGGCGGCGGCGGTGAGGGCCCGTTCGAGGACCTCCGCTCCGGTGAGCTCGGTACTCCCCTCGTCCAGGCTCACCCAGCCGACCACGGGCGTGACCCGGACCGGTTCCCCGGCCACGACGAGGCGCTGCCCCGCCAGTCCCTCGGCGAGGTTCCGGAGCCTGGTCCTGGTGCCGGGCTCGTCCTCGTCGGACACCAGGAACAGCAGACGTCCCGCCTCGTCACGCCCCAGCCGGTCGAGCGGGGACGCCGCGTTCGTCACCGCCTCCCCCACCTGGATCGCGAGCTCCTCCTCGGCCCGCTGCCCCAGTCGCTCGCGCAGCAGCGCCCGCTCGTCGACGTCGATCAGCGCCAGGGACGCAGGGCGGCCCGTGCGGCGGACACGCTCGATCTCGCGGCGCACCTCGTTCTCCATCGCCGCACGGCCGAGCAGGCCGGTGCGCACGTCGTGGAGCATCGTGTCCACCGACACCGTGGGGCGGTCCAGCTTGGCGACCACCCGCGCGACGACCTCGTCGAGCAGGAACGGCTTCCGGACGTAGTCGTCCGCCCCGAGCCGCAGGCCGTGCGCCACGTCGTCCGAGCTGTCGAGCGAGGTGAGGAAGATGAGCGGGACGTTGCGCGTCAGCGGATCGGCCCGCAGTCTGCTCACGAGGGCGAAACCGTCCATGCGGGGCATGTTGATGTCGGAGACGACCACGTCCGGCACCATCTCCGTCAGCCGTTCCTCCGCCTCGTGTCCGTCGGCCGCGGTGACCACCTCGATGCCCTGTGTCTCCAGGCCCAGCCGCACCAGTTCGGCGACCATGTCGTCGTCGTCGACCACGAGGGCCCGGCGGCCCCCGTAGGGAAGCTGCTCCTGCTGCGGGCTGCTCAGAGCGGTCATCGTGCCCACCCCAGAAGCTCTTCGAGCTCCGCCGCGAAGGTCATCGGGTCGAACGGCTTGGTGAGCACGCCGGCCACGGGCATCTCCCGCAGTGCGGCCAGGTCGTTCTCCAGCACCGACGCGGTGACGAAGACGGTCGGGGGCACGTCGCCCCCCTCTGCGTGCAGAGCGCGCAAGGTCGTGGGACCGTCCATGTGCGGCATCTGCACGTCCATCACCACGGCGTCCGGCCGGTGCGCCGCGACCGCGGCCAGGGCCTCCTGACCCGACGACGCCACGAGCACGCGGTGGCCGCCGACGAGCTCGAGACTCATCCTCGCGAGCTCGCGGATGTCGGCCTCGTCGTCGACGACGAGAAGAGTGCGTTTCATGTGCTGCGTTCCTCCTTCGGTCGAGCGTGCGGTCGGGTCCCCTCGTCCGCGGCCGGGAGGACGACGGTGAAGACGCTGCCCTCACCGACCGCACTGGTCACCTCGATCCGTCCCCCGCTCTGGTCCACGATGGCCTTCGTGATGGCCAGCCCGAGACCGGTGCCCTTGCGCCGCCCGGGGTCGATGCCCCCCACCTGCCGGAAGCGCTCGAAGAGAACGGGGATGTCCTCGGGAGCGATGCCGATCCCGGTGTCGGCGACCTCGACCAGGACCTCGGGCCCCTCGCGCCGTGCCAGGACCCGGACCCGGCCGCCGGCGCTGAACTTCAGGGCATTGCCGACCAGGTTGGTGATCGCCTGGGTCATCCGTGCGAGGTCCACCTGGACGAGCAGGCCTGTTCCGGTCGCGTCCAGGACCAGTTCGGCGTCCTCCAGAGCGGCGGTGCCCTGGAGCTGTTCGACGACGCCACGGGCCAGGTCCCCGGCGTCGACCGTGGCGGTGCGCAGAGGCATGCGTCCCGCGTCGAGACGGTCCATGTCGAGGATGTCGTCGACGAGCGCGCCGAGCCGCTGGGCGTTCCGCAGGGCCATGTCCACCAGAGGACGCTGCCGCTCGTCCAGGGGTGCCGCGACCTCGGCGTGCAGCAGCTTCAGGCTGCCGACGATGGAGGTCAGCGGGGTGCGGAGCTCGTGCGAGACCACGCCGACGAACTCGTCCTTGAGACGTTGGACCTCGCGGCGTTCGGAGACGTCCCGGAAGACCGTGACGGCTCCGCCTCTTTCACCGTCGCTCTGGTCGAGGCTGGTCACGGTCATCTCGATCGGCAGCGGTTCTCCCGTGCGCCGCCAGAACTGGTCGTCGTGCGGCGGCATCGACCGGCCTTCGTCGATCGCGCGGTGGCTGGGGCACTCCGCCACCGGGTACGGCGTCCCGTCCGGGCGGGTGTGGTGCGCGATCTCGTGCAGGGTGCGTCCCACGAGCTCCCCCGGGCTCCACCCGAGCATGTCGGCGGCCGCCTGGTTGGCCATCAGGATGGAGCCGTCCGGGTCGCTGGCCACGATCCCGTCCCCTGCGCTCTGGAGCACGGCGCGGGTCAGGGCCCCGCTCTGCTGGGCCTCGTGCGCCAGGTCGTTGAGGGCCTTGTTGTTGAGCTCTGCCTCCGCCCACGCCGCCAGCTCGCCCAGGACCTCCAGCTGCTCCCGGTCGAGCTCGCGCGGCTGCGTGTCGAGGACGCAGAGCGTGCCGATCGTCTCGCCCGCCACCGCGAGGGTCTCTGCGGCGTAGAAGCGGACGCCCGGGCTCTCCACCACGAACCTGTTGTCCACGAACCGGTCGTCGCGGCGGAGATCCGCCACCTCGAGGCGGCCGCCCTCGTCGACCGCGTGCCGGCAGATGCTGTCGCCCAGCGGGGTCACCCCTGCCTCGATCCCGTGGCTGGCGCGCGTCCACTGCTGCTCACCGATCACGTTGATCATCGCCATGGGCACGCCGATGAGCTTCGCGGCCAGCCGGACGATGCGGTCGAACCGCTCCTCCGGGACCGTGCCCAGCAGCCCCGCGGAACGCAGGACCTCGTCCCGGCGCCCCCGCTGCGGCTCGGCACGGCCGACCGGCAGAAGTTCCGTATCCCCCAACGTCCCCCCAGATCGTCGCCCAGGGCACGAGGTCCGTATCCCCCACGGTCCTCGTGCCTCGCTCTGGCACATCAGCCTACAGACTGTGGTGGCCCGGCGTCCGCGTCAAGCACCGTCCGGCTGCCGCACGGGTCGCAAGGACGGGATCCCGGATTCCCTCCGCCCGGGCTGCCCGGCGGTCCACCGAGATCCTGTGGCTGCAGGCCGGACGGGAGGACGCCGCGGGGTACTCACGCCGTGCCCCGCCCAGCACCGCGAGCGCGCGGCAGTAGAGTTCCGCACATGACGGAACTGCTCTACGAGTGGATGACCTCGCAGCAGGCGGCAGCCGCGCTCGGTGCCTATCTGGCCGAACGCGACCCGGCGCTGCAGCGGTTGCGCTCGGAGCTGGCAGCCCACGGCACCGACCCCGATGCCCACCTCGACGGCTCCGTCGAGTCCGTGGCCCCGGTGTGGGAGTGGATCACCGCACGGGCGGGTCAGCTGGGTGTGGACCCGCATCCGCTGGAGGAGGATCCGACGCGACCCTCCTGGCCCAGCTGGGCGCGTCACGGCAAGCTCGTGGACCCGCACCCTCCGGCCGGGTCCCTCGCCCTGGTCGACGGCTTCGCCTCCTACCTCGGCCAGCTGCTCACCGCGGAGGTGCCCGAGGCACGCTGGCGCATCGGCGAGCACCGGATCAGCGACTACCCCGCGCACAACCACCCGGTGCTGGCCGGCGCCGGGCACGAGATCTTCCTCCCTGGGATACCGCTCTACGGCCTGTACCAGACCGCCCACGGACGGCAGGCGATGAGCGGAGCCGAGCTGCTCGCCCACACCCGCCGGACCGTGTCCGCCCTGCGCGGAGACGGCCCGGACGCGGCCGCCGTCGAGGAGCCTCCGGTGACGGTGGTCGCCGAGGTGGACTGCTTCGACGTCGGGCTGCGAGACGACATCGCCGCCCTACACCCGGAGATCGTGGAGTGGATGATCGCCGAGCTCACCGACCGCGACGGCGTGGACTCGGTCCACCGGTACGGTCCCGCCGCCCTCGTCGTCGACGCCCCGACCTGGGACGAGATGCGGCTGAAGCTGTGGTGCACGATGTGGCTGCAGCGCCACCTCCCCCGCTGAGCAGCCACCGGCGCGTCAGGACCCCACGCAACCCCGTGCGAACTCCTCGGTCCGGCGCACGTCCCGGCCGACGCCGACCGGCGTGACGAGCAGGGACCCGGTGATGAGCTCCATCCGCCGCAGCACGACCGCGCACGCGAGCAGCGTCGCGGCGTTCATCGTGCGCCGCGTCGTCCGGGCGGTCGTCTGCGCCGCGGGTTCCTCGTGCGTCGTGGTGCCGGCGGTGGCCGGAGCCCGGTCCGGCACCTGATCCTGTGCGGGAGCTGTCGTTCCGGCGGGCGGGCCCTGATGGAACGGAGACCGTTCGCGGCGTTGCCTGCCGGTGGCTCGTCGGCACGTGCAGGACGACCCCCACGGCAGGTCCCGACCGCTCGCCCGGTGGAGGCCACAGCTCGCCCGCGGGGAAGGCGTCCCCACAACTGCTGACGTGCCGGCGCGACGCCGCTCCGGCCGAGTTTGCAATCGTAATGTCAGAATGAGGGTGCGCCCCCGCAGGCGCCTCGTCCCCCTGATTCTGGAGTCTCCTCATGCTCTTGGGTCTGTTCTCGCGCGTCCGCCCCACGTCCTCCTCGCCCGCTCCTGCCGCTGCCGCTGCCGGCGCAGGATGCCGCACCACAGCCGCGGCCGCGGTCGTGGCGGGTCTGCTCCTCACCGCTGGCGTGGCCCCGGCCGAGGCGGCGACCACCTACAGCGCCCCGCTGCGCAGTGCGGTGAAGTCCCTGCCGGTGGCCGCGGAGAACAACGCCGGCTACGACCGGGACCAGCAGTTCGGGGTCTGGAAGGACGCCGACCGGGACTGCCAGAACACCCGGGCCGAAGTCCTCCTGCAGGAGACCAGAGCGACGGCGACCTACACCACGGCCGGGCGCTGCACCGTCAAGGGCGGCAAGTGGGCGACCAGCTGGGACGGGCGCACCCACACCTCGGCGACGACCGTGCAGATCGACCACACGGTCCCGGTCCACGAGGCCTGGGGCTCCGGCGCCCGGAGCTGGACCCAGGCGAAGCGGGTGGCCTTCTACAACGACCTCGGCGACCGGCGGTCGCTCAACGCCCAGACCTCGGCGCTGAACTCCTCCAAGGGCGCCCGGGGCCCGGAGGACTGGCTGCCGGCGAAGAACCGCTGCGGCTACGTCGGGGAGTGGGTGGCGGTGAAGGTCCGCTGGGGCCTGAAGGTCGACAGCAGGGAGAAGTCCGCGCTGACCCGCCTGGCCGCCTCCTGCCCCGACGTGGCCCTGACGGTGAAGAGGGCCTAGCGGCGGGACGGGCGGCGGGGCGGGTGCTGCTTCGGCCCGCGCCCCGAGCGGCCCCCTCGGAATCCGGGGCCGGTGCTTCCTCCGGGGCTGCACCAGGTGCCGACAGCGCCCACACGGTGGGCTCCGGCGGCCACCGGGTCAGAGGCGGTCGATGAAGTTCCCGATGTTCTCCCAGGTCCAGGACTCGCAGCGCGCCGGTCCCATCTCGGCCGGCTTGCTCCGGTGCCCGGTCTCCACCCACAGGCCCAGCAACGGCTTGCCCTCGGCCACCGCGCACCGGATCTGCCACCGTGCCGCGGACGAGGCCGATGTACCGCCGCCGATCAGCGCGACCACCCCGTCGCAACCGCGGATCCGCTCCTGCACGTCCTTCTTCCACTCCTGCGGACAGGCCTCGTCCCCGGGCGCGTCCAGGAACCGGGCCTGGTCCCCCGCCCGGGCCCACTGGGCGGTGAACAGGTCCCGGAACAACTCGTCCTGCTCCGCGAAGGCCAGAAATACCGTCTTCGGCGCCATTGCCGTCAACTCCCTACGAATAAACCGTGCGTGCTGATGGAAGGGACCCTATGCCCTGGAACGGCCCGGGAGCAGGGCCGGAGCAACACGCCTTAATGAACGGGCCCAGGCTGCACGACGACCGCCGCCCCCAGCCCTGCGAGAGTTACGGCGGCGCGGAGGTCGAGAACCCCGCACGCAGGGCTCCAGGACCGCCGGGGACACGGAAAAGGCCCCCGTCCGCGTTTCCGCTGACGAAGGCCTTCCGGAGTGCTCCCCCGACTGGACTCGAACCAGTAACCCTTCGATTAACAGTCGAATGCTCTGCCAATTGAGCTACGGGGGACCGTGCACGCACGCGTGCAACGAGCCATCACTTTACCGCTCCGGGCGGGCTTCGACAAATCCGGCGCGCACCGCGCCGGTCAGTCCTGGCGCAGGCTGCGCCGCTGCGCGTCCAGCTCCAGCAGCTCCCGGTGCAGTTGACGGTAGCGCTCCGGATCGGCGTTGATGTCCATGCGCTGCATCTCCGCCATGCGGTCCGAACGACGGCGGTCGATCTGCAGTTCGAACAGATGGATCAGGATGCCGGTCACGTAGCCTTCGAGCTGCTTCTGGTTGGCCGCCGGCAGGGGGGCCACGGCGAGCTCGGCCAGGTACCCGTGCAGCGGCTCCGGCAGGCCCCGGCGGATCGCGTCGACCCACGGTTGACCGACGGCCGGCCCGGAGCCGGGTCCGGTGTCCGTGCGGGCGGTGAACACGGCATCACGCACTTCGGCATGGACCGGGTAGCGGAAGGTGTACGTCCCGAACTGTCTCCAGTGCTCCTCGCCCAGGAGGTCCGGGCACTGGATGACCACTTCCAGCGCCTCGCGCTCCATCCGGGCCACGGGCTCGCGCGGATCGGGCAGCTCGGCCGTGGGCGGGCGGGCGGACTCGGGCTCCGGGCGCTGGGGATCCGGCCGCTCCTCCCGGGGTGCGCGGCCCGCGGCGTCGACCGCGCGCTGGACCTCGGCGGGGTCCAGGCCCAGCCAGCCCGCGAGCTGGCGGGCGTAGGCGGGGCGCAGGGACCGGTCCCGGATCCGGGCCACGATGGGCGCGCACGCCCGCATGGCCCGGATCCGTCCCTCGATGGTGTCGAGGTCGTAGTTCTTCAGGGTGGCCCGGAGGGCGAACTCGAACAGGGGCCGGCGGTTCTCCACGAGCTGGGCCACGGCGGCGTCGCCGCGGGCCAGCCGGAGGTCGCACGGGTCCATCCCGTGCGGCTCGACCGCCACGTAGGTCTGCGCCACGAACTTCTGGTCCTCCTCGAACGCGCGCAGGGCGGCCTTCTGCCCGGCCGCGTCGCCGTCGAAGGTGAAGACCACCTCTCCCCCGCCCCCGTCGTCGGAGAGGAACCGGCGGACGATCTTGATGTGCTCGGGGCCGAACGCGGTGCCGCACGTCGCGACCGCGGTGGTCACCCCGGCCAGGTGGCACGCCATGACGTCCGTGTAGCCCTCGACGACGACGAGCCGGCGCTGCTTGGCGATCTCCCGCTTGGCGAGGTCGATCCCGTAGAGCACCTGGGACTTCTTGTACAGCGCCGTCTCGGGGGTGTTGAGGTACTTGGGCCCGGGGTCGTCGTCGAAGAGCTTACGGGCGCCGAAGCCGATGACCTCTCCGGCGACCGCGCGGATGGGCCAGACCAGCCGTCCCCGGAACCGGTCGTAGAGCCCCCGGTTGCCCTCGGAGAACATCCCGGTGAGCTTGAGCTCCTGGTCGGTGAAGCCGCGGTCGCGCAGGTGCTTGAGCAGGTGGTCCCAGCCGCGCGGGGCGTAGCCCACCCCGTAGCGCTTGGCCGCCTCGCCGTCGAAGCCCCGCTCCCCCAGGAACTGCTGCGCGGGGCCGGCCTGGCGGGTGTAGAGGTGGCGCTGGAAGAACTCGGCCGCGACCTTGTGCGCGTCCAGCAGCCGCTGGCGGCGCCCCACCTCCTCCTTCTTCGGCCCCGAGCCCTGCTCGTAGTGCAGCTCGTAGCCCACGCGGGCGGCGAGCTTCTCGACGGTCTCCGAGAAGGTGGTGTGGTCGATGTTCATGAGGAACGCGATGGCGTCCCCGGACTCGTCGCAGCCGAAGCAGTGGTAGGTGCCCATCTGGGGCCGGACGTGGAAGGACGGCGTCCGCTCGTCGTGGAACGGGCACAGGCCCTTCCAGGAGCCGATGCCGGCGCTCTTGAGGGTCACGTAGCCGTCGACGATCTCCTTGATGTCCGTGCGCGACCGTACCTCGTCGATGTCCTCGCGTCTGATCAGTCCTGCCACACGGACAGTCTAGGCGGGGCGCCGGACGCCCACGGGCCGGCTCCCCGGACGCCCCGCCGGGACGACCCCGCTCACGTCCGAGGTACGGGACGGGGTGTGCGGAGCACCGCACTCACCAGAGCGGCTTGTCCCCCACGCGCCAGTGGGTGCCGCGGATCCGGTCGTGCAGGGCCACGGCGGAGAGGTCGGTGAGGGAGGCGATCTGGTCCACGACGAGGCGCAGCCGGGCCGTCTCCGTCCCCGGTCCCTCGCCCAGCTCGTGCCAGTCGGCCGAGAAGGCGGGCGAGAGGAAGCGGCCGTCGGACTCCATGAGCGCGCCGACGAGGATGGAGAGCACCTCCTGCTGGTTGTCGTAGATCGGCTGGGCGTCGCGCACCGTGATGACGTAGGTGGTGGCGACACCCTTGAGCACGGCGATCTCCACCGCCGTGTCCTCCGGGACGACGAGCTGGGCGTCGTAGCGGGTCAGCGGGTCCTCGCCGTAGATGTCCCGGGTGGCGCCCACCGCGGACATCGCGAAGCGCCCGATGAGCTGGCTCGTCATGTTCTTCAGCCGCGCCAGGTCCTTGCGCGAGCCGTCCATCTCCCGCACCCACAGGGAGGAGTCCTCGAGGCGGGTGAGGGCCGCGTCGAGGCTCGCGGGGCTCGCCCCGGGCAGGTACCACCGGCGGGTCAGCTCGAGCACCTTGTCCCGCTGGGTGGTGTCGGCCAGCCAGCCCAGCTGCACGAGCCCGGAGGCGATCGCGTCCTCGACGTCGTGGACCGAGTAGGAGATGTCGTCGGCGAGGTCCATCACCTGGGCCTCGAGGCACTTCGTGCGCGCGGGCGCGCCCTCGCGCAACCACTCGAAGACGGGCAGGTCGTCCGTGTACACCCCGAACTTCGGCGAGCGGGTCCCGTCCGGGCGCAGCGGCGCCTCGTGGGCCTGCCACGGATACTTGCACACGGCGTCCAGGACGGCGCGGGTGAGGTTCAGCCCCGCGGGCGCCCCGGAGTCGTCGAGCACCTTCGGCTCGAGCCGGGTGAGCAACCGCAGGGTCTGCGCGTTGCCCTCGAAGCCGCCGATGTCCCGGGTCAGCCGGTGCAGTGCGGACTCCCCGTTGTGCCCGAACGGCGGGTGCCCGAGGTCGTGGGAGAGGCAGGCGGCGTCGACGACGTCGGGGTCGCAGCCGAGCATCCGGCCCAGCTCCCGGCCGATCTGGGCGACCTCCAGCGAGTGGGTCAGGCGGTTGCGCACGAAGTCGTCGGTGTCCGGGGAGACCACCTGCGTCTTGGCCGCCAGGCGCCGCAGCCCCGAGGAGTGCAGGATCCGGGCGCGGTCCCGCTCGAAGTCGGAGCGGTACTTGTTGTGATGGTCCTCGGCCACCCAGCGCGCCACGTCGCGGGCCTCGTAGCCCGGTGCGGGCGAGCCGGTGCGGTCGATCTCGATGGACGTGTGGGGCATGCGCGGTCCTCTCATGTCGGGGAAGGGCGGCTCAGCCGCCGGAGACGTCGAGCTCCGCCGCGACCAGGCCCAGCCGCTCGGCGTCGCCGAGCTCGCGGGAGTCGAGCCAGCCGTGCGGCAGCTGCGCCCGCTTCGGCGAGCCGGCCCGGCCGCGCGGGCCCTCGACGGCGTCCCCGGGGTAGCCCTGGTCGAGGTCGAGCTCGGCCAGCAGCTCCCGCAGGGTGGCGAGGTCGGGCACCTGGGCCAGCCGGGCGCGCAGGGCCCCGCCCACGGGGTAGCCCTTGAAGTACCAGGCGACGTGCTTGCGGATCTCCCGCAGGCCCTTGGCCTCGTCGCCGAAGGTCTCGACGAGCAGCTCGGCGTGGCGGTGGATCGTGCGGGCGACGTCGGCCACCCCGGGCCGGAAGCGGTCGGGGCGGCCCTCGAAGGCGGCCTGCAGGTCCCCGAAGAGCCAGGGGCGGCCTTGGCAGCCGCGGCCGATGACCACGCCGTCCACGCCGGTCTGCTCGACCATGCGCACGGCGTCCTCGGCGCTCCAGATGTCCCCGTTGCCGAGCACGGGCACGTCCGGCAGGGCCTCCCGCAGCTGGGCGATGGCGTCCCAGTCCGCGGTCCCGGAGTAGTGCTGCTCGAGGGTGCGCCCGTGCAGGGACACGGCGGCGACGCCGTGGTCCCGGGCGATCCGGCCGGCCTCGAGGTGGGTCAGGTGGTCGTCGTCGATGCCCTTGCGCATCTTGATCGTCACGGGGACGTCGCCGCGGGAAGCCTCCTCGACGGCGGTGCGCACGATCGCGGTGAACAGGTCCGTCTTCCAGGGCAGCGCGGAGCCGCCGCCGCGCTTGGTGACCTTGGGCACGGGGCAGCCGAAGTTGAGGTCGATGTGGTCGGCCCGGTCCTCCTCCACGACCATGCGCACGGCCCGGCCCACGTGGACGGCGTCCACCCCGTAGATCTGGATGGAGCGCGGGGTCTCGTCCGGGTCGTGGTCGATGATCCGCATGGACTCGGGACGGCGTTCCACGAGGGCGCGGGCGGTGACCATCTCCGTGACGTAGAGCCCGCCTCCGTACTCCCGGCACAGCCGGCGGAACGCCTTGTTGGTCACCCCGGCCATGGGGGCCAGCACCACGGGGACGTCGATCGTGAGATTGCCCAGCTGCAGCGGCGGCAGGTCGAGCCTGGCGGGCGCGGACCCGGGTCGGGTGTCGGTCGGTCGCGTGTGCATCACCGGGGAATTCTCTCACGGACGGCGCACGGGACGGGCCCCGTCACCCTCCGGTCCCGGGGCCCGTCCCGTGCGCCGAGAGCTCACGAGGCGGGCGGCTCCGCGAGGACCACGGCGGTCTCCACCACCGCGGCCACGCCGGCGGCGAGGAGGTTCTCGACGACGGCGGTCAGCGGCTCCATGGACCCGTCCACCTGGAACTGCACCGGGTGGTGGTGGGCCAGCAGGGCCAGCAGCTGCTCGAGCGCGGGGCCCGCCGCGGCGTCCCCCGGTGCCCAGCCGAGCACGACGTGCGCCGGGGCGTCCTGCGTGCCCTCCTCCGGGGCGGGGGCTCCGCCGGGGGCGGCGTCGAGCTCGACCGGGCGGTAGCTGACGGCGAAGGCGGAGAGCCTGCCCCGCTCCCCCGCCGCCACGCCGTTGCGCAGGACCACGGCCCCGAACGCGTGGGCGGCCTCGGAGAGGAACAGCTGGTTGACCCGCCCGATCGGCAGCTCGGCCGGCTCGTCCCAGGCGTGCACGGAGCGGTAGAACTCCCACAGCGCCCGGGTGAGCTCCACGGAGCCGGTGGCCAGGTCCTCGACGGCCTGCGCCGGCGTGCCGTCCGGGTGCTCGCGCAGCGGCTGCAGCGGCAGCGCCCCGGCCTCGACGCGGACCACGGTCGAGACCTGGACGGGCGCGAGGCCGGCGGCGCGGGCGAACCGCTCCCCGGCCGAGCCGGGCGCCGCCTTCGTGCGCAGCGCCTGCACGCCCGAGGGCGAGCCGGCGGCCTCGGTGCGCAGCCGCTCCAGCAGGGTGCGCCCGATCCCCTCGCCGCGGCGGTCGGGGGCGACCTCGACGTAGGCCCAGAGCCGCAGCGGGTGCAGCGACGACTCGTAGACGGTGCCGGCGGCCACCGGCACCCCGGCGTCCTCCGCGACCACGGTGCGCGACCACGGTGCGTCGGCGTCCGGGCGGAGCACGGCGCGGAACGCGGCGGCCTGCGGGCCCTCCGGGTCCGGCCACACCTCCAGCAGCCGCAGGTCGTCGCCGTCCCGCCAGGGTCGGAGCGTGAGCGAGGCCTGCATCAGCGGACGAGCTTCCCGGCGAGGTAGGACTTCACCTGGTCGAGGGCCACGCGCTCCTGGGTCATGGCGTCCCGTTCGCGGATGGTCACGGCCTGGTCCTCGAGGGTGTCGAAGTCCACGGTGATGCAGTACGGGGTGCCGATCTCGTCCTGCCGGCGATAGCGGCGTCCGATCGCCCCGGAGTCGTCGAAGTCGATGTTCCAGTTCCGGCGCAGCTCGGCGGCCAGGTCCCGAGCCTTGGGCGAGAGGTCCTCGTTGCGGGACAGCGGCAGCACCGCGGCCTTGACGGGAGCCAGGCGCGGGTCCAGCTTCAGGACGGTGCGCTTGTCCACCCCGCCCTTCGAGTTGGGCGCCTCGTCCTCGGTGTAGGCGTCCACGAGGAAGGCCATCATCGAGCGGGTCAGGCCGAAGGAGGGCTCGATCACGTAGGGCAGGTAGCGCTCGTTGGTCTGCTGGTCGAAGTAGTTGAGGTCGGCGTTGGAGTGCTCGTTGTGCACGCCGAGGTCGTAGTCGGTGCGGTTGGCCACGCCCATCAGCTCGCCCCACGGGTTGCCCTGGAAGCCGAACCGGTACTCGATGTCGATCGTCCCCGCCGAGTAGTGCGCACGGTCGTCCTCGGGGACGTCGTAGCGGCGCATGTGGTCGGGGTCGATGCCGAGGTCGGTGAACCAGTTCCAGCACGCCTCGACCCACTCGTCGAACCAGCGCCCGGCCTCGTCGGGGTGGGTGAAGTACTCGATCTCCATCTGCTCGAACTCGCGGGTCCGGAAGATGAAGTTGCCGGGGGTGATCTCGTTGCGGAAGGCCTTGCCGATCTGGCCGATGCCGAACGGCGGCTTCTTTCGCGCGGCGGTGACCACGTTGTTGAAGTTCACGAAGATGCCCTGCGCGGTCTCGGGCCGGAGATAGTGCAGGCCCTCCTCGTTGTCGACCGGGCCCAGGAAGGTCTTCAGCAGGCCGGAGAACTGCTGCGGCTCGGTCCACTGGCCCTTGGTGCCGCAGTTGGGGCAGGGGATCTCGGCCATGCCGTTCTCGGGGGCGCGGCCCTTCTTCTCCTCGAAGGCCTCGACCAGGTGGTCCTGGCGGGCGCGCTTGTGGCAGGAGGTGCACTCCACGAGCGGGTCCGTGAAGGTGGCCACGTGCCCGGAGGCCTCCCACACGGGCTTGGGGAGGATGATCGAGGAGTCGAGGCCCACCATGTCCTCGCGCCCGCGCACGAAGGTCTGCCACCACTCGTGCTTGATGTTCTCCTTGAGCTCGGCGCCGAGGGGCCCGTAGTCCCAGGCCGAGCGGGAGCCGCCGTAGATCTCACCCGCCTGGAACACGAAACCGCGGCGCTTGGCCAGCGAGATGACGTTGTCCAACGTGGATTTGGGGGCCATGGGGTTCACTCCAGGTTCTCGCCCGACCGCCGGCTGCGGACGCGCGTGGTGGGTTGCGTGGCCCGGCGGGTCGGCGCCGGGGCTGCGGCCGTCGTCGGCCGTCATGAACGAGGACGCCGCGGGCGGCGTCCTCGCCCCAGGGTAGCCAATTCCCGGGGGAACCGCCGACCGCCCGCCCCGGGCGGGGTGCTGACCGGCGGACTCCGGGACCTGGGACAATGGGGGCATGACGACCTCCCCGCAGCCCGCGCGCACCGACGACCTGCCCATCCGCGACGACATGATCCGGCTCGGCCAGGCGCTCAAGCTGGCCAACCTCGCCGAGGACGGCGCCCACGCCCGCGCCCTCGTGGAGGACGGCCAGGTGTCGGTCAACGGGGAGGTCGAGACGCGGCGCGGCCGCCAGCTGCACCCGGGCGACGTCGTCTCGGCGGGGGGCGCCTCCGTCCGGATCACCGCCGGGGGCTGAGCGGCCGGGGTCACTCCCCCAGCACGACGTGCGTGAGGTACTCCCCCACGTGCCGGAGCTCCTGGGGGCTGATCCCGTGGCCCACCCCGGTGTACTGCACCTTCATGACGTCGGCGTGCCCGAGCATCCACTCGGCCGTGGCGTCGACGAGGTGCGGCGGGATGACCGGGTCCTGCGGGTCGCGGCCCCAGAACATCCGCAGGGGCTGCTCGCGCAGCCGGTCGTCGGCGAACGACGGGTGCTCGCCCGGCACCACGAACCCGGACAGGCCCACCACCGCGGCGATCTCCCCGGGCAGGCGGCGGGCCAGCGAGGTAGCCATCGCCATGCCCTGCGAGAAGCCCAGCAGCGTGATGCTGGGGTGCTCCGCGGCGCGCTCGCGCAACCACCCGGCCACCGGCTCGACGGCCTCGGCGACGCGCTCGGCCGAGAAGCTGAGGTCGCCCGCGAGCGGGAACCACTGGTAGCCCAGCTGGACGGGCTGGGGCGCGCGCAGGGAGGCCACGCTGAACTCCCCCGGCAGCTCCGGGACGAGGCCCATGAGGTCGTGCTCGTGGGAGCCGTAGCCGTGCAGCAGCACGAGCAGCGGGGTGCCGGGACGGGCGTCGGCCTCGTTGCTCCAGACGGCGTGGGGGGCGGCGGTTCCGGTCGGGGCGGGGGCGTCGGTCATGGCACCAGTGTGCCACCCGGGACCGGGCGGACCGGGCCCTCAGGGCCGGGCCAGCACCGTCTCGACCAGCAGCTTCCCGATCTGCGGCGTCTCGATGAGGAAACCGTCGTGCCCGGACGGGGACGAGAGGGTGTGCCGCCGGACGTCCCCCGGCAGGGCGGCGGCCAGGACGTCGGACTCCCGCGGCAGGTAGAGCCGGTCGGAGTCCACCGCGGCCACGAGCCAGTCGCACGAGGTCGTCGAGAGGGCCTCCTCGAGCGTGCCGCGGCCGCGGCAGACGTCGTGGGACATGAGCGTCTCGTTGACCGCGAGGTAGCTGTTCGCGTCGAAGCGCCCCGCGAGCTTGGACGCCTGGTGGTCGAGGTAGCTCTCCACCTGGTAGCGCCCGCGTCCGCCGGGGTGCGTGTCGATCACGCGCTCGTCGGCCTGCGGGGTGCGCCCGAACCGGTGGTGCAGCTCGTCGGCGGAGCGGTAGGTGATGTGGGCGATCCGCCGCGCCAGGCCCAGCCCCGCCACGGGGAACGGACCGTCGTAGTAGTCCCCGCCCCGGAAGTCGGGGTCCTGGCGGATCGCGAGGTTCTGCGCCTGGCCCCAGGCCAGCTGCTCGGCGCTGGACTGGGCGCAGGCGGCCACCACCGCGCAGGACCGGACCCGGTCGGGGTGGCTCACGGCCCACTCCAGGGCGCGCGCCCCGCCCATGGACCCGCCGATGACGAGGCGCCACGAGGCGATGCCGAGGGCGTCGGCCAGCGCGGCCTCGGCGTGCACGGAGTCGCGCACGGTGACCAGGGGGAAGCGGGATCCCCAGGGACGGCGCTCGGGGTCCACCGAGGCCGGGGCGGGGGTGGCCGGCCCGGTGGTGCCGTAGCAGCCGCCCACGATGTTGGCGCAGACCACGAAGTACCGGTCCGTGTCGATGGCGGCGCCGGGGCCGACCAGGCCGTCCCACCAGCCGCCGCTCTCGGCGGCGCGCCGCTCCGCCTCGGAGGCGCCGGGGCGGGCCCGGCCGGCGGCGACGTGGGTGTCCCCGGTGAGGGCGTGCTCCACGAGCACCGCGTTGGAGCCGTCCGGGGCGAGCACGCCCCAGGTCTCGTAGGCGATCCGGACCTCCGGCAGCCGGAAGCCGGACTCGAGTTCCAGCGTCCCGATCCCGGCGTGCCGCGGCACGCCGTCCTCGCGCACGCCCGGACCGGCGTCGGCGCCCCGCACGACCGTCACGCTCACTCCTTCCCTCCGGGCACGGCCGCTGCCGCGGCGAAGCCCTGCTCCAGGTCCGCCAGGATGTCCCTGACGTTCTCGAGGCCCACGGACAGGCGCACGAACCCGGGCTCCACGCCCGACGCGAGCTGCTCCTCCGGCAGGAGCTGGCTGTGCGTGGTGGACGCGGGGTGGATCACGAGCGAGCGGACGTCGCCGATGTTCGCGACGTTCGAGTGCAGCGTCAGGGCGTCCACGAAGGCCGCACCGGCCTCCCGCCCGCCCTCGAGCACGAACCCGAGGACGGAGCCCGCGCCGCGGGGCGCGTACTTGCGCGCCCGGTCGTGCCAGGGCGAGGACTCCAGTCCCGCCCAGCTCACCGTGCGCACGTCCTCGCGGGCCTCGAGCCAGCGGGCCACCTCCCCGGCGTTGGCCACGTGGCGCTCCATGCGCAGGGACAGCGTCTCGATGCCCTGCGCGATGAGGAACGCGTTGAAGGGGGAGATCGCCGAGCCGAGATCGCGCAGCAGCTGCACCCGGGCCTTGAGGATGTACGACAGGTTGACCCCGAACGCGCCCTCCGCGCCGAGCGCCTGGGCGTAGACCAGACCGCCGTAGGACTCGTCGGGCTGGTTGAAGCCGGGGAAGCGCTCCGGGTACCGGCCGAAGTCGAAGGCGCCGGAGTCCACGATCACGCCGCCGAGCGCGGTGCCGTGCCCGCCCAGGAACTTGGTGGCCGAGTGCACCACGATGTCCGCGCCCCACCGGAAGGGCTGGACGAGGTACGGGGTCGCCACCGTGTTGTCCACGATGAGCGGCACCTCGTGCTCGTGGGCGATCCCGGAGACCGTCTCGATGTCGAGGACGTCGTTGCGCGGGTTCGGGATGGTCTCGGCGTAGAAGGCCTTGGTGTTGGGCCGCACGGCGCGCCGCCAGGCCTCGGGGTCGTCCGGGTCCGCCACGAAGGTGCTCTCGATGCCGAGCTTGGCGAGGGTGAACTTGAACAGGTTGTAGGACCCGCCGTACAGGCTGGGACTGACCACGACATGGTCCCCCGCCCCCGCGAGGTTCAGGACCGCGAAGGTCGTGGCCGACTGCCCGGCACTGAGCAGCAGGGCGCCCACCCCGCCCTCCAGCGCGGCGATGCGGTTCTCCACGACCTCCGTGGTCGGGTTGCCGATCCGGGTGTAGATGGGACCGAGCTCCGCGAGCGCGAAGCGGTCCGCGGCGGCCTGTGCGTCCGGGAAGACGAAGGACGTGGTCTGGTGGATCGGCAGGGCGCGGGAGCCGGTGACCGGGTCGGGGCGCTGGCCCGCGTGGATCTGCTGGGTCTCGAAGGACCAGCCCCCCGGGTTCTCGGGGGTGGGCAGCTCGGCCGCGGGGGCGTCGGTGGGGGAAGCGGGGGACTCGGACATGCCGGGACTCCTTGCGGGTGTCAGGGGTCCGGTGTCCGACCGTGGTGGTGCTGCCGTGCGACGGCCGGGCACCGAGGACCCGCGCTTGCTCGCTCGCCGGTCGCGAGGAGCCCGGTCTTCACCCAGGGCACCCCACCGCGGTGGAGGGTTGCCGGCCAGCTAGCTGGGGCTTGGACGCTGGCGCTCATGACCTGGGCAACATTGTCCGGATTCCGGCGACGCGGCGTCAAGCCGGGCCCGGCGAGTCCCCCGGACACGGTCTGTGCGCGGCGGGCTCCGGCACGGCGCGGACCGATTTGGAGACGAAACTCACACGGTGCCACGATGAGCCCATGAGAGTCGACCACGTGTCCTACGCCTGCCGCCCGGAGGGCCTGGCAGCCACCACCGAGGGCATCGCCGACCAGCTCGGGATCGAGCCGGTCAAGGGCGGGGTGCACCCCCGTTTCGGTACCCGCAACATGATCCTGCCCCTCACCAACCACCAGTACGTGGAGGTCGTCGAGGTCCTCGAGCACCCCGCCGCGGAGAAGGCGCCGTTCGGCCAGGCCGTGCGTGCCCGCTCCCGGGCCGGCGGCGGCTGGATGGGCTGGGTCGTCGAGGTCGACGACCTCGCTCCGTTCGAGGACCGTCTCGGCCGCCGGGCCGTGCCCGGCCACCGGGTGTTCCCGGACGGCCGGTGCCTGGAGTGGCACCAGATCGGCGTCAAGGGTCTGATGGCGGACCCCCAGCTGCCGTTCATGGTGCACTTCGACTCGGGCCCGGAGATGCACCCCTCCCAGGCGCGGCTCACCGACGTGGGTCTGGCGGGGATGTGCATCGCCGGTGCGCCCGAGCGGGTCACCGAGTGGCTGGGTGCGCCCGTGGAGACCGCGCTCGACCAGCTGAGCGTGGACTGGCGCTACCCCGCGGGCACCCCCGGCCTGCTCTCCGTCTCCTTCGCGACCCCCGACGGCCTCGTCACCATCTGAGCCGGAGCACGGGCTGCACCGCGGGCCGGGGCGGGTGCGCCCCGGCCCGCGCCTCAGCCGAGCAGCCAGGCGGTGCCCAGGAAGCCCACGGCGTCGAGCAGGAAGTGCGCGACGACCAGGGGCATCACCCGCCCGGTGCGCCGGTAGAGCTCGGCGAACACGAGGCCCATCACCACGTTGCCGAGGAAGGGACCGATCCCCTGGTAGAGGTGGTAGCTGCCGCGGAACACGGCCGTGACCGCCAGCACCACCGGCCAGCGCCAGCCGATCCGGGTGAGCCGGTCGGTGAGGAACGCGACCACCACCACCTCCTCCACGAGGGCGTGGCGCAGCGCGGAGAGCAGGAGCACCGGCACCGTCCACCAGTGCTCGGCCAGCCCCGACGTCGTCACCTCGGCGGTGAGGCCCAGGGCGCGGCCGGCCGTGTAGAGGGCGAGCGTCCCGAGACCCATGATCAGGAACAGCACCGCGCCCAGCCCGAGGTCCGGGAGCGGCATCCGGGCGTCGAGCCCGATCCGCCGCCGCGCGATGCCCAGGGCGCCCGCGGACCCGGCGAGCAGGTAGAGCGCGAGCAGCACCGGCACCAGGTCCAGCCCGATGCCCGTGAGCTGGCGCAGCAGGTCGAACAGCGGCTGGAGGCTCAGCGGCGGGTTCATGGTCGTCCGCGCCTCGGAGAGCGGTCCGCGGGCGAGCTGCTCCGCGAGGGAGAGCACCGCGTAGAGCGCCGAGGCGCCCAGCGAGACCCCGAGCACCAGGAGCACCTGCACCCACAGGTCGGCGCGGGTGGAGCCGAAGGCCGGAGGGCGCGGGGCGAGGTGCGAGGGGGTGCTCATGCGGACATTCTGGCACCGGCGGGGCCGGGCCCCGGGCCGGGAGCGCACGCACCGGTGCTGCTCGAGTCCGGGGGGCGACCGCCGGCCGCGGCGCCCCCGGGGGCGAGGTCGCCGGGCCGGTCGAGGCGCTCCGCGCCGGGCGGCACGTCGCGTCCGCCGGGGGCCGGCCCGTCTTCCCTAGGATGGGAGTCATGACAGCCCTTCCCCCGCAGATCAGCCGCCAGCCCGTGGAGCGCGCCTTCCACGGCCACGTGTTCCCCGACCCCTACGAGTGGATGCGGGCCAAGGAGTCCCCCGAGGTGCTCGCCCACCTGGCGGCGGAGAACGAGTACGCGGAGGCCAGCACGGCGCACCTGGCGGGACTGCGGGAGTCGATCTTCGGGGAGATCAGGAACCGCACCCAGGAGACCGACCTGTCGGTGCCGAACCGGCGCGGCGACTGGTGGTACTTCTCCCGCACGGTGGAGGGTGGCGCGCACCAGGTGTTCTGCCGGGTCGCGGCGGCCACCACCGGCGACGTCCTCGCGGACTGGACCCCGCCCGTCGTCGAGCCCGGGCTCCCCATGGCCGGGGAGCAGGTGCTCCTCGACGCCAACGCGGAGTCCGCGAAGCACGAGTTCTACTCGCTCGGGGGCTTCGACGTCTCCGAGGACGGGGAGCTGCTGGCCTGGTCCGAGGACGTCACCGGCGACGAGCGGTTCACGCTGCGCGTGCGCGACCTCACCACCGGGGCGCTGCTCGCCGACGAGATCCCCGACACCTTCTACGGGTCCTTCCTCACCCCCGACGCCCGCGCGGTCTACTACACCGTGGTGGACGAGTCCTGGCGGCCCCACCAGCTGCGCCGGCACGTGCTGGGCACCCCCGTGGCCGAGGACGTCGTGGTCCACGAGGAGACCGACCCCGGACTGTGGCTGGGCGCCGGGCTCTCCGCGGACCGGCGCTGGATCGTGGTGGAGGCCATGTGCTCCGAGTACTCCGAGCAGCTGATCCAGCCGGTGGCGGAGCCCGGGGCGCCGCTGCGGGTCGTGCTGCCGCGCACCGACCGGGTGCTCTACGAGGCCGAGCCGGTCCTGCTGGACGGGCGGGAGCAGATCCTGCTGACCCACGACCACGAGGCCCCCAACTCCCGGATCTCCCTCATGGACCCGGCCGACCTCGGCCGTCCGGTCGCGGAGGTGGCGCTGCGCGACGTCGTCCCGGCCTCGGACACCGTCCGGGTCCACGGCTGCGCCGTCACGGCCACCCACCTGGTGGTCTCCGTCCGGGCGGAGACCACGCTGCGGGTCCGCCTGCTCCCCCTGGCCGGCCTCGGCACGCCGGCCCAGGCGGCAGCGGTGGAACCGGCGTTCGCCGAGGAGCTCTACACCGCCGGCGTGGCCGCCGCGGAGCACGACGCCCCGGTGGTCCGGCTGTCCTACACGTCCTTCACCACGCCCCCGCGCGTCTACGACCTCTTCGCCGCCGGCGCCACCGGGGACGACGACGCCCTGCCCGCCGACCCCGTGCTGCGGCGCGAGGCCACCGTGCTCGGCGGCTACGACCCCGCCGACTACACGGTGGAGCGGGACTGGGCGAGCGCCGCGGACGGCACCCGGATCCCCGTCTCCCTGGTCCGCCGGGCGGACCTGGACCCCGCGGTCCCGGCGCCGGTGCTGCAGTACGCCTACGGCTCCTACGAGCACAGCACCGACCCGTCCTTCTCGGTCGCCCGGCTGTCCCTGCTCGACCGCGGGGTGGTCTGGGCGGTCGCCCACGTCCGCGGCGGAGGCGAGCTGGGCCGGGCCTGGTACGAGCACGGCAAGAAGCTGCACAAGGCCAACACCTTCACCGACTACGTCGCGGTGACCGAGCACCTCGCCGCCCGGCCGGACGTCGACGGGGAGCGCATCGTGGTGATGGGCGGCTCCGCGGGTGGGCTGCTCGTGGGCGCGGTGCTCAACCTGGCCCCCGAGAGGTACTGCGGCGCGCTGGCCGCGGTGCCGTTCGTGGACCCGCTGACCTCCATCCTCGACCCGTCGCTGCCGCTCACGGCCCTGGAGTGGGAGGAGTGGGGCAACCCCATCGAGGACGACCGGGTCTACCGGTACATGCGCGACTACTCCCCCTACGAGAACGTGCGCCCCCTGCCCTATCCCCCGGTCCTGGCGGTGACCAGCCTCCACGACACCCGGGTGCTCTACGTGGAGCCGGCCAAGTGGGTGGCCGCCCTGCGGGAGGCCACGACCTCCGGGCACCCGGTGCTGCTGCGCTGCGAGATGGCCGGGGGCCACGGCGGGGCGTCCGGGCGGTACGCGCAGTGGAAGGACACGGCGTGGGAGTACGCCTGGGTGCTCGACCGGATGGGCCTCGCCGGGGCCTGACCGCACCGCCGGTGGGCGGGCTGCCGGCGGACGGGCTGCGGGCGACCGGGCACCGGGTCACGGGCACCCGGCACCCGGCACCCGGCTCAGGGAAGCGGCGGCACCGGGTGCCCGGGCCCGCGGCGGAAGCGGCCCGGGTCCAGCGCCTCGGCGGTGTCCCGGGAGCACCACGGGCCCACGGTCCCGTCGAGCAGCAGGTCCGCGGCCGCCCGGGCCATGGCGGTGCTCGTCTGGAAGCCGTAGCCGGACTGGCCGGCGAGCCACAGCAGTCCCGGCACGTCCGGGTCCGGCCCGCACACCGGCACGCCGTCCGGGGCCTCGGTGCGCAGCCCGGTCCAGGCCCGCTCGATCCCCGTGGCGCCCAGGGACGTCACGGCGTTGAGCCGCGCCACGAGGTCCTCGACGTCCTCGAGCACGGGCTGCGCGTCGCAGGGCTCGCTCGGCACGGCCTCGGACGGGGAGACCAGCGCGCCGTCCCCGGCCCGCCGGTAGTACCAGCCGGCGGCGACGACCATGGGGTGGTCCGGGGCCAGGGGCCTGGCGAGGCGCACGAGGGCCGCGGTGCGCCGCAGCGGGCGCAGGCCGAGCGGGGCGGCGCCGAACCGGCCCGCGACCTCGTCCGCCCAGGCGCCCGCGGCGACGACCACGTGGCGGGCCCGGATCCGCTGTCCGCCGGCGGTGGCGCCCCAGCCCTCGGCGTCGGGCTCCGCCGCGGTCACCGGCGCCCCGGTGAGGATCCGCGCCCCGGCCGCCGTGGCGCGGTCCCGGTGCCAGGCCACGAGGGCGGCGGCGTCGGTGCGCACGGACGTGGCGTCGAGCAGCCCGCCCGCGACCGCCTCCGGCGGGGAGCAGGCCAGCTCGGGGCACAGCTCCGCGAGGGCGGCGCGGGAGAGCCCCTGCAGGCCTGGGACGGCCTCGGCGCGCAGCTCCGCCCCGGTGCCCACGAGCACCATGCGGCTGGGCCACGCCAGCGGCCGCGGCGGCACCGGCCGGGGGTCCAGCAGCCCGGCGACGGTCACCGCGGTGAGCTCCCGCACCGGCTCGGGGCCGTAGCTGGGGATGAGCTGCTCGGCCGAGCGCCCGGAGGTGTGGTGGGCCAGGGCGGGCTCGGTCTCCGCGAGCACGATCCCGGCCCCGCTCCCCCGCCGGTCGGCCAGCTCGGAGGCCAGGGAGAGTCCGGCGATGCCGCCGCCGATGATGAGCACGTCGTGCACGGGGTCCATGCCCCCATGCTCGCACGGCCGCTGCCGGCGGGAACGGCGCTCCCGGCGCCGGGACGCCGAGGGGCCGCGGCCCGGCGGATCCCTGCACGGTCTCCGTCGGCCCGCGGCCCCCCGGGGCGGGCGGGTCAGCCCTGCACGCCGAGCTTCTCCAGGATGAGCTCCCGCACCCGTGCGGCGTCGGCCTGGCCGCGGGTGGCCTTCATGACCGGCCCGATCAGCGCGCCCACGGCCTGCACCTTGCCGGTCCGGACCTTCGCCACGACGTCGGGCATCTGGGCCATGGCGTCGTCGATCGCCGCAGTGAGCACGCCGTCGTCGGAGACGACGGCCAGGCCGCGCTGCTCCACGACCTCGGCCGGGGAGCCCTCGCCCTCGAGGACGTGGGCGAGGACCTTCTTGGCCAGCTTGTCGTTGATCTTGCCCGCGCCGATGAGCCCGTCGAGCTCGACGACGTGCTGCGGCGTGACGCCGAGCTCCGCGATCTCGACCTCCCGCTGGTTGGCCAGGCGGGCGATCTCGCCCATCCACCACTTGCGGGCCGCGGACGGGGCCGCCCCGGCGGCGACGGTCTGCTCGATCTCGTCGAGGACCCCCGCGTTGACGACGTCGCGGAACTCCTCGTCGGAGAACCCCCACGCCGCCTGGAGCCGCTTGCGGCGCTCGGCCGGGGGCTCCGGCAGCTCCGCCCGCAGCCGCTCGATCCACTCGTCGTCCGTCACGACCGGCACGAGGTCCGGCTCGGGGAAGTAGCGGTAGTCGTCGGCGTCGGACTTCGGGCGCCCGCTCGTGGTGGAGCGGGTGTCCTCGTGCCAGTGGCGGGTCTCCTGCACGATCGTCCCGCCGGAGTCGAGCACGGCCGCGTGGCGCTGGATCTCGAAGCGCACGGCCCGCTCCACCGCGCGCAGCGAGTTCACGTTCTTCGTCTCGGAGCGGGTGCCGTACGTGGTCGCGCCCTTGGGCATGAGGGACACGTTGGCGTCGCAGCGGACGTTGCCGCGCTCCATCCTCGCGTCCGAGATGCCGAGGTTCTTGACGATCTCGCGGATGACGGCCACGTAGGCGCGGGCCAGCTCCGGGGCGCGCGAACCCGCGCCCTCGATCGGCTTGGTCACGATCTCGATGAGCGGCACCCCGGCGCGGTTGTAGTCCACCAGGGAGAAGTCGGCGCCCTGGATGCGTCCGGCCGCCCCGCCCATGTGGGTGAGCTTGCCGGCGTCCTCCTCCATGTGGGCGCGCTCGATCTCCACGGTGAACACGGTCCCGTCCTCCAGCTCCACGTCGACGGAGCCGTTCTCGGCGATCGGCTCGTCGTACTGGGAGGTCTGGAAGTTCTTCGGGGTGTCCGGGTAGAAGTAGTTCTTCCGGGCGAAGTGGGACACCGGGCGGATCTCGCAGCCCAGGGCCAGGCCGAGCTTGATCGCCGACTCCACGGCCACCCGGTTGACCACGGGCAGCACCCCCGGCAGCCCCAGGGAGACGGGGGTGACGTTGGTGTTCGGCTCGTCCCCGAAGACGTTCGGGGCGGCGTCGAACATCTTGGTCCGCGTGTTGAGCTCCACGTGGACCTCGAACCCGAGGACGGGGTCGAACTTCTCCATGGCCTCGTCGAAGGACAGGACCTCTTCGGTGGACTGGGTCATCAGCGGGCTCCTCCCCGGACGGATGCGGACAGGGCGGACGCGGCGGGCAGCTGCCGGACCAGCTCGGCGGTGTCCGGCAGGTCCTTCCAGAGGGGCCCGCCCCAGCGGTCGGCGAGCAGGGCCTCGAGGCCGGCGCCGGCGCGGTAGAGCCGGGCGTCCTCGCGGGCAGGGGCCATGAACTGGATGCCCACGGGCAGCCCGTCCTCGGGGGCGAGGCCGCCGGGCACGGAGATCGCGGGCACCCCGGCCAGGTTGACGGGGATGGTCGCGATGTCGTTGAGGTACATCTGCATCGGGTCCGCGGACTCGTCCACGGCGCCGCGCTCGAAGGCCGTGGTCGGGGAGGTCGGGGAGACCAGCACGTCCACCTGCTCGAAGGCGGCGGCGAAGTCGCGCTGCACCAGGGTGCGGACCTTCTGCGCCGAGCCGTAGTAGGCGTCGTAGTAGCCGGCGGACAGGGCGTAGGTGCCCAGGATGATGCGGCGCTTGACCTCCCCGCCGAAGCCCGCGGCCCGCGTCGCGCCCATCACGCGCTCGATGGTCAGCGGCCCGTCCTCGGGCAGCACGCGGTGGCCGAAGCGCACGCCGTCGTACTTGGCGAGATTCGAGGACACCTCCGAGGACATGATCAGGTAGTAGGCGCCCAGGGCGTAGCGGAAGTTCGGGGTGGAGACCGGCACGATCTCGGCGCCCGCGGAGCGCAGGAGCTCCACGGCCTCGTCGAAGCGCTGCTGGACCCCGGGCTGGAAGCCCTCGCCCGTGAGCTCCTCGACCACGCCGACGCGCAGGCCCTCGAGCCCGCCCTCGGCAGCGCCGGCCCGGGCCTGGGCCACGAGGCCGCCGACCGGGTCGGGCAGCGAGGTGGAGTCCTGCGGGTCGTGCCCGCCCACCACCTCGTGCAGCAGCGCGGCGTCGAGCACCGTGCGCGCGACCGGGCCCACCTGGTCGAGGGACGACGCCATGGCGATCACGCCGTAGCGCGAGACCCCGCCGTAGGTCGGCTTCACGCCGACCGAGCCGGTCAGGGCCGCGGGCTGGCGGATGGAACCGCCGGTGTCCGTGCCCAGGGCCAGGGGCGCCTGGAACGCGGTGACGGCCGCCGCGGATCCGCCGCCGGAGCCGCCGGGGATCCGGGCGAGGTCCCACGGGTTGCCGGTGTCGCCGAACGCGGAGTGCTCGTTGGAGGAGCCCATCGCGAACTCGTCGAGGTTCGTCTTGCCCAGCATCGGCATCCGGGCGGCGCGCAGCCGGCGGGTCACGGTGGCGTCGTAGGGGCTCATCCAGCCCTCGAGCATCCGCGAGGCGGCGGTGGTGGGCTGGCCCTTGGTGACGATGAGGTCCTTGACCGCCACCGGCACGCCGGCCAGCTCGGGCAGCTCCTCGCCGCGGGCGCGGGCCGCGTCCACCTCGGCGGCCACGGAGAGGGCCTCCTCGGCGTTGACGTGCAGGAAGGCGTTGAGCCCGGCCTTGCCGCGGCTGCGGTCGGACGGGTCGACGGGGGCGCCGTCGGTGTCCTGGATGCGGTCCAGGTGGGCCTGGACGACCTCCGCGGAGCTGACCTCTCCGGCGGCGAGCTGCCGGGCGAGCTCGGCGGCCGAGAGGCCGACGACGCCCTGGGGGGTACCGGTGTTCGTCATGCGGCTACCCCTCGTCCAGGATCGCGGGCACCTTGAACTTGCCCTCGGCGGCGTCGGGGGCGTTCCGGAGCGACTCCTCGGCGGTGAGGGTGTCGCCCACGACGTCGTCCCGGAAGACGTTGTGCAGCGGGATCGGGTGGCTCGTGGCCGGGACGTCCGGGCCGGCGGCCTCGCTGACGGACGCGACCGAGTCGACGACGAGGTCGAGCTCCGTCGCCATGGACCGCAGCTCCTCCTCGGTCATCTCGATGTGCGCGAGCTTCGCCAGGTGGGCGACCTGCTCGCGGGTGATCGCAGACATGCGCACTCCTGCTCGTGGTCGGGGTGGTTTCCGGTCCAGTCTAGCCGCGCGGGCTCGCCCCTCCGCGCGCGCGGAGGCCCTCCGCGGGGGCATACCCTGGAGGCACGCCCACCCACCACACAGGAGCACCCGGACATGGCCAAGAGCACCCCCGCCCGCACGAAGAAGGCCCGCGGGGCCAAGAAGGAGCGCACCGACGGTGCCCGGTCCGGGAGGACCACGCGCGCGACGTCGGCGGCGGACGCCGCCAACGCGTGGCGCCAGCGGGTCAGCAAGGACGCCGCCGCGACGATCGACACGATCATGGCCCACGTGCAGGCCGTGGCCGAGCAGCAGCTGGCCCAGCACGGGGCGTTCCCCGCGTTCCTCGTGACCGCCCGCAAGGACGGCGAGTTCGAGCTCGACGCCCTGTCCGCGGATCAGGCGGAGGAGCTCGCCCCCGAAGCCGCCCTGGAGGCCCTGCGGGAGAAGGCCGCGCAGCTGCGGGACGAGATCCTGTGCGCGGGGGTCGCCTTCCCGGTCACCCTGCCGGACCGCTCCGGGCAGACCGCGGTGGCCGTGGAGGCCCAGCACCGGGAGGGCGAGGCCCTGCTGGTCGTCCAGCCGTACCGGGTCAGGGGCGCGGAGCGCTCCGTGAGCTTCGGCGACGCGACGGTGGAGCCCGCCGAGCGGTGGCTGTGGCTCTGAGCGTGCCGCCCCGGCACCCGGCCGGGCACGACGAAGGGCCCCTCCGTGGCGGAGGGGCCCTTCGTCGTGCTGGTGCGCGGTCGCGGCCGCGCGGTGCCGGTCCTGGAGCGGATCAGGCGGGGATGTTCAGCACCTGACCGGGGAAGATCAGGTTCGGGTCGGCGATGCTGCCGGCGTTGGCGGCGGCCAGGGCCTCCCAGCCACCCTCGATGCCCAGCTTCGCGGCGATGACCGAGAGGGTGTCGCCGGCGACCACGGTGTAGGACTCGCCGGCCACGGAGGCCGGGGCCACGGAGACGGCCGGGGCGACGTAGTCGACCACGGGGGCCGGGGCGGCGACGGGCGCCGGAGCAGCGGCGGGGGCGACGGCCGG
Organism: Kocuria sabuli; assembly: GCF_040981185.1. Lineage (NCBI taxonomy): Bacteria > Bacillati > Actinomycetota > Actinomycetes > Micrococcales > Micrococcaceae > Kocuria > Kocuria sabuli. The sequence continues at coordinate 130,781 of NZ_JAVHZE010000002.1, forward strand.
GGCCGGGGCGGCCACGGGGGCCGGAGCGGCCTTGACCGGGGCCGGCGCGGCCTCGACCGGGGCCTGGACGGACTGCGGGGTCACGGCGGAGGCGGAGCCCATCGGGTTGGCGGAGGGGGCGGCGGAGCCGCTCAGACCCAGCTTGGCCGAGCAGGCGGGCCACGCGCCCCAGCCCTGGCCGTCGAGAACGTTCTCGGCCACGGCGATCTGCTGCTCGCGGGAGGCGTCCTGCGGGGCGCCCTGGCCGCCGAAGGCGGCCCAGGTCGACGGGGTGAACTGCAGGCCACCGGAGAAGCCGTTGCCCGTGCTGGTGTTCCAGTTGCCACCGGACTCGCACTCGGCGAGCTGGTCCCAGGTGGAGCCCGGGGCGGCGTTGGCCGGGAGGGCCATGGCGCCCACGGCGGTTCCGCCGAGGAGAAGGGCGGCGGCACCGCGGCGGACGTTGCGACGAACAGCGGAGGTGTTGGTCATGATGCTCCCTTGGGCCACCTGCGCTCGTTTCCGTCCCCGGATGTCTTCGCGCCGTCGTCTACCCGTCAAGGTGTGGTCGGGTAAGTGCTTACAGGTGGCTGCCCTTCAGACGACGTGCGGTGTTACGGCAGCACCTAGCATGAGTTCGTGGCGCGCCGGAGATCGGACTCCAGGCACACCGGATCCCCGGAGGGAATCCTCGGGGAAGCTGTTTATCACGGTAGCGTAACGATTTCCGTTGCGCTACCCCTTTGCAACCGGGGTGAGGTATAACACTTCCGGTCTGCGTGGGGTTGCCGGCCCGTGACGGACGCCGGCGAGAGGAGCACGTGCTCCCGAAGCGGAGGGCGGACCCTCGGGAAGAACGCTTCTTCGGTCACGCTATGGCAACGGTTTTGTCTCGGTCAAGTCACGAGAGCCATCTCACACGGGGCGGGCCGGCGTCCGCCGCACCCGTCTCAGCCCGGAATGCCCCGTTCACGTGCGGTGATCCAGGCCGCGAGACGGTCCGCGACCGGCACCTCGCCGTCGGCCGGGGAGGGGAGGCGGGGTCGTTCGACGAGCGCTCCGGCCTCCTCGGCGATGAGCGCGCCGGCGGCCCAGTCGTGCTCGTGCAGGCCCTGCTCGCCGTATCCGTCGAGGGTCCCGTCGGCCACCATGCACAGGTCGAGCGCGGCCGAACCCAGACGCCGCATGTCCGTGTACTGCCGCATTGTGCTCAAGAAAGTATGGAACTCGCGTTCGCGCCGGTCGGCGTCGTAGGGGAAACCGGTCCCGTAGACCCGTCCCCGCCGGTCCGGCTCGGGGCCGGCCAGGCGCCGGGTGGCCCCGTCCGCCTCCAGCCACGCCCCGGCGCCCCGCACCGCGTAGTAGGTCCGGCGCAGGGCCGGGGCGTTGACCACGCCCACCAGCCAGTTGCCCTGGGCGTCGGCGGCGGCCACGGACGTGCAGTAGTAGACGATGCCGCGGATGAAGTTGGTCGTGCCGTCGAGGGGGTCCACCGACCAGCGGATCCCGGACGGCTGCTCCGGGCGGTGCGTGCCCGACTCCTCGCCCGTCACCGTGTCGTCCGGACGCCGGTCCAGGACGGTGCGCAGCACGGCCTGCTCGGCGGCGACGTCGAAGCGGGTCACCCAGTCCCCCGCCTCCGACTTGCCGGTCACGCCGAGCCGGTCGGCATCCCGGCCGCGCAGGACCTCGGCGCCGGCCTCGGCGGCCGCCAGTGCCAGCTCCAGCAGCTCCTCGAGCTCCCCGCCGGTGGGGCCCAGGCCCTCCAGTACGTCGTCGTGGCGTCCCATGCTCATTCCCCGTCCTCGTCGCCTGCGGCGTCGGCCGCGCTGTCCTGTGCCGTGCTGTCCTGTGCCGTGCTCCCGTCCGCCGGGCCGCTCTCCGCCGCACCGTCTGCCGCGCCGTCCGTCGCACCGTCGGGCGCGACGGCGTCCGGTCCCCCGGCCAGGAGGCGCTCGAAGCCCGCCTCGTCCAGCACGGGCACGCCGAGCTGCTCCGCCCTGTCCAGCTTGGTGCCCGCGCTCTCACCGGCCACCAGGAAATGGGTCTTCTTCGACACGGACCCGGAGGCCTTGCCGCCGCGCACCAGGACGGCCTCCTTCGCCGAGTCCCGGCTGAAGCGCTCGAGGGTGCCGGTGATGACCACCGTGGTCCCCTCTAGGGTGCGGGGCACGGACTCGTCGACCTCGTCCTCCATCCGCACGCCCGCGGCCGCCCAGCGCTCCACGATCTCGCACCGCCACGGCTCGGCGAACCACTCGGTGAGGGCGGCGGCGATGACCGGGCCCACGCCGTCGGCCTGGGCGAGGGTCTCCTCGTCGGCGTCGCGGAGGGCCTGCATCGAGCCGAACGCGGTGGCCAGGGAGCGGGCCGCGGTGGGCCCCACGTGCCGGACGGACAGCGCCACGAGGACCCGCCACAGCGGCTGGGACTTCGCCTTCTCCAGCTCCTCGAACAGCTTGCGGGTGGTGGCGGTGGGCTCGGACGGCTTCTTGGCCGTGCCCTTGGTCCAGAAGTACGGCACGAGCTCGGTCTCGCCCGTGGGGGCGCCGCGGGACTTCTTCTCCCGCCGGATCCGGACCTCGCGCAGGTCCTCGGGCGCGAGGTCGAACAGCTGGGCCTCGCTGGTCAGCGGCGGCGTGGCCGGCTCGTCAGGACCGGTCAGCGCGAGCGCCGACTCGTAGCCGAGGGCCTCGATGTCGAAGGCGCCGCGCCCGGCGGCGTGGAAGACCCGCTCCCGCAGCTGGGCGGGGCAGCTGCGGGCGTTGGGGCAGCGGATGTCGACGTCGCCCTCCTTGGCCGGGCGCAGCTCGGTGCCGCAGGACGGGCAGTGCGTGGGCATCACGAACTCCCGCTCGGTGCCGTCGCGCAGGGCGACCACGGGTCCCACGATCTCGGGGATGACGTCGCCGGCCTTGCGCAGCACCACGGTGTCCCCGATGAGCACGCCCTTGGCCCTCACCACGTCCTGGTTGTGCAGGGTCGCCATCTCGACCGTGGACCCGGCGACCCGCACGGGCTCCATCAGCCCGAACGGGGTGACCCGCCCGGTGCGGCCCACGTTGACCAGGATGTCCCTGAGCTTCGTGTGCACCTCCTCCGGCGGATACTTGTAGGCCACGGACCAGCGGGGGACCCGCGACGTGTGCCCGAGCCGGAACTGGGTCCGGCGGTCGTCGACCTTGACCACGATGCCGTCGATCTCGTGGATGAGGTCGTGGCGGCGGCGGCCGAACTCCTCGATGAAGGCCAGGACCTCCTCCGTGGAGGACAGCACCCGGCAGTACGGGCTGACGGGCAGGCCCCACCGCTCGAGCTGCGCGTAGACCCCGGACTGGGTGTCCGCGCGCAGGCCGGTGGCCGCGCCGATGCCGTGCACGTACATGGACAGCCGGCGCCGGGCCGTGACCTCGGGGTCCTTCTGCCGCAGGGAGCCCGCCGCGGCGTTGCGGGGGTTGGCGAACGGTGCCCTGCCCCCGGCGACGATCGCCTCGTTGAGCGCGCGGAAGTCCCGGGAGGAGATGAACACCTCGCCGCGGATCTCGACCTCCTCGGGGAGGTCGTCGCCGGTGAGGGTCGTGGGGATGGTGGCGATGGTGCGGACGTTGTGCGTGACGTCCTCGCCGGTCGTGCCGTCGCCGCGGGTCGCGGCCCGCACGAGCTCGCCGTCGCGGTAGAGCAGGTTCACGGCCAGCCCGTCGATCTTCAGCTCGGTCAGCCACGCGGAGTCCGGGGCGTCGGGCAGCGCCTCGATCGCGGCGGCGGCCTTGTCCATCCAGGCGGTGAGCTCGTCGATCGAGAACACGTCCTCGAGGGAGTACATCCGCGCGAGGTGGGTCACCGGGGCGAACGCCGCGGAGACCTCCCCGCCGACCTCCTGGGTGGGCGAGTCGTTGGCCACCAGCTCGGGGTTGAGCGCCTCGATCTCCTCGAGCCGGCGGTAGAGCCTGTCGTACTCCGCGTCCGGGACGGTGGGGGCGTCCTCCACGTAGTAGGCGGTCCGGGCCCGGCGCACGCGCTCCACGAGCTCCGCGTACTCCTCCTTGAGGTCCTCGCGCGGCGGGGCCGGGTTGAGGTCCTGACCGGTGGCGTCGACGGGACGGGCGTCTGTGCTGTGCTGTGGGCTCACCCGACCATTGTGGCCCACGCTCCGGACACGCTCGGCGCGGCGCCACGGCGCCGGACCGGTGCCGGTCCGGCGCCGTCTGCTCAGCGCGGGTCGCCCAGGCCCAGCGGCAGCCCGAAGCCCGTGCGCACGCCCGGGGAGCACAGCACGCTGTCGGGGGGCCGGGCCGCGAGCTCCCGGAACCCCGAAGCCTGCACCAGGGAGTCCTCGAGCGCCAGGAGCTCGCCGCGGTGCAGGGGCCACGGACCGTGGGTGTTGGGCACCCAGAGGGGCCGGCCCCACCACGGGGTGTGCAGCCCGAAGCGCGCGGTGAGGAACACCTCGAGCGGCTCGGGCCGGTCGATCCGCTCCCCCACCGCCACCCGCAGGTGGCTCGCCGGGCGGCTCCGCCGGGACGGTCCGCGGCGCCGGCTGCGGTAGTCGAGCACGGTCCGGCCGCGGGCATCCTGCTCCCGGGCGAAGCGCATCCGGGCCCAGCGGTAGGGCACGTCCAGCAGGCCCCGGGCCCCCAGCACGACCGCCGCCCGCTCGGCCTCGAGCGTGCGGAACACCACGCCCCGGCGGCCCTGGTCGTCCACCGAGTACGTGCGGACGTTGAGCTCCAGGAAGCTGCCGAGCCACGGGACGCCGCCCCGTCCGAGCAGGCCCGCCCCCTCCATCCGGAACGGGACCAGGCCCACCCACGCGTGGCCGTCGAACAGGTCCGGGCGGACCCCGCGGGGCAGCAGCGGGGCCACCAGGGCCGGGTCGGTCCGCCAGTGCACGAAGCACGCGTCCCGCCACCACTGCTCGGAGACCCGGGGCGTGGGCAGGGGCGGCCCCTGGGGGCTCAGCGGACGTGGCGGGCGGCCGGTCACGGCCCGAGCCGCTCGACCGCTCCCGTGAAGTGCGGGCGGCCGCGGCGGGGGTCCCAGCCGACGTAGTCGGAGCGCCGCCACTGCGCGCCCCGCCCGTCGTCGGAGACCGCGACCGCCACCGTGCCGGGGAGCAGGACGGGGGCGGCGAACTCGACCGTCCAGCGGAACGCCGTCCCGGCCGGGACCCCGACCTCGGCCAGCGCGCGGGAGGCGGAGTACATGCCGTGGGCGATCGTCCCCCTCATCCCGAGCGCCCGGGCCGTGGGCCCGGAGAGGTGGATGGGGTTCCAGTCCCCGCTCACGGCGGCGTAGTCCCGCCCCGTTCCGGCCGGCAGCTGCCAGCGCCCCGTCGGTGCGGGCGGCACGATCTCCCGGCGCGGCGCGTCGTCGGCCGTGCCCGGCACGCGGACGCCCTTGGCGAGGTAGGTCGAGCGGCCCGTCCAGACGACCTCGCCGTCCTCCCGGGAGAACCGGGCGACGACGTCGACCTGCGCCCCGGCCCGGTGCGGGCGCAGCCGCTCGGCGTGCGCCGTGGCGGTGAGGTCCTCCCCCACCGCGACGGCGCCGCGGTGCTCGACCTCGTTGGCCAGGTGCACCATGCCCAGCACCGGCAGCGGGAAGTCCCGGCGGATGAGCACGCTCATGGCCACGGGGAACGCGAGGGCGTGCAGGTGGCCGGAGAACGCCTCGGTCCCGCCCGGGCCCTCCCGCAGCGGTGCCCCGACCGTGCGGCAGAACGCCTCGTGCCCGGGGGCGTCGACGACCACGCCCTCGACCACGTGCTCCACGGCGGGCAGCGCGGGCGGCCCGGGGCGGCGGCCGGGCCGCCGGGCCGCGAGGCCGCGGGTCAGCGCCCCGCCGGCGGCCCCGGCCGCGGCACGGGCGTAGAGCCCGCCGAGGGAGGGGACGTCGGTGAGGACCACCTGTTCGCGCGGGGTGCCGTCCATGCTCACGCCCCCACCAGGTTCTGCCCGCACACGCGCAGCGTCTGTCCGTTGACGCCGCCGGCGGCGTCCGAGGCGAGGAACAGCACGGCCTGCGCCACGTCCTCCGGCAGCCCGCCCTGCTGCAGGGAATTCAGCCGGCGGGCCACCTGGCGGCGGGCCGCCGGGATCCGGGCGGTCATCTCGGTCTCGATGAACCCGGGGGCCACGGCGTTGACGGTGCCGCCGCGGGCGGCGAGCCGCGGCGCCGTGGCCGCGACCATCCCGATCACCCCGGCCTTGGAGGCGGCGTAGTTCGTCTGGCCGCGGTTGCCGGCCACCCCGCTCGTGGAGGCCAGGCAGACGATCCGCGGGGCCTCCCCCAGCCCCTCGCCCGCCAGGAGCTGCTCGTTCATCCGCAGCTGCGACTCGAGGTTCACGGCGAGCACCGAGGACCAGCGGGACTCGTCCATGTTGGCCAGCAGCTTGTCCCGGGTGATCCCGGCGTTGTGCACCACCACGTCGAGGCGGCCGAAGCGCTCCCGGGCGAGAGCGAGGATCCGCTCCCCGGCGCGCTCGTCCGTGACGTCGAGCTGGAGGGCCACGGCACGGATCTCGTTGGCCAGCGCCGCGAGGGGCTCGCCCGCGGCGGGGACGTCGACGACGACGACGCGGGCACCGGCCTCGGTGAGCGTGCGGGCGATCCGGGCGCCGATCCCGCGGGCCGCGCCGGTGACCGCGGCGACCTTGCCCCGCAGCGGGGCCTCCCAGTCGACCGGCAGCTGCCCGGCATCGTCGCCGACCGTGAGGAACTGCCCGGAGACGAAGGCGCTGCGCCCCGAGAGCAGGAAGCGCAGGGCACCGAGCACGCTCGGCGCCTCGGGGGCCACGCCCTCGGCGAGCAGCACGCCGTTGGCGGTGGCCCCGCCGCGCATCTCCTGGGCCACGGAGCGCAGCAGGCCCACCACCGCCTGGCGGGCCGCGGCCACGGCCGGGGCGAGCGGCTCGGCCGCCGCCGGGGTGGCCGAGGCCGCGCCCGCGCCGATGCCCGGCGCGGGCCGGGACACGGTGACCACCCGGCCGCCGGGGGCGAGCGAGCGCAGCGCCGCACCCAGGCCGAGCGCGGGCTCGGTCAGGTCCGCGGGCTCCGCGAGCTCGGTGAGGGCGAGCACGACGGCCCCGAAGCGGTGGACGTCCTCGGGGTGGCGGCGCACGTCGAGGTCCCAGCCGAGCAGGGTCCCCGCGATCCGGTCCGCCTCCTCCCCGCGGCCCAGCACGAGGACGGGGCCGGGGACCAGCGGGGCCCCCGCCCGGTGCCGGCGCAGCCGGGCCGGGGCCGGCAGGCCGAGCTGGCGGGCGAGCTTCGCCCCGGGCGCGGAGCTGACGAGGTCGAGATAGGTGTCTGCCATGGAAGGAGTCCTTGCTGTGCTGGTCGGTGGAGGGGCCGCGGGGACGGGGGTCAGCGGGCTTCGAGGACCGCGGTGACGCCCAGTCCGCCGGCGGCGCACACGGAGATGAGCCCGCGCGCCGGGCGCCCGGTCTCGTCGGCGCGCTCGCGCAGCAGCTTGGCCAGGGTCCCGACGATGCGGCCGCCGGTCGCGGCGAAGGGGTGCCCGGCCGCCAGGGAGGAGCCCGTGACGTTGAGCCGGCTGCGGTCCACGGTGCCGAAGGCGCCGTCCAGGCCGAGGCGCTCGCGGCCGAACTGCTCGTCCTCCCACGCGGCGAGGGCCGAGAGCACGGTCGCGGCGAACGCCTCGTGGATCTCCACGAAGTCGAAGTCGTCCAGGGCCAGGCCCTGGCGGGCCAGCAGCCGGGGGACGGCGTAGACGCCGGCCATGAGCAGCCCCTCGTCCCCGTGCACGAAGTCGACCGCGGCCGCCTCGACGTCCACGACGTCGGCGAGCACGGGCAGGGAGTGCTCGGCCGCCCAGTCCTCGGAGGCGAGCAGCACGGTGGAGGCGCCGTCGGTGAGCGCCGTGGAGTTGCCGGCCGTCATCGTCGCCTCGGCGTCGAGGGACCTGCCGAAGACCGGCTTGAGCCCCGCCAGCTTCTCGACGGAGCTGTCCGGGCGCATGTTGTTGTCCCGGGACACCCCGCGGAACGGGGTGACGAGGTCGTCGAAGAACCCGCGGTCGTAGGCCGCGGCGAGGTTGCGGTGGCTCGCGGCGGCGAGCTCGTCCTGGGCCTCGCGGGAGATGCCCCAGCGGGCGGTGGTGAGCGCCTGGTGCTCGCCCATGGACAGGCCCGTGCGCGGCTCCCCGGTGCCGGGGGCCACCGGCCTGAGGTCGGCCGGGCGCAGCCCCGCCAGGGCCTTGAGCTTCTGCGAAGTGGTCTTCGCCCTGCTGAGCTGGAGCAGCGCCCGGCGCAGCCCCTCGCTCACCACGATCGGGGCGTCCGAGGCGGAGTCCACGCCGCCGGCGACGGCCGAGTCGATCTGGCCCAGCCGGATCTTGTTGACCAGGGTGGAGACGGCCTCCATCCCGGTGGCGCAGGCCTGCTGCACGTCGAAGGCGGGGGTGCGCGGGTCCAGGACCGAGCCGAGCACGGACTCGCGGGTGAGGTTGAAGTCCTTGGGGTGCTTGAGCACGGCGCCGGCCGCGACCTCGCCGATGCGCTCGCCGGCGAGGCCGTAGCGGGCGGCGAGGCCGTCGAGGGCGGCGGTGAGCATGTCCTGGTTGCCGGCGCTCGCGTAGGCGCCGTGGGCGCGGGCGAAGGGGATGCGGTTGGCCCCGACGACGACGGCGCGGCGGGTCACGCCCGTGCGCTCGGCGCCGCTGGGGGTCGTGCGCTCGGCGGTGGGGTCGGCGGTCTGCTCGGGGGTGGACTCGGTCACAGGGAACTCCTCGGTGGTGTTGTGATGACGATCACGTCACGAACGACAATACCTGATACTCTGGGTATCGTGAAAGACGTCGACATTCCCGAGCCCGCCGACTCCGAGGCGGCGGCGCCCGCCGTGGACGGCAGGTCCTCCCGCTGGGCCCGGCACCGCGCCCAGCGGCGCACGGAGCTCATCCGCACGGCCCGCGGCGCCGTGGACGAGCTCGGGGCGCAGGCGTCCATGGAGGAGATCGCGTCCGCGTGCCGGACGTCCAAGTCCGTGTACTACCGGTACTTCGGGGACAAGGCGGGGCTGCAGCGGGCCGTCGGCGAGTACACCGTGACCCGGATGCGGGACCGGCTGGAGGAGGCGGCCCGCGCGGCCGGCAGCTTCGAGGACACGGTCGAGGCGATGGTCGCGGAGTACCTGCTCGGCATCGAGCGCTCCGCCGCGGTGTACCGCTTCGTCGTGGCCCTGCCGCCCGACTCCGGCCGCTCCCGCCACGAGCGGCACCGCGCCGAGCGGTCCCGCGGCGATCGCGCCGGCAAGGACGAGGACGAGGCCGACGGGGAGCGCTACGTGATCCAGGAGTTCGTCGAGTCCGTCACCGCCCTGCTGGCGCAGGCGCACGTGCGCCACTCCCCCGCCGCCCAGCGCCTGGAGGAGCCGGTGCTCGGCTACTGGGCGGCGTCCACGATCGGAATGGTGCGCGGCGCCGGCGAGGCCTGGATGAACACCCCCGGCGGGGCGCAGCGCCCGTCCCGCGAGCGGATGACCGAGCTGATCGTGGGCTGGGCCGTCGACGGGCTGCGCCCGCCCGGCGCGCCCGTGCCGGAGCAGCCCTCCACCTGACCACCGTCCCGGGCCGGGCGAACCCCGGCCGGCCCGTCCACCCCGTGACCGCACCGGCCACCGCCGGTCACCCACGACAGGAGCGAGCATGACCACCACCGTCGACCGACCCGTCCGCGCCACCGCGGACACCACCGACCTCACGGCGCCCGCCGTCGACGTCGCCGCGCTGGGCGAGGTGCTGCTCGGGCGCTGGGCCGAGGTCCGGCGGCAGACCCGCCGGATGCTGCTCGACGAGCGGCTGCACGACCGGCCGGGCCTCACCCACCACGAGCACCGCGAGCGCGTGCTGGGCCAGCTGCACCTGCTGGTCGAGCACGGGGCCATGAGCCGGGGCCTGCCGAAGGAGTACGGCGGGCACGACGACCCCGGCGGCAACGTCTCCAACTTCGAGGAGCTGCTGCTCGGCGACCCGTCGATGCAGATCAAGGCCGGGGTGCAGTGGGGCCTGTTCGGCTCCGCCGTGCTCAACCTCGGCACCGAGGAGCACCACCGCCGGTGGCTCCCGGACATCCGTGACCTGCGGACCCCAGGCGTGTTCGCGATGACCGAGATCGGCCACGGCTCCGACGTCGCCTCGATCGGCACCACGGCCACCTACGACCCGGCCACCGAGCAGTTCGAGATCCACACCCCCTTCAAGGCCGCGTGGAAGGACTACCTCGGCAACGCCGCCCTGCACGGGCGCGCCGCCGTGGTCTTCGCGCAGCTGGTGACGCTCGGCGTCAACCACGGGGTGCACGCCTTCTACGTGGACATCCGCGACGAGGACGGCCGCTTCCTGCCGGGCGTCGGCGGCGAGGACGACGGCCACAAGGGCGGGCTCAACGGCATCGACAACGGCCGGCTGCACTTCACCCGGGTCCGCGTCCCGCGCACGCACCTGCTCGACAAGTACGGCCACGTGGCCGCCGACGGCTCCTACAGCTCGCCGATCGCGAGCCCGGGCCGCCGGTTCTTCACGATGATCGGCACCCTCGTGCAGGGCCGGGTCTCCCTGGACGGCGCGGCGGTGCTGGCGAACAAGGCCGCGCTGACCATCGCGATCCGCTACGGCATCGAGCGGCGCCAGTTCAACGCGTCCTCGGACGTCCAGGAGGAGGTGCTGCTGGACTACCAGCAGCACCAGCGCCGGCTGCTGCCCCGGCTCGCCGAGACGTACGCCATGCACTTCGCCCACCAGGAGCTGCTGGACAAGTACGACGGCGTCTTCTCCGGCCGCGAGGACACCGACGAGAACCGCCAGGACCTCGAGACCCTCGCCGCGGCGCTTAAGGCGCTGTCCACGTGGAGCGCCCTCGAGACCGTGCAGGAGTGCCGCGAGGCCTGCGGCGGCGCGGGCTTCCTGACGAAGAACCGGCTGACCTCCCTGCGGCACGACCTCGACATCTACGCGACGTTCGAGGGCGACAACACGGTGCTGCTGCAGCTCGTGGCCAAGCGGCTGCTCTCCGACTGGGCGGACGAGTTCAAGCAGGTGGACATGGGGGTGATGGCCCGCTACGTGGCGGGCCGGGCCACCGAGGCGACCTACCATCGCTCGGGGCTGCGCAAGCTGGGGCAGGCGTTCCGCGACACCGGGGACGTGCGCCGCTCCGTCAACGCCCTGCGGGACGAGTCCGCCCAGCACGCGCTGCTGACGGACCGGGTGGAGACCATGGTCGCGGAGATCGCGGAGAACCTGCGGCCCAGCGCCAAGCTGCCCCGCGCGGAGGCCGCGGCGCTGTTCAACCGGAACCAGCACCGGATCATCGCCACGGCCCGCGCCCACGCGGAGCTGCTGCAGTGGGAGGCCTTCACCCGGGGCCTGGCCCAGGTCGAGGACCCGGGCACCCGCACGGTGCTGACCTGGCTGCGCGACGTGTTCGGGCTGCGGCTGATCGAGAAGAACCTCGCGTGGTACCTCTCCTACGGCCGGCTGTCCATGCGGCGCGGGCGCAGCCTCGACGAGTACATCGACCGGCTGCTGGCCCGGCTGCGCCCGTACGCGCTCGATCTCGTCGAGGCGTTCGAGCTCGCTCCGGAGCACCTGCGGGCCGAGATCGCCACGGGGATCGAGGCGCAGCGCCAGGAGGAGGCCGCCGAGCACTACCGCCGGCTGCGCGCCTCGGGCAGCGCGCCCGTCAAGGAGCGGGCGCCGCGCACGGAGGCCGCGACCACCGCCGCCGGCGCCCCGGGCGAGAAGGCCGCCGACGAGGCGACGGACGAGCGGAGGAAGGAGCGCCGGGCGGAGAAGCAGGCGGAGCGGCGGGCCGAGCGCAAGCACGAGCGCCGGCTCGAGCTCAAGCCGCGGAAGCTGGCGGCGAGACGGGCCGCGAGCACCGGGGCCGCCGGTGACCCGCCGGCCGGGCAGGTCACCGGGCAGGTCACGGGGCAGCAGCCCGGGGACCCGGCCGCCGGCCCGGTTCCGCCCGCCGCGGCGGAGGCGCAGCAGGCCTGACGCCGGGCCCACGGCCACGACGCCGCCCCGGGGGCTCCGGGGCGGCGTCGTCGTGCCGCACGGCCGGGCGGGCGGCGCTCAGTGCGCGGCGGCGGCGCCCCCGGTCCGGTCCGATCCGGCGAGGAGGTCGTCGATCTGGCCCATGGCCTGGCGCATGCCCTCCTCCATGCCCATGGCCAGCATCTGCTCCAGCTGCTCGGCGCTCTCGAAGGTGGAGTGCGTGGTCATGCGGGTGCGGCCGCCGACGTCCTCGAGCGTGACGACCGCGTGGGTGGTGCCCATGGCCGGGTCGGCCTCGCCGCGCTCGTCGGCGAAGCCGTCGTCGAACTCGAGGCGGTGCGGGGCGTCCACGGCGGTGACCGCCCACCAGCCACGGGCCTTCTCGCCGCCGGGACCGGTCATGTGGTAGCGGCACCGCCCGCCCGGCCTGAGCTCGTGCTGCTCGAAGGTGGCGGGCCACTCGGGCGGCCCCCACCAGCGCTCGAGCCGGCGCGGGTCCTCCCACACCTGCCAGACCCGTTCGAGGCTCGCGTCGAACTCGGCGACGAAGGTGAGGCTCAGCGCCTCCACGTCCCTCTGCACATCGATGACCGGCATGTCCTGGTTCCTTCCTACTCCGCCCCCCGGCCCCCGGGGGGCACCTCCTCGGCGAGGAGGTCGTCGATGCGGCGGGCGCGCCCGTGCCAGAGCTCCTCGTAGGACTCCAGCAGCCGGGCCGCCCGGTGGAGCGTGCCCGGCTCGGCGTGCACCACCTGTTCGCGCCCGCGCCGCTGCTTGGTGACCAGCGAGGCCCGTTCGAGCACCGCCACGTGCTTCTGCACCGCCGCGAAGCTCATCGCGTAGTGGCCCGCCAGTGCGGAGACCGACTGCTCCTGCCGCAGCACCCGCGTCACGATGTCCCGCCGGGTGGCGTCCGCGAGCGCCCGGAAGATGCGGTCGACCTCGTCGTTCGTCAGCTCATTTCCTACAACCATTTGGTTGTAGGTTACTCCCCGCGGCGCCCGCGGACAAGGGGTCACCGGCGGGGACGGCTCGGAACAGCCCGGCCGGGCCGGTGAGGTACCGGTGCAGCCCGTGGGCCACGATCGTGTTGCCCAGGGCGTTGAGGTGCTTGCGGTCGCTGCCGACCACCGAGCGCGGCGGCAGGCCGAGGGCCAGCCACCGCCGGTCCTCCGCGGAGGTGCCGATCCGGTGGGGCCGCAGCGCGGGCAGGGCCCACAGCCGCGGGTCGCGCAGGTCCTCCATCGTGTCGTGGTAGGCCGGCCCGTACTCCGCGCGGTAGGCGGCGTTGACGGCGCGCACCTGCTCCCAGCCGGCGGTGCCGCGGCGGTCTCGGTAGGTGTGCCAGTGGCCCATCACCACCGACCGGGCCGGCTCCACCCCCCAGGCCGCCCGGGTGTCGGCGAGCACCCCGCCGGGGTCCTCGATGTTGTTCTTGCCCGTCCAGAAGAGATGGGCCTGCCCGCGGTGGCGGCCCTCCAGGCCGGTGTGCCACCAGCTCGCCGGCCCGGGCCCGACCTCGACCTCGGGTCCGGGGACGTCCCGGCGGAGGACCACCGTGCCCGCCCGGTCCGCCACCGCCCGGATCGAGCAGGCGACCCCGGAGACGGTGCCCGGCAGGGCGATCCATTCACTCGGCACGCGCCCGTCGACGGTGGGGACGATCACCTGCCCCGCGGCCGGCAGCCGCCAGCCCCTCGAGCCCAGGTCCGGCCGGTACGGGTGGTCGTGGCTGCGCATCGCCAGCGTCTGCCACGACTCGTCGCCGCCGACGGCCCGGCAGGTGCCGGGTGCGCCCAGGAGTCGCGCGAGGAGGGTGTGGACGCGCACCGCGGCGTGACCGGGCGGGCGCTCGCGGTGCAGGCCGCCCGCGGCGGAGGACGAGCCCCACAGCACGAACCCGGGGCCCTGCGGCACGGGCGGGACGAGCGTGCTGCCGAGGGCCCCGGAGACCGCCAGCAGCGCCCCGGAGCGGAGCAGGGAACGGCGCGACACAACCATGTTCCCCAAGGTAGGTACGACGACCGGGCGGATGACCCGTTGTGACGGTTCATGATCGCCCCATTTGGGGGGATGTCGTACCCGCTGCGGGGGACACCGCCGCCGGAGCGGGTGCCCCCGGCCCGGCCACGCCCCCGGTCACCGCTCAGACGCCGGCGGCGTACTCCTCCGGCGTCACGGCGTCGGCGACGATCACCGTGACGTTGTCCCGTCCGCCGGTGCGCAGGGCGGCCTGCAGGAGGACGTCGGCGGCCTCCCTGGGGTGCGGCACCGAGCTCAGCACCCGGGCCATGTGGGCGGGACTGAGCTCGTTGGTCAGCCCGTCCGAGCACAGCATCAGCCGCTCCCCGGGCCGGGCGGGCAGCACCCACACGTCCGGTTCCCACACCTGGCCGGTGCCCAGGGCCCGGGTGATCACGTTGCGCCGCGGGTGCACCAGCGCCTGCGCGGAGGTGAGCTGGCCGATCGAGACGAGGTACTGCACCTCGGAGTGGTCCACGGTGAGCTGCTCGAGGGCCGGGGCGCCGTCCGGGCCCGCCCCGGGCGCCACGAGGCGGTAGGTCCGGGAGTCGCCCGTGTTGAAGACGAGCCACAGCATGCGCCCGTCGACCTGCGCCAGCCACACCCCGGTGACCGTGGTCCCCGCCCGGCCCTCGCAGGCCTGCTGGATGTGCTGGTCCGCCTGCCACAGCACCGAGCGCACGCGCCGGACCGCCTCGATCGCCTCGTTGGGGATCTCCGGGTCCAGCCGCAGCTCCCGCTCCACGGTGGCCCGGAAGCGCAGGATGTCCAGGGGCGGCTCCGGCTCCTGGACCTCGAAGTCGCTGAAGTCCTCGAGCCGGAACAGCGGGGACGCGCCGAGCGTGCGCACGCACAGGGCGCTGGCGACCTCACCGGCCTCGTGCCCGCCCATCCCGTCCGCCACGGCGCACATCGTGGCGGTGACCACCAGGGCGTCCTCGTTGGACTCCCGGCGCAGGCCGCGGTCGGTGGCCGCTCCGGCCCGGATGACGAGAGGTGCGCTCATTCGAAGTCGACCTCCAGCCCGGGACCGACGCCCTGGGAGAGCGCGACGGGCTGGACGTCGCCGAAGCCCCGCACGTTGCGCGTGGCCTGCGGGAGCAGGATGAACCGGTCGTCGCCGGAGAGCACGGCGGCGGTCGAGGCGTCCAGGAGCACGGAGCCCGGGTCGGTGAGCGCCACGAGCCGGGAGGCCAGGTTCACCGTGGGACCGTAGATGTCGCCCATCCGCGGCAGCACCCGCCCCCACACGAAGGCCACCCGGGCCTGCGGGAGCTCGGGGTCGTCGCGGATGGCACGGGACAGGGCCAGGGAGATCTGGGCCCCGCCCTGCGGGGACTCGGCGAGGAACATGACCTCGTCCCCGATGGTCTTGATGAGCCGGCCGCCGCCCACCGCGATCACCTCGGCGCAGCGCTGCTCGAAGCGCTGCACGAGGTTGGCCAGGGTGCGCTCGTTCATCTGCCGGGACAGGGAGGTGTAGGAGACGAGGTCGGCGAAGCCCACCCCGCGCGCGAGCGGGAGGATGGACGACGCCCCGTCCTCGTCGGTCGGGCCGGTGGCGGTGGAGCCGTCCGGGCGCTCCACGCGCATCGCCAGCCGCTGCACGGCGGCGTTCATCTGGCGCCGCCACGAGTAGACGAGCAGCTTCTCGATGGCGTCGATGAGGTCCGGGAGCAGGTGCAGCAGCTGCCGGCGGGCGGCGGCGTCGGTCATGCCGCCGTGCACGACCATGTCCTCGACGAGGGCCTCGACCTGCCACACGACCATGCGGTCCGTCATCTGCCCGATCGACCGGACCAGGGACAGCGCCGCCTCCTCGGTGACCTTCTCCTCGAGGACCATGGTGGAGAGCACCCGCAGGGCCTCGGAGTCCTGCTCGGTGAACCAGACGTCGTCGTCGGTGAGGTTCGGGAAGCCCAGCGCCCGCCACACCTTCCGCGAGGACAGCAGGGACAGCCCGCCGCGGCGTGCGGCCTCGCGGCGGCGCAGGCCGCGCTCCGAGCCCAGGAGGGTCCGCTCCAGGGCCTGCACGGCCGCCTTCGACTCGTCCGAGCGGTAGAGGTTCGCCTGCACGGGGTTGTGCAGGTTCAGGTTCAGCTGCTCCGTCTGGGGGCCGAGCGCCGGCTCGCCCCGGCGCTCCGGGTCCTCACTGGCCACGCGTCACTCCTGTTCCTGGGGGACGGTCCGCCGCCCCCACGGTCGGCGCGAGGGGGCGGACGGGTCCGGGCGTGGTGCCACGACCGCGTCCGGCTCCACTCTAGTGGGACGCCGCTCACGCGCATCCCCGGCGGATCCGGGCCCGCCCGCGCGCCGCTCGTCGGCGGCCCGCCGGACCAGCTCGGCCAGCCGGTGCGCCTCCGGGGCGTGCTCCAGCCGCAGCCCGCCGAGGGGCCCGAAGTCGGCCACCACCCGCCCGTCGCGCCGGCCCAGGGACGGGCCCCGGGCCCGCTCGACGCCGACCCGGTGCAGCCGCTCCAGCGGCAGCGCCACGTCCTGCCGGCCCCCGCCGGGCCGCTGGAGGACGAGGTGGCGGGTGGTGAGCACGTAGCGGGTGCGCCACCAGCGCAGCAGGGGGCGCAGGCAGCTGCGCAGCACCACCCAGCCGGCCACCACGAGCAGGGCGAGGTCCAGTCCGGCGTGCACCGTGGTCCACGGCTCCGCCACGGGACGCCAGCGCAGCTCGAGCGCCCGCTGGGCCAGCGAGAGCGCGAAGACGGTGAGCAGCAGCACGAGGAAGGGGCGCAGCAGCCGCACGCCGTGCGCCCGCGTGGCGACGAGCACCCGCTCGCCGGGCTGCAGGACGGGCCGGGCGGGCACGCTCAGGCCCTCCCGGGGGCGCCCGGGGCCGGTCGCAGGTGCACGACGTCCCCGGCCGTCACCTCGTGCTCCGCGCCGGCGCCGTCGCGCAGGAGCAGGCCGCCGTGCGGACCGAGCCCCACTGCCGTGCCGGTGACGGGGTCGTGGCCGCCGGGCAGCTCGGCGCGCACGGAGCGCCCGAGGGTCTCCGTGCGCTCGGCGACCAGGCGGCGCAGCGGCCCGCCGGGTCCCGTGGCGGCGGCCGGATCGGCGCAGAGCTGCCGGTAGAGGGGCACGAAGGCGCCCAGCACGGCCACGAGGACGTCCGAGCGCCCGACGTCGTGGCCGGTGGCCCGGCGCA
Organism: Kocuria sabuli; assembly: GCF_040981185.1. NCBI lineage: Bacteria > Bacillati > Actinomycetota > Actinomycetes > Micrococcales > Micrococcaceae > Kocuria > Kocuria sabuli. Next base: position 147,961 of record NZ_JAVHZE010000002.1, read on the forward strand.
CGGACGTGGCCGTGGCCACGGGCAGCTCGTCCTGGGACACGTTGATCCCCGTGCCCAGGACCACGGCGGGCGGCCGGTCCGGGTCCAGGACCAGGCCCGCGAGCAGGCCCGCGAGCTTGCGCCCGTCGACGAGCACGTCGTTGGGCCACTTGATCCGCGCCCCCGCGCCCGCCAGGCGGTCGAGGGCCTCGACCACGGCGGCGGCCATCAGCAGCGTGAGCCACGGGAAGTACTGGGTGGGCACCGCCCGGCCGCGCCCGTCGGCCGGGCGCAGCAGGACGCTGAAGGTCAGGGCGGTGCCGGGCTCGGTGGTCCACACCCGGTCCAGCCGGCCGCGCCCGGCGCTCTGGTGGCCGGTCAGCACGAGGGACAGGTCCGTCCACGGCCGGGCCGGCTCCGTGCCGCGCGCCTGCCGGGTGACGGCGGCCGTCAGGTGCTCGTTGGTGGAGCCGACCTCGTCGAGCACCTCGATCCGCCCCGTGCCCAGCTCCTGCAGGGCGGCGAGCACGGCGGGGGCGCGCAGGTCGGCGGCGCGGGGGTCGGGCACGGTTCTCCTCGGGTCGGTGGTCTCCGGCGGCGCCGGACGGCCGGTGCTGTGCGCCCGGGCACCGTCCGCGTAGTGTCGGATGACGTCCACAGTAATAGCCGCGCTCCCCGGGAACCGCCCGGGTGCACCGCCGCCCGGCCGGGCGGCGGAGCGCGGCACGACCCACAGGAGCCATCGTGAGCGCAGCCGAGAACCGCACGACGTTCGCCGTCACCTACGTCTACGGCGGCCCGGCCGACGTCCTGGCCGCGCGCCGGCCCGAGCACCGCGAGTACCTGGGCGGGCTCGTGGCGCAGGGCCACCTGCTGGCCTCCGGGCCGTACGGCGACGACGGCCCGGCCGGGGCGCTGCTGGTCTTCACCGCCGAGGACGCGGGCGAGGTCGAGCGGCTCACCGACGAGGACCCGCTGGTGCGCCACGGCGTGGTCACCGAGCGGACCGTCCGGCCCTGGAAGGTGGTCCTGGGCCGCGTCGGCTGAGCGCCGCGCGGCGCCCCCCGCGCCGTTTTTGTAGGACTTCTACAACGGGGGGTGCCGCGCGCGCGGACTAGAGTGAGCAGGACCCCTGGCCGCCCCGGACCGGGCCACCGCACCCGGCAGGCACGGCCGCGTACCAGACCACGAGGTGCCATGACCCACGACCTGACGACCACCGCCGGCAAGATCGCCGACTTCCACGACCGCCGGGCCCGCTCCGAGGCCCCTGCGGGCCGGGCGGCGATCGACAAGCAGCACGCCCGCGGCAAGAACACGGCCCGCGAGCGCGTCGAGCTGCTCCTGGACGAGGGCTCGTTCGTGGAGTTCGACGCCCTGGCCACCCACCGCTCGACCGCCTTCGGCATGGAGTCCAAGAAGCTGCCCGGGGACGGCGTCGTCAGCGGGTACGGCACGGTGGACGGGCGCCTGGTGGCCGTCTACTCCCAGGACTTCGCGGTCTTCGGCGGCTCCCTGTCCCAGGTCAACGGCGAGAAGATCGTCAAGGTGCAGAAGTTCGCGCTGCGCAACGGCTGCCCGGTCGTCGGGATCAACGACGGCGGCGGGGCCCGGATCCAGGAGGGCGTGGCCTCCCTGGCCATGTTCGCCGACATTTTCAACATGAACGTCCGCTCCTCCGGGGTGGTCCCGCAGATCTCGCTGATCATGGGCCCGTGCGCGGGCGGGGCGGCCTACTCCCCCGCCCTGACCGACTTCATCGTGATGGTGGACAAGACCTCGCACATGTTCATCACCGGCCCCGACGTCATCCGGACGGTCACGGGCGAGTCGGTGGACATGGAGACCCTCGGCGGGGCGCGCCAGCACAACGCGACCACGGGCACGGCCACCTATCTCGCCGAGGACGAGCAGGACGCCTTCGACTTCGTGCACGAGCTGCTGGAGTTCCTCCCGGCCAACAACCTGCAGGAGGCGCCGCTGCTGGACCACGACCAGGAGGACGAGGTCACGGACCTCGACGCCGCCCTGGACACGCTGGTGCCTGACTCCGCCAACCAGCCCTACGACATGCGCGCGGTGATCGAGGCCGTCGTCGACGACGGGCACTTCCTGGAGATGCAGGCGCTCTACGCCCCCAACGTGATGATCGGCTACGCCCGGATCGAGGGGCACACCGTGGGGATCGTGGCCAACCAGCCCATGCAGTACGCCGGCACGCTCGACATCGCCGCCTCCGAGAAGGCCGCCCGGTTCGTGCGCCACTGCGACGCGTTCAACGTCCCGATCCTCACCCTGGTGGACGTGCCCGGCTTCCTGCCCGGCACCGACCAGGAGTTCAACGGCATCATCCGGCGCGGGGCGAAGCTGCTCTACGCCTACGCCGAGGCGACCGTCCCGCTGGTCACCCTGATCACCCGCAAGGCCTACGGCGGGGCGTACATCGTGATGGGCTCCAAGAAGCTCGGCGCGGACGTCAACCTCGCCTGGCCCACCGCCCAGATCGGCGTGATGGGCGCCCAGGGCGCCGTGGAGATCCTCTACCGCCGGGACCTCAAGGCCGCGGCGGACGGCGGCGAGGACGTCGAGGCCCTGCGCGCCGAGCTCGTGCAGAAGTACGAGGAGAGCCTGCTCAACCCGTACCAGGCCGCCGAGCTCGGCTACGTGGACGCGGTGATCTCCCCCTCCGAGACCCGGGTCCAGGTGCTCAAGGCCCTGCGGGCGCTGCGCGACAAGCGCGCCACGATGCCCGCCAAGAAGCACGGGAACATCCCGCTGTGAGCGCCCCCGAGCCCGTCGAGGGCGCCCCGGCGCTGCGCTTCGTGGCCGGCAGCCCGACCCCGGAGGAGGTCGCCGCCGTCACGGCGGTCCTGCTCGCCCGTGCCGAGGAGGGCGACGCCTCCGGCAGGGGCGGCCCGGGCCGGCGGGACCAGTTCCGCCGGATGCGGCTGGGTCTGCGCCTGCGCCCCGGCCGCGGCGCGTGGCGGCGCTCCAAGCCGGAGGAGTGAGCCCGGCGGGGTGAGCCGGGAGGAGTGAGCCCGGATCGGCGAGCCCGGCACCGCGGCGGCCGCCGGGGCGCCCGGTCCGGTCGGCGCCCGGCGCTACTGTGGCGTGCATGAGCACACCACGGCCCGACGCCACGTCCGCCGCCGGATCCGGACCGGCCCCCCTGCCGCCGCTCGGCACCGGGCTCCGCGAGTCCACGGCCGTGGACGCCGTGGCCGAGCGCTGGTTCCGGCGGGCCATGGAGCTGGACCCGGCCCAGGCCACCGTGCACGGCTTCCGCGGCAGCGGGACCGAGTACCGCGACTTCGGCCCCGAGGGCCTGGAGGCCCGCGCCGAGGCCGTGCGCGCGTCGCTGGCCGAGCTCACCGGCGTGGCCCCCGTGGACGACGTGGACCGGATCACCGCGCACGCGCTGCGCGAGCGGCTGGGCCTGGACCTGTGCCTGCACGAGGAGGGGCTGCGGGGCTGGGAGGTCAACAACATCTCCTGCCCGGTCCAGGAGATCCGGGACGTGTTCGACGACCTGCCCCGGCACACCCCCGAGGACTGGGCACAGATCGCCGGGCGGCTGCGCAGCGTGCCGGGGGCCGTGGACTCCTACGTGCGGGGCCTGCGGTACGCCCGGGCCCGGGGCCGCTGCGCCTCCGTGGTGCAGCTGCGCAGCGCCGCCCGCCAGTGCGGCGGCTACGCGGCGGAGCACGGCTTCTTCGCCCGGCTGGCCCGCGGCCCGCGCGTCCCCGAGGGGCTGCGCCGGGAGGTCGGGGAGGCGTCCGCGGCGGCGCGGCGCGCCTACCTCGACCTCGCCCGGGTGCTGGGCGAGGAGCTCGCCGCGGACGCCCCGCGCTCGGACGCGGTGGGCCCGGACGTGTACGCGCTGCGCCTGCAGGAGTTCCTGGGCGCGGTCCTGGACCCGGCCGCGGTCTACGCGTGGGGCGTGGAGCAGCTGCGGGCGGTCGTGACGGAGCAGGAGGTCCTCGCCGGGCGGATCGCCCCCGGGGCCACGGTGGCCCAGGCCATGGCGGCCCTCGACGCCGACCCGGCCCGGCAGCTGCACGGCACCGACGCCCTGCAGGCCTGGATGCAGGAGCTCTCCGACGCCGCCGTGGACGCGCTCGCAGGGACCCACTTCGAGCTGACGGAGCCGATGCGCCGGCTGGAGTGCCGGATCGCGCCCACCCACGACGGCGGCATCTGGTACTCGATGCCCAGCGCGGACTTCTCCCGCCCCGGGCGCATGTGGTGGTCCGTCCCCGAGGGCACGAGGACCTTCACCACGTGGGAGGAGACCACGACCGTGTACCACGAGGGCGTCCCGGGACACCACCTGCAGTTCTCGACGGCGCTCGCCAACTCCGGGGAGCTCAACCGGTGGCGGCGCATGGGCGTTTGGGTCTCCGGGCACGGTGAGGGGTGGGCCCTGTACGCCGAACGGCTCATGGACGAGCTGGGCCACCTCCAGGACCCCGGGGCCCGGATGGGGATGCTCGACGCCCAGCGGCTGCGGGCGGCGCGGGTGGTCTTCGACGTCGGCTTCCACTGCGGGTACCGGATCCCCCGGGAGCTCGGCGACGCCCTCGGCGGGGCCCGCCCCGGTGAGGTGTGGACGCCCGAGGACGGCTGGCGGTTCCTGCGCTCGAACATCGTGATGCAGGACCCCATGCTGCGCTTCGAGTGGCTGCGCTACATGGGCTGGCCCGGCCAGGCGCCGTCCTACAAGGTCGGCCAGCAGCTGTGGGAGCAGGCGCGGGACAGCGCCCGCACCGCCGCCGGCCCCGGCTTCCGGCTCAAGGACTTCCACTCGCGGGCCCTCCGGCTCGGCTCGGTGGGCCTGGACACCTTGGCATACGCCCTGAGCCTGTGATGAACCCCACCTGACCTGCGCGTCATCGGATCTCGACGTGGTACGGTCCGCCGCCGTACCGTAGGAACATGATTTCCGCAGAAAGCAATCGACGCCTGCCCCGGTGGACGACCTCCTTCGGGCCGCAGATCGTGATCGCCCTCCTCCTGGGCGTGGTGCTGGGCACCCTCGCCGACACCCTCGGCGGCGACCCCGACACGGACCCGAACTGGCTCATGACCGCCCTGGACACCATCGGCACGAGCTACGTGAACCTGCTCAAGGCCGCCGTGGTCCCCCTCATCGTGACCGCGGTGATCTCCTCGATCGCCAATCTGCGGGAGGTCTCCAACGCCGCCCGCCTGGCCTGGAAGACCCTGCTGTGGTTCGGCATCACCGCCCTGATCGCGGTGACGGTCGGGCTCGTCCTGGGCCTCGTCGTCCAGCCGGGCGCCGGCACGGGCGCCGCCGCCCCCGCCGAGCAGTACTCGGGGACCCAGGGGTCCTGGCTGGCCTTCCTCACGGGCCTGGTGCCCGCCAACTTCCTGGGCCTGCAGGTCTCCTCCTCCGTGGTGGACCCGGAGACCGTCCAGACGGCCCTCGGCTTCAACGTGCTGCAGGTGCTCGTGGTCTCGGCGGCCGTCGGCATCGCCGCCCTGAAGGTGGGCGCGCCCGCCGAGCCCTTCCTCGCCGTGGTCCGCGCCGCGCTGGCCGTGGTGCAGAAGGTCGTCTGGTGGATCATCCGCCTGGCCCCGCTGGGCACCCTGGGCCTGATCGGCCGGGCCGTGTTCGAGTACGGCTGGACCTCGATGGGCGGGCTGCTGGCCTTCGTCGCCACCGTCTACGCCGGGCTGCTGATCGTCGCGTTCGTGGTCTACCCGGTGCTGGTCAAGGCGCACGGGCTCTCCGTGAAGCAGTACTTCTCCGGCGTGTGGCCGGCCGTGCAGCTGGGCTTCGTCTCCCGCTCCTCGGTGGGCACCATGCCCCTGACCCAGCGCGTCACCGAGCGCAACCTCGGTGTGCCCCGGGCCTACGCCTCCTTCGCCGTGCCGCTGGGCGCCACCACGAAGATGGACGGCTGCGCCGCGGTCTACCCGGCGATCGCCGCCCTGTTCGTCGCCCAGTTCTACGGGATCGACCTCGACGTCACCCACTACGTGCTGATCGCCCTGGTGTCCGTGCTGGGCTCCGCCGCGACCGCCGGCACCACCGGCGCCACCGTGATGCTCACCCTGACCCTGTCCACCCTGGGCCTGCCGCTCGACGGCGTGGGGCTCCTGCTGGCGGTGGACCCGATCGTCGACATGGGCCGCACCGCGCTCAACGTGGCCGGACAGGCCCTGGTGCCCACGATCGTGGCGCGCCGCGAGGGCCTGCTGGACCGGGCGCTCTACGACGCCCCGCGCACCGGGGACCCGTTCGTGCCCGAGGCCCCGGCCGACGGCGCGGCACCGGCCGAGACGGCCGCGGTGGGCACCGCCCGCTGACCGGCCCGGCCCGCCCGAGGGGCGGGGAACTGGTGGAGTGCCCGTCGCATTCCGGCAGTTCCCCGCCCCTCGTTCTTCGTGGACGCGTCCCGGGCTACGCTGGGCACCGGCACGAGACCTGGGTCACGGCATCGAGCGGGGGTGGAGCGCGTGGGCGCAGCGGCGGAGGGCCCGACGCCGGACCCGCTGCTGCGGATGTCCTGGGCGCGCTCGCTGGACCACCTGGCCGCACCCGAGCGCTGCGCCCCGCGCGTGGTGCTGGACCGCGCCGACCTCCGGGACGCCGGCGCGCCGCTGCGGGCGCTGCTGCCGGTGCTGGACGAGCTGCTCACCCCCCTGGCCGAGGACACGGGTCTCGTGGTGGCGGTCACCGACCCCTGCGGGGTGCTGCTGCGCGTCCGGGGCAGCGCGCAGACCCGGCGGCGCGCGGAGGCCATGGGCTTCGTCGAGGGCGCCGACTGGTCCGAGCTCGCCGTGGGGACCAACGCCCCGGGCACGGCCCTGGTGCTGCGCCGGGCCGTCACCGTGCGCCGGGAGCAGCACTTCTACCCCGAGGCCCGGCCGTGGTCGTGCACCGCGGCCCCGCTGCTGCACCCGGTCACCGGAGAGCTGCTCGGGGCGGTGGACCTCACCGGTGGGGACGCCGCCGCCGGCCCCGCCACCCGGGCCCTGATCGGTGCCGCGGTGCGCGCCGCCCGGGCCGAGCTGGCCCTGGCCCTGCGCCGCGAGCCGCCGCCCCGTCCGGGGGCGCCCGCAGCACGGATCCTCGCACCGGCCGCCTCCGCGCCGCCCGCCCTGCTGCGCGTGCTCGGCGACGCCCCGCCGGCGCTGGTCCTGGCGGGGCAGCCCCTGGAGCTGACCGAGCGCCACGCCGAGATCCTGCTGGCGCTCTCCCGCGCCGGGTCGGGGCTGAGCACCGCGGAGCTCTCGGAACAGCTGTGGGCCGGCCGTGCCCGGGAGACCACGGTGCGGGCCGAGGTGCTGCGCCTGCGGCGGCTGCTGGAGCCCCGGGGCGGGCCCTCGATCACCTCCCGCCCCTACCGGCTCCCCGCCGCCCTGCCCTCGGACGCGGGGCGGGTGCTCGAGCTGCTCGCCAGGGGCTCGCACCGGCGGGCGCTGCGGGAGTACCCCGGCGCGCTGCTGCCGCACTCCGAGGCCCCGGAGGTCGTGGTGCTGCGCCACCGCCTGTCCCGGCTGCTGCGCGAGGCCGTCCTGACCGACGGGTCCGCCGATGCCGTGCGCCAGTACCTGGCCCTGCCCGAGGCCGCCGACGACGCCGAGGCGTGGGCCCTGCTGCTGCGCCTCCTGCCGGCCCGCTCCCCCGCCCGCGCCCGGGCGGTGCTCGAGCTGGAGCGGCTGCGCGACTGAGCCGCCGCTCCACCGGACCCCGGGCCGCCGAGCGGACCGGGGCGCCGAGCGGACCGGGGCGCCGGCCCGGCCGCTGCCCCGGGGTGCGTGCAACGTCCGTGCAACCCGCCTGGGCGTAGCGTGACAGGTGTCACACCGGGTGCGGGAGGACCGTCCGCACCCGCCGCACCGTCCCGCACAAGGAGCAGGCCACCATGACCGTTGATACCCAGTCCCTCACCACCGTCTACGCGCAGCCGGGCACCGAGGGCTCGAAGGTCACCTTCAAGCCCCGCTACGAGCACTGGATCGGCGGCGAGTGGGTGCCGCCCGTCAAGGGCCGGTACTTCGAGAACATCTCCCCGGTCAACGGCAAGCCCTTCACCGAGGTGGCCCGCGGCACCGCCGAGGACATCGACGCGGCGCTGGACGCCGCCTGGGCCGCCGCCCCGGCCTGGGGGAGGACGCCCGTGGCGGAGCGGGCGCTGGTGCTGCACCGCATCGCCGACCGGATGGAGCAGAACCTGGAGATGCTCGCCGTGGCCGAGACCTGGGACAACGGCAAGCCGGTCCGCGAGAGCGTCAACGCGGACATCGCCCTGGCCGTCGACCACTTCCGGTACTTCGCCGGGGCGATCCGCGCCCAGGAGGGCACCCTCTCCCAGCTCGACGACAACACCACGTCCTACCACTTCCACGAGCCCCTCGGGGTGGTCGGGCAGATCATTCCCTGGAACTTCCCGATCCTGATGGGCGTGTGGAAGCTGGCCCCGGCGCTGGCGGCGGGCAACGCCGTCGTCCTCAAGCCCGCCGAGCAGACCCCGGCCTCGATCATGGTGCTCATGGAGCTCATCGGCGACCTGCTGCCCCCCGGCGTGGTCAACGTGGTCAACGGCTTCGGCGTGGAGGCCGGCAAGCCGCTCGCCTCGAGCCCGCGGATCCGCAAGATCGCGTTCACCGGCGAGACCACCACCGGCCGGCTCATCATGCAGTACGCGTCCCAGAACATCATCCCGGTGACCCTGGAGCTGGGCGGGAAGTCCCCCAACATCTTCTTCGAGGACGTCGCCGCCGCCCAGGACGCCTTCTACGACAAGGCCCTCGAGGGCTTCGCGTTCTTCGCCCTCAACCAGGGCGAGGTCTGCACCTGCCCCTCCCGGGCCCTGATCCAGGAGGGGATCTACGACCGGCTGCTGGGCGACGGCGTCGAGCGCGTGAAGGGCATGGTCCAGGGCAACCCGCTGGACCTCACCACCCAGGTCGGCGCGCAGGCGTCCAACGACCAGCTGCAGAAGATCCTGTCCTACATCGACATCGGCAAGCAGGAGGGCGCGAAGGTCCTCGTGGGCGGTGAGCGCAACGTCCTGGACGGCGACCTCGCGGAGGGCTTCTACGTCGCCCCCACGGTGTTCGAGGGCGAGAACTCGATGCGCATCTTCCAGGAGGAGATCTTCGGGCCGGTGCTGTCCGTGACCCGGTTCTCCGGCTACGCCGACGCGATCACCACCGCCAACGACACCCTCTACGGCCTGGGCGCCGGGGTGTGGGCCCGCAGCGGCAACCTCGCCTACCGCGCGGGCCGGGACATCCAGGCCGGGCGCGTGTGGGTGAACCAGTACCACAACTACCCCGCCCACTCGGCCTTCGGCGGCTACAAGTCCTCCGGCATCGGCCGCGAGAACCACCTGATGATGCTGGACCACTACCAGCAGACCAAGAACCTGCTGGTCTCCTACTCCGAGGACGCCCAGGGCTTCTTCTAGGCCGGGGGCTCCCGAGGTGCCGCGTTCCGCCGGAACGCGGCACCTCGCCGCACGGGTGACCGGCCGATGCGCCAGGGCCCGGCCTACGCCGGGTCGCCGCCGGCCGGCCGCGCCGCCGCCGAGACCCTGCCGGGAACGGGCACGGCGTTGCGGCTGGGCCACTCCAGGGGCAGCGCGGGGGCGGGCCACACACGGTGCCGCGGTGGCGTCAGCCGCGGCGGCAGGGGCACCGTGCGGTGCCGCGGGGCCGGCCGTGGCGGCTTCCGGCCCCGCGGCGGGCGCTGCTGCGCCGGCGGCCGGGCCGGGACGGCCCGGGGCGGCGTGCGCTCGGGCAGCCACCGCGCGGCGAGCTTGCGGCCCAGGAGCAGCAGCATCCGGCTCAGCCGGTGCAGCAGCACGGTCAGGCCGAGCAGCGGCAGCACCAGCAGCACGATGGACAGCACCGCCAGGACGAACTCCGCCGGAGCGGTGTCGAGCCAGGCCCGGGACGCGAGCGCGGCGTGCTGCCGCACGGAGTCGGCCGCCGTGCCGAGGATGAGCGGAAGGCTGGCCAGGATCCAGACCAGGGCGAGGAGCAGGGTGGGGACGACCGTGACCACCCAGACGGTCACGATCCACCGGGCGGCGGGCTTCATCTCGGTCACGAGCGGGTGGGTGGGCCGTCCCGGGAGCAGACCGGAGAGCACCGGCCGCACCCGGGCGAACAGGTCCGGCACCCCGGCCAGGTCGGCCAGCACGTAGTAGCCGTCGAAGCGCAGCGTGGGGATCAGCTGCTGGACCATCTCGACCTGCATGATCACGACCACGAGCAGCAGGAGGCCGTGACCGGTGATCAGGTAGGCCGCGCCGGCGGCGAGCAGGCACAGGACGTTGAAGTACAGCCCGCCGAGGTCCACGCGCAGCCGGCCGGACCGGCCCAGCCGGTAGGCGTCGGTGACGTTGGTGAAGAAGGCGGGGAAGACGATGTAGATGCCGAAGCCGATCACGCCGGGGCGGGCGCCCCCGTAGCGGCACGCCGTGGCGTGGCCCAGCTCGTGCACCAGCGCCCCGAGCGTCAGCAGGGCGTACAGGCCCAGCAGCAGCACCGGGACCTGCAGCACCTGCTGCACGGCGTCCACGAGCCCGCCGCGCATCAGCAGCACCACGTCGAGCGCCACGAGGGCGGCCACGGCCACGGCCACGACCGCCGGGTGGAAGAGCGGACGCAGCGCTCCCGCCAGGACGTTGACGGGGCGCTCCGGGAGGATGGTCCCGCGGAAGCGCAGGGACAGCAGCGGGTTCGCGCGGGGGTGCTGGACCCCCTCCTCGGACGGTGCCCCGGTGTCCGCGACGAGACCCAGCGGGCACAGCGTCCGGCGGACCAGCTGCTGGAGGCCCTCGGGGGTCAGCCGCCGGCCGTAGGCCTGGGAGACGTCCTCGGCGACGTCCTGCGGGTCCCGGCCCGGGGAGAGCTCCTGCACCACCAGGTGGAGCAGCTCGGAGACCTGGAGCAGCTGGCCGTCCCCGCGCTTGATCAGGTAGGTGGGGTCCACCAGGCCGGAGCCGGTGGCCGCGCCGAGCAGCTGTACGCCGTCGGCCCGGGCCCACCGCGGGGCCGGGCCGGCGGGGGACGCCGGGGCGGGTTCGATGTCGGTGGTCATGCTCGCCTCACTCGGGCCGGGACGGACAGCGGGTCCGGCAACGCCCGGCGCCACCGGGTGGGGCGGCGCCGGGCGTTGCCGGGGAACGTCAGCGCTACTGCGAGACGTTGATGTACTGATCGGCGTAGCTCTCGGCCGACGAGTCCACGGTCGCAGCGTTCACGGCCTGCGAGACGTTCTCGGCGCTGACCGCGGCCAGTGTCGCCTGGACGTCGAGGAAGACGTCGAGGCTGTTCATCCACAGGGTCTCGCGGGCCGGCAGCAGCTCCGCGCGCTGGGTTCCCAGCTCGTCGAAGGTCACTTCGTTCATGGTGTTTCACCCCCTCCCGATTCCCGTTCCGGGTCGGCGACGTCAGGACGTCAGCCGATCACCGAACTGAGGTCCTGCTCGGCCGCCGAGGAGGCGATCGAGTCGATGGTCGCGGCGTTGATCGCGAACGACAGATTGACGCCCACCACCGGTGCCACGTTGATGTTGATGCACAGCGTCTCCCGGTCCGGGAGCAGCTCGGCACGCTGGCCGGCGAGCTCGTCCGGCCCCAGGATGTCTCCTGCCATGGTCCTCACCTCTCCGCTGGGCCCGGCACCACCGGCAACGGTGGTGCCGGGCGCGTCCAGCTGTCCTGACGGCTACTGCTCGACGTTGATGGTCTGCACGGCCTCGCTGTACGCGTCGGAGTCCTCCGTGAGGACGTTGAGCGCCTGCGAGGCGTTGCTCGCCTCGACCAGCGCTGCCGTGAAGTCGAAGTAGGCCTCGATCGAGGTGTAGAGCGTCTCGCGTGCGGGCAGCAGCTCCGCGCGCTGGACCTCCAGCTCACCGAAAGTGACTTCGTTCATGGTGATTCACCTCCTCCCGTCGGTCTCGGTCAACTCGTCCGGCTATGACGATCAGGAGTCAACACGGGCCGCCGTCACGGCACCGTCCCCACGTCGTCGCGACACCGTCCTTCTCGCGTTAAATTCTTGTCTTCCACTGTTTGCGCACCGGAACGGACGGCGAAGCGGTGCCAGGCGACCAGGAAACCGGCAGGCGCCTCACCGAGTACTCCGTGGTAGTCACTTCCAATTCGTTCACATGGGACCTCCCACCTGTCGGCCGGCCTCCGCGTCCCCCACCATGAGAGCAGGCGGCACGGCCGTCGGCGCAGGCCGTGCGCCGGTCGAGGGGCAACAGGGGGATCAGATGACATTGCTGGAGACACTGGAACGGCACCATCCCCGCGGGGACGGGACCCCCTCGACGACTCCGCCCCGGACCGGCGCATGGCGCCTGCAGCTGCTGGGCACCTGGGCGCTGCACTGCGACGGCGTGGCCGTGCAGGTGCCGCACCGTGCGCAGCGCCTGCTCACGGCGCTGGCGCTGCTGGATCCCCGGCCGCGGTCCTACCTGGCGGGCCAGCTGTGGCCCGACAGCACGGAGGAGCAGGCCGCGGGGAACCTGCGCAACTGCATCTGGAAGATCTCGCACCTCTTCCCGGACCTGCTGGACCGGCAGAAGGACCCGGTGCTGCTCCGGCGCGACGTCGTGGTCGACGTGCACCTGCTGACGGCGGTGTTCGACCCGGCGGGCGCCTTTCCCGACCCGCCCTACACCAAGGAGTCGATCGAGCTGCTCGGCAAGGCGGAGCTGCTCCCCGGCTGGTACGACGACTGGCTGCTGCACGACCAGGAGCGGACCCGGCAGCTCCGGGTCCGCGCGCTGGAGCGGATGGCCGAGCTGAGCCTCGCCGCGGGCCACGCCGCCACGGCTGTCGACGCCGCGCTGGCCGCCGCCGCGATCGAGCCCCTCCGCGAGAGCGCCCACCGCCTGCTGATGCAGGGACACCTCGCGGCGGGCAACAGGGCCAGCGCGCACCGCGTGTACGACCGGCTGCACTGCCGCCTCGGCGAGGAGCTTGGCATCCTGCCCTCGCCCGAGCTGAAGAGCCTCATCGCCAGCCCCTGAGCACCCGGCCCTCCCGGGACCCGACGCCGCCCGGCGCGTGCGTATCCTGGAGCGGTGACTCCCCGCCTCGTCCTCGCCTCGCGCTCCCCCGCCCGCACCAAGCTGCTGGCCGACGCCGGGATCGCCCACGACCGGCTCGTCTCCGACGTCGACGAGGACGCCGTGGTCCGCGAGCGCGGCGTGACGGCGCCCGAGGAGACCGCGATGGTGCTGGCCCGCGCCAAGGCCGAGGCGGTGGCCGCGCTCCCGGCGGCGGCCGGCGCCCTCGTCGTCGGCTGCGACTCGGTCTTCGAGCTCGACGGGGAGGTGCACGGCAAGCCCCTCGACGCGGCGACGGCCACGGCCCGGATCCGCGCGATGCGCGGGCGCTCCGGGGTGCTCCACACCGGCCACTGGCTGGTGGACACCCGGGCCGCGGCGGACGGCGGCACCGGCTTCAGCGGCGGTGCGCCCGCCGGGGCCGAGGTGTTCTTCGCGCAGATGTCCGACGACGAGGTCGACGCCTACGTGGCCACCGGCGAGCCCCTGGAGGTCGCCGGGTCCTTCACCATCGACTCCCTGGGCGCGGCGTTCGTGGAGCGGGTGGAGGGCGACGTGCACGCCGTCGTCGGACTGAGCCTCAGCACCCTGCGCACGCTGCTCGCCCGGGCGGGCGTGGGCATCCCCGAGCTATGGGCGGCCCACCGCTGAGCGGAGTCCGGGCTTTGTAGGAGTCCTACAGAAACTCCGCCGCATTTCCGGCCTGCCGCCGGGCGGTTGGGCGATTGACGACGGCGGGGAATACAGTGCATCCGAGGATTCGACAAGGAGTGAGACGTGACCCCTAACAGCCCCGCGGACGGCGCCATCCGCCCCATCACCAAGGTGCTCGTGGCCAACCGCGGCGAGATCGCGGTGCGCGTGATCCGTGCCGCCCGGGACGAGGGCATCGCCTCCGTGGCCGTGTACGCCGACCCCGACCGCGACGCCGTGCACGCGCGCACGGCCGACGAGGCCTACGGGCTGGGCGGCAGCACCGCCGCGGACTCCTACCTGGTGGTCGAGAAGCTCCTCGACGTCGCCGCCCGCTCGGGCGCCGACGCCGTGCACCCGGGCTACGGCTTCCTCTCCGAGAACGCCGACTTCGCGATGGCCGTGCTCGAGGCCGGCCTGACGTGGATCGGCCCGCCGCCGGCGGCGATCGCCAAGCTCGGCGACAAGGTCGCCGCCCGGCACATCGCCGAGAAGGTGAACGCCCCGCAGGTGCCCGGCACCACCGACCCGGTCGGCTCCGCCGAGGAGGTGCTCGCGTTCGCCGACGAGCACGGCCTGCCCCTGGCGATCAAGGCCGCATTCGGCGGCGGCGGGCGCGGGATCAAGGTGGTCCGGGACCGCGCCGACATCCCGGAGCTCTACGAGTCCGCCGTCCGCGAGGCCACGGCCGCGTTCGGGCGCGGCGAGTGCTTCGTCGAGCGCTTCCTCGACGCCCCGCGGCACGTGGAGACCCAGTGCCTCGCGGACGCCCACGGCAACGTGGTGGTCGTCTCCACCCGCGACTGCTCCCTGCAGCGGCGCAACCAGAAGCTCGTGGAGGAGGCCCCTGCCCCCTTCCTCTCCGAGGAGCAGAACCGCCTGCTCTACGACTCCTCGAAGGCCATCCTCCGGGAGGCGGGCTACCAGGGCGCGGGCACCTGCGAGTTCCTCGTGGGCCGCGACGGCACCATCACGTTCCTGGAGGTCAACACCCGCCTGCAGGTCGAGCACCCGGTGTCCGAGGAGGTCACGGGCATCGACCTGGTGCGGGAGCAGTTCCGCCTGGCCCGCGGGGAGGCCCTCGGCTACGACGACCCGCAGGTCCGGGGCCACTCCATCGAGTTCCGGATCAACGGCGAGGACCCCGGGCGGCACTTCATGCCCTCCCCCGGCAGCATCACCGCCCTCGACCTGCCGGGCGGGCCCGGCGTGCGCGTGGACTCCGGCGTGCAGGCCGGCGAGACCGTCGGGGGGAACTTCGACTCGATGCTGGCCAAGCTGATCGTCACCGGGGCCACCCGGCAGCAGGCCCTCGAACGCTCCCGCCGCGCTCTGGACGAGCTGCGGATCGAGGGGATGCCCACCGTGGTGCCCTTCCACCGCGCGGTCGTCGCCGACCCCGCGTTCGCCCCGGCGGACGGCTCCCCGTTCTCGGTGCACACGCGGTGGATCGAGACCGAGTTCCGGAACACCATCCCGCCGTTCGAGGGCGTCCCGCAGACGGCGCCGGAGGCGGGGGAGCGCCAGGCGATCGTCGTGGAGGTCTCCGGCAAGCGCCTCGAGGTGGTCCTGCCCGCCCTCCCCGGCACGGCCAAGCCCAACGGCAGCGCGGCCAAGACCCGCAAGTCCCGGTCCTCGCGCGGGGGCTCCGCCGCCGCGGCGAGCGGCGACGGCCTGAGCTCCCCGATGCAGGGCACCATCGTGAAGATCGCGGTGGACAACGGCGACGAGGTCGCCGAGGGGGACCTCGTGCTCGTGCTCGAGGCCATGAAGATGGAGCAGCCGCTGACCGCGCACAGGTCCGGCACGGTCTCGGGGTTGTCCGTCAACCCGGGGGACACCGTCTCCGCCGGCACCGTCCTGGCCGTCATCTCCTGAGCGCCGCGGCCCGGAGTCCCCGATGAGCACCCGACCGGCGCCCGGGCGCTGCCTCGTGGACCTCTCGGCGCAGGACCGGCTGCGCGGCGGCGCCTCCGGGCGGACGCCCCGGCTGCGGGTGCTGTGCTGCCCGCCCGCGGGCGCGGCCGCCGGCTACTGGCGCTTCCTGGTCCGCGACGACGTCCACGTGTTCGGCGTGCAGTACCCGGGCCGGGAGTCCCGCTTCCGGGAGCCGGCGGCCGCCTCGATCGACGTCCTCGCCCGGGAGGCGGCCGAGGCCGCCGCCGCGTGGGCGCCCTCCTCCGTGCCCCTGGTGGTGCTGGGCCACAGCATGGGCGCCGCCGTCGCGGCCGAGCTCGCATCCCTCCTCGAGCACCGGCACGGGGCGCGGGTGGCGCTGCTGGTGCTGTCCGCCAAGGCGGCCCCGGGTGTCGTGGACGACGACGAGCTGCTCCGGGGGGGCCTGGACCCGCACGACCCCCGGGCGGACGACGCCCTGGTCCGGTGGCTGCGCGGGCTCGGCGGCACCCCCGAGGCGGTGCTGGAGAACCCGGAGCTGCTGGCGCTGCTGCTGCCCGTCCTGCGCGCGGACCTGCGCGCCTCGGCCGCCCACGACAGGCTCCCGGTGCCCGTCCGGGCGCCCCTGCTGCTGCTGCGCGGCACGGAGGACGCCGGCGTGGACGCCGCCGGCATGGCGGCCTGGCGAGCGGTCAGCACGGGCCCGGTGCACCGGCGCGAGTACCCGGGCGGCCACCACCCCCTGGCCGACCACCGGGACCGCCTGCTCGCCGACCTCGAGGCGTGCGCGGCGGCCGGCGGGCCGCGGTGAGGACCGGCCCGTGAGCGCCCCGCGGTGACGGCCGCCCCGGCGCCGCGCTGGGAGACCCTCGAGGCACCCCGGCGGGCCCGCGACGTCGCCCTCGTCCGGGCCCGCCTGCCCGAGCTCGTGCCGTGGGCCCGCACGGTCGAGGACGACTGGCTCGACCCGGCGGAGCGGGCGCGGCGCGACGGCTACCGGCGCCCGGAGGACCGCGAGGCGTTCCTCGCCCGCCGCTGCCTGCTGCGCGCCGTCCTGGCGGAGCGGCTCGGCACGGAGCCGGCCGCGGTGCCGCTGGGCCCGGCCCCGGGTGCGGCCGGGCGGCGGGGCAAGCCCGCGGTGCCCGGACTGCACTTCTCCCTGTCCTCGGCCGGCGGGCAGGTGCTGCTCGCCACCGCGGCGCGGGAGCTCGGCCTCGACGTGGAGCGGGTCCCCGACTCGACCGGGGCCGAGCAGATGTCCCGGATCCTGCACCCGGCCGAGCGGCGCCGGCTCGCCTGGACGCTCCGGAGCCGGCGCCCCGCCGTCGTCGCGCGGGTGTGGGCGCGCAAGGAGTCGCTGCTCAAGGCCCTGGGCACGGGGCTGTCCCGCGACCCGTCGCTGGACCGCGTGGGGACCGGCCGCTTCCCCGCCCGGCCGCTGCCCGGCTGGCGCGTCCTCGATCTCGATCTCGGCCCGGACGGCCGGGAGCTCCGGGCCGCCCTGACCGTCCAGGAGCTGCGCCCCTCCGCTTGTTCCACGATGTGAGATGGGAAACCCACGATGCGGACCACGGCACTACCATCGGAGCTTTGATCCCAGCCGCTGCGACTACTGAGGTGTCCCCATGTCCTCTCCGGTGACCGGGCAGGGCGCCACCGGCGCGCCCTCCCCCTCGCTCCCCCCGTCCGCCCGCGTGCCCCGCAGCCGGGTCATCCTGGCCTCCCTCGTGGGCACGACCATCGAGTTCTACGACTTCTACGTCTACGCCACCGCCGCCGTGGCGGTGTTCCCCGCCCTGTTCTTCACGGGCGAGGACGAGACGGCGAAGCTCCTCGCGTCCATGGCGACCTTCGCCGCCGCGTTCGTGGCCCGTCCCATCGGCTCCGTGATCTTCGGGCACTTCGGCGATCGGATCGGGCGCAAGGCCACCCTGATCGGCGCGCTGCTGACCATGGGCATCGCCACCTTCCTCATCGGCCTGCTGCCGACCTACTACTCGATCGGCATCTGGGCCCCGCTCATCCTGACGATCCTGCGCTTCTGCCAGGGCCTCGGCCTGGGCGGCGAGTGGTCCGGCGCCGCGCTGCTGGCCACCGAGTACGCCGAGGAGGGCAAGCGGGCGCGCGCCGCCATGTGGCCCCAGCTGGGCGCGCCGTTCGGCTTCATCCTGGCCAACGGCTTCTTCCTGCTGCTGACCATCGTGATGGGCTTCGTCTCGGTCGCCGAGCAGGGCACCGACCACCCGTTCCTCACGTGGGGCTGGCGCGTCCCGTTCCTCGCCTCCGTGGTCATGGTGGTCGTCGGCCTGTACGTGCGGTTCAAGCTCGAGGAGACCCCGGTCTTCCAGAAGGCCCTGGACCAGGGCGAGAAGGTCCAGACCCCGCTCGTGGAGGCCTTCCGGGGCTCGTGGCTGCAGATGATCCAGGGCACGTTCATCATGCTCGCCACCTACATGCTGTTCTACCTGATGACCGCGTGGATCCTCTCCTACGGCATCGGCAGCCCCGCCAACGGCGGCCTCGGCATCCCCTACCGCGACTTCCTGGTGCTGCAGCTGCTCGCCGTGCTCCTGTTCGCCGCGATGGTGCCCGTCTCCGGGTGGGTCGCCGACCGCTTCGGCCGGCGCAGCTCGCAGCTGGTGATCACCTCGGTGATCCTGCTCTTCGGGCTGAGCTTCGGGCTGCTCATGGACCCGGCCGCGGTCGGGACCGGGGAGGCCGTCAGCACGACCCGCGTGCTGTTCTTCCTCGCCGTCGGCATGACCCTGATGGGTCTGACCTTCGGCTCGATGTCCGCGATCCTGCCCGAGCTGTTCCCCACGAACGTGCGCTACACCGGCTCCGGCGTCGCGTACAACACGGCGTCGATCCTCGGTGCCGCCATCACCCCGTACGTCGCCGTGACGCTCAACGCGAGCTACGGAGTGGGCTCCGTCGGGCTCTACCTGGCGTTCGGCGCGGTGCTGACCCTCGTCGCGCTCTGGTTCTCCCCGGAGACCAAGGACGTCGACATGGAGAACGTGGTCACCCGCCGCTGACCCGTTCGCCCCCACACGCCCGAGGGCCCCGATCCTGTCCAGGATCGGGGCCCTCAGGCGTGTGGGGCCAGGACTCAGACGTGCACGTGCAGGCGCCGGGCGGCCTCCGAGATCGAGCCCGTGAGGGACGGGTAGATCGTGAAGGTGTCGGCGAGGTCGTCGACGTGCAGCTTGTGCGTGACGGCCAGCGAGATCGGGAAGATCAGCTCGGACGCGCGGGGGCCCACGACGACGCCGCCGATCACGGTGCCGGAGCCCTTGCGGGAGAAGATCTTCACGAACCCGTCCTCGACCGCCATCATCTTGGCGCGGGGGTTGGTGGAGAGCTTGAGCATGATCGTGTCGGCCTGGTAGGTGCCGTCCTCGATCGCCTTCTCGCTCACGCCCACGGAGGCGATCTCGGGGGAGGTGAAGATGTTGGAGGCGACCAGGTGGGTGCGCAGCGGCTTCACGGCGTCACCCATGAGGTGGGCCACGGCGATCCGGCCCTGCATGGCGGCCACCGACGCGAGCGGGAGCACCCCCGTGCAGTCGCCCACGGCGTAGACGCCCGGCACGGTGGTGCGGGAGACGCCGTCGACCTTAATGTGCCCGGAGTCGGCGCGGGCCACCCCGACCTCGTCCAGGCCGAGGTCGTCGGTCGCGGGGATCGCGCCGACCGCCACCAGGCAGTGCGAGCCGGCGACCTTGCGCCCGTCGGAGAGGGTGACCACCACGCCCTTCTCGCTGCGCTCCACGGCGTCGGCGCGGGAGCGGTTGAGCACGTTCATCCCGCGGCGCTCGAAGACGTTCTCGAGGACGCCGGCGGCGTCCTGGTCCTCCCCGGGCAGCACCTGGTCCCGGGAGGAGATCAGGGTGACCTCGGCGCCGAGGCCCCGGTAGGCCGAGGCGAACTCGGCGCCCGTGACGCCCGAGCCGACCACGATCATGTGCTCCGGGACCTCCCGCAGGTGGTAGACCTGCTTCCAGTTGAAGATCCGCTCCCCGTCCGGCTTGGCGCTGGGCAGCTCCCGCGGGGTCGACCCGACGGCCAGCAGCACGGCCTGCGCGTCGAGGGTGTACTCCAGTCCGTCGTCGGTGGTGACCCCCACGCAGGTGGGGCTGAGCAGCCGGCCCCGGCCCGAGATCACCCGCACCCCCACGCGCTCGAGGCCGCGCTTGATGTCCCGCGACTGGGAGGCGGCCAGGCGCAGCAGACGGGTGTTGACCTTGTCCAGGTCCACGGCGAGGTCGTTGATCTCGTTGCCGTCCTTGCTGCCGCGCACGTGCACGCCCAGGTCGGCGGCCTCGGCGAAGCGGGTCATGGCGTCCGCGGAGGCGATGAGGGTCTTGGAGGGGACCACGTCCGTCAGCACGGCGGACCCGCCCAGGCCCTGCTGTTCGACGATCGTCACTTCCGCGCCGAGGCTGGCCGCGACCAGGGCGGCCTCGTACCCGCCGGGACCGCCGCCGATGATGACGAGCTTCTGGATGGAGAATTCGCTGTGTGCAGTCACCCGGCCATTGTTGCAGGTGCCACCGTGCCGGGGAACCGCCGGCGGACCCGGGACCGGGCGCCGGCCGGTCGGCGGCCATGCGGTAGTTTTGGGCGGGTGGACACAGAGCACAGCACCTCCCGCACCGACCCCTTCGAGCTCGCCCGGGAGGCCGCGGACGCCCTCCGCCGGGCCACCGGCGTCGACGCCCACGACATCGCCCTGACCCTCGGCTCCGGGTGGGGGCAGGCGGCCGAGCTGATCGGCGAGACCGTCGCCGAGATCCCCGCCGCCGAGATCCCGGGCTTCACCCGGCCCGCCCTCGAGGGCCACGTCGGCACGCTGCGCTCCGTGCGCACCCCCGCCGGCAAGCACGCCCTGGTGATCGGTGCCCGCACCCACTACTACGAGGGCCGGGGCGTGCGCTCCGTGGTCCACGGCGTGCGCACCGCGGCCGCCGCCGGTGCCACCACCATGATCCTGACCAACGGCTGCGGCGGGCTGAACCCGTCCTGGGGCCCCGGCACCCCGGTGCTGATCAGCGACCACCTCAACCTCACCGGCCGCTCCCCGCTCGAGGGCGCCACGTTCGTGGACCTCACGGACCTCTACTCCCCGCGGCTGCGCGAGCTCGCCCGCCAGGTGGACCCGGGCCTGGACGAGGGCGTCTACGCCCAGTTCCCCGGCCCGCACTACGAGACGCCCGCGGAGGTGCGGATGGCCGGGGTCCTCGGCGCCGACCTGGTGGGCATGTCCACCGCCCTGGAGGCCATCGCCGCCCGGCACGCGGGGATGGAGGTCTTCGGCATCTCCCTGGTGACCAACCAGGCCGCCGGGATCTCCGCGACCGCCCTGTCCCACACGGAGGTCATCGAGGCCGGGCAGGCCGCCGGCCCCCGGATCTCGCAGCTGCTGGCCCGCATCGTCGACCGGCTCTGACCGGACCCCGCCGGGGCCGCGACCCCGCCCCGGCACGCCGCGCACCGGACCCGCACCAGGAGAGCACCCCATGACCACCGCCCCCCGTACCGAGCCCGAGCTCCTCGACGCCGCGCGCGCCTGGGCGGCCGACGACCCGGACCCCGCCACCCGCGACGAGCTGACCGCGCTCACCGCGCGGGCCGCGGCCGGCGACGACGCGGCCCGCGCGGACCTGGCCGACCGCTTCGCGGGGACCCTGCAGTTCGGCACCGCCGGGCTGCGGGCCGCCCTCGGCGCCGGGCCGATGCGGATGAACCGCGTGGTGGTGCTGCGCGCGGCCGCCGGGCTGGCCGCCCACGTCCTGGCCACCGCCGGCGACCCGACCGCCGACGACCCCGGGACCGGGGCGGACGGACGCCCCCTACGGGCCGTGGTCGGCTACGACGCCCGGCACGACTCCGACGTCTTCGCCCGCGACACGGCCGCGGTGTTCACCGCGGCCGGCATCGAGACGCTGCTGATGCCCTCGGCCCTGCCCACCCCCGTGCTCGCGTGGGCCGTGCGGGCCTTCGAGGCCGAGGTGGGCGTGATGGTCACCGCCAGCCACAACCCGCCCGCCGACAACGGGTACAAGGTCTACCTCGGCGGCCGCACCGTGGCGCCGGAGGCCCGGGGCTGCCAGATCGTGGCGCCGCACGACCGGCTGATCGCCGAGCGGATCGCGGCCGCCGGCCCCGTGGCCGGGATCCCCCGGGCCGGGTCCGGGTGGACCGTCCTGCCCGGGACGGTCGAGGAGGACTACCTCCGCGCGGTGCTCCCGGCGCCCGCGCGGACCGCACGGGCCCTGCGGCTCGTGCTCACCCCGATGCACGGGGTCGGCGGCCGCACCGCCGCGCAGGCGCTGCGGCGCGCCGGCTTCGCCGACGTCCACGTGGTCGCCGAGCAGGCCGAGCCCGATCCCGACTTCCCCACGGTCGCGTTCCCCAATCCCGAGGAGCCCGGCGCCCTGGACCTGGCGCTGGAGGCGGCCCGGGCCCGGGACGCCGACCTCGTGCTGGCCAACGACCCCGACGCGGACCGGGTGGCCGTGGCCGTCCCGGAGCCCGGCGGCGCGGGAGCCGGCTGGCGGATGCTGCGCGGCGACGAGGTCGGCGCGCTGCTGGGTCACGCCGCGGCGGCCCGGTGCGCCGGCCGCGGCGACGCCGTGCTCGCCAACTCCATCGTCTCCTCCCGCCTGCTCGGGCGGATCGCCGCCGCGGCCGGGCTCGCCCACCAGGAGACCCTGACCGGGTTCAAGTGGATCGCCCGCGTGCCGGGCCTGGCCTACGGCTACGAGGAGGCGCTGGGCTACTGCGTGGCGCCCGAGGTGGTCCGGGACAAGGACGGGATCAGCGCCGCCGTGGCGGTGGCGGTGCTGGCCGACGAGCTGCGGGCGCAGGGGCGCACGCTCCAGGACGTGCTGGACGAGCTGGCCGTGGCGCACGGTCTGCACGCGACCGACCAGCTGAGCATCCGAGTGGCCGACCTCGGCCGCATCCCGGCGATGAGCGCGGCCCTGCGGGACGCCCCGCCCACGGCACTGGGCGGCTCGGAGGTCGTGCAGGTGGAGGACCTCACCTCCCCGGCCACCGGGCTGCCGCCCACGGAGGGGCTGCGCCTGCTCACCCGCGACGGCACCCGGGTGATCGTGCGCCCCTCCGGGACCGAGCCCAAGCTCAAGTGCTACCTGGAGGTCGTGGCCCCGGTGCCGGAGCGGGCGGCCCTGCCGGCCGCGCGGGCGGCGGCCACGGAGCAGCTCGCCCGGATCCGGCGCGAGCTCAGGACCGCCCTGGGCGTCTGAGCCCGGATCCCGCCGGGCGCGTCAGCGGGCGACGGGGGCCCGGGGCGCCGTCCCGTCCCCGCCCCGGGCCAGCACCCGGCGGGCGATGGCCTTCGTGCTCGCCGAGACGAGCTTCTCCAGCGGCCCCTGGCCGATGCTGCGCTGCCAGAGCACGGCCACCAGCACGAACGCGAGGATCTGGCCCCAGAACCAGAGGTAGGGCGCGTCCCAGAACAGCTCGAGCCACATGACGAGCAGGTGGCTCACGTACAGGGTGAACGTCATGGCGCCCATGGCCGCCAGCGGGGTCAGCCCCCGGTCCACGGCTCGGGGCAGCAGCAGGAACAGCCCCAGCGCGCTCGCTGCCAGGCCGAGGCTCAGGAGGAGCGAGAACGGCGTGTTGGAGTGCGCGCCGGGAACGAGCAGCCACCACAGGGTCGTGGTCGGCAGCTCCGGGTCGGCGCCGTAGGCGATGACCTCGCCGATCTCCGACTCGCTCATCCAAGGGGTGGCCGCGGCGATGGCCTCCCGGCCGCCCAGGCTCAGCGCGACCGTGGCGAGCCCCCAGGCCGCGAGGGCGAGAACGGCGCCCACCGCGGCCAGGCCGGCCTGCACGCGCCGGTCCGCCAGGTCCATCCGGCCGATCGCGATCCCGGCGCACACGAACGTCATCCACGGCAGGGCCGGGTAGGTGCCGGTCAGCAGGAGGTGGGCCAGGACGCTCCCCGGTTCCGTCACGAGGTCCAGCAGGCTCGGATTGCTGAACTCGTGGGCCGGCAGACGGTCCAGGGACCACTGCATGAGGAAGGGCGCGAGCACGGCGAACAGCGCGGCGCTCAGCAGGAGGTGCCGGATCCGCAGGCCGAGGAACGGCAGGGCCAGCAGGAAGAACACCCCGTAGTAGACGAGGATGTTGTGCCAGGGCAGCACCAGGAAGCCCAGCAGGAACCCGATCAGGGCGATGATGGCGGCGCGGCCCACCTGGGCCCACCGGGAGGCGGTCCGTCGCCGCCCCGTGTACGGGGTGCGCCCGCCCGTGGTGAAGGCCAGGCTCACCCCGGCCAGCGTGGCGAACAGGGCGGAGGCGTGCCCCCCGAACAGGGTCAGGGCCAGGGTCGGCTCCCCCTCCTCGCTGAACCAGGGCAGGGTGTGCACCGCGATCATGCCGAACAGGGCGAACCCGCGGGCGGCGTCGACGCCGGCGATCCGCCGGGACGGGGCACGGCCGCGCACCGCGGCGCCCCCAGTCCGGTCGGTGCGGGCACCGGCGTCCGTGCCGGCCCCTGCCGGAGGCGTTCGTTCTGCGGTCATGCGGCTCCCCCACGGACGGATCGGTTCGGTGCCCACGCGCCGATGTCGTCCGCGACCGCGCCCCCCGGCACGGCGCCCGGTCCCGCACGGGGGTCCGGAGGCACAGTGATGCGGACCCCAGCGTACTGGAGCGGAGGACGACGGCGACGGGGAACGTGCTTCGTGTCCTTCTGTGACATTTGCAAACAGCGGGCGCCGTCCGGCAGCGCCACCGGCCGGGCTACCCGGCCCCGGTGCTCTCCCCGGTGCCTTCCCCGGCCGCCTCCTCGGCCTCGGTCAGGACCTCGTCCAGGATCCGCACGTCGGGCAGGTCGAAGTGGTCCACGCCCTCGCGGATCCGCAGGCTCACGTTGTCGTAGCCGGCCGCCTCGTACCACCGGTGCCCGTGGCGGGCGGCGCCCAGGGCGTCGAAGGTCGCCCGCGGATCGGTGCCGTCGTCGTCCCGCCCCACGTCCCAGTGCAGCCGCAGCCCGCGCAGCTGCGACCGGGTGGGCTCCGACCCGGCTTCCCGGGGCCCCTGCCCGCCGCCGAGCAGGATCGCCCCGCCGCCGGGGACGAGGTCCACGTGGTCGGCCAGCAACTCCCGGCCGATGAGCTGGGCGCCCCCGGAGTAGCCGGTCAGCCAGGTGCGGGAGCGGTCGATGTCGTAGTCCGCCAGCAGGCGCTCCTCGACGAGCGCCCGGAACCACTCGGCGTTGAGCTCGCGCTCCTCCCACCAGGTGGCGTCCCCGGAACGGTCCGGGGTGCGCGGCACCACGAGGACCATGTTGTGGGCGCGCGCCACCTCGGCCAGGCACGAGACGTTGTACTCGGGGCTCTCGAACTCCCACGCCCCGTCCCCGTGCAGGCGGAAGACCACGCCCACGGGCCGGCTCCAGTCCACGCCCTGCGCCAGGACGTGGTAGCCGCTGGTCACCCCGTCGTGCTCGAAGCTGAGGTCGAAGCGGTCCCGGGTCTGCTGCCCCGGCCCGAACAGGTCGGCGCCGAAGAGCCCGCGCTCCTCGGCGGCCTCCCGCCGGCGCACGGGCACGTCCATGTCCATGCCGTAGCGGTGGCACGAGAGCGTCTCCGGCGTCCCCGGCTGCGGCGGGGGCTGCTCCGACCGGTCGAGCAGGGCGGCCAGCGCCACGGCCAGCGCGAGCAGGAGAACGAGGCCGAGCACCAGGCCGGCGACGACCCACCGCCGGCCGCGCCGCCGCACGGCGACGCCTCGGTGGCGGTGGCGCCGCGCGGACCGCGGCCACCGGGAATTGCGAAAGGGACGCTGTCGTGTCACCCGCTCATCTTATGGACGGACCCCTGGGAGTTCCCCACCGGCGGACGGTGCGGAGGGCAGCGCCACGAGGACCCGCCCGTCCCGCACCCGGACGGGGTGCACGGGCAGGTCCGGGCCGTCGCCGCTGAGGCAGTGGCCCGTGCCGAGGTCGTAGACCTCCTTGTGCAGGGGCGACGCGACCGTGACCGCCCCGCCGCGGGACCCGAGGATGCCCCGCGCCATCACGCAGGCCCCCGTGCGGGGGTCGCGGTGGTCGGCGGCCAGGACCGTCGAGGGGTCCAGACGGTACAGCGCCACCTGGCGCCCGGCCACCCGGGCGGCCTCGCCCCACAGGGGCTCCAGGTCCGTCAGGGCGCACACGTCGTGCCAGGCCGTCGCGGCGGCGGGACGGGTCGGGGCTTCCGGGAGTGTCTCGGTCATGGGGGCCTCCTGCTGGTTCGGCAACGTCGGGCCCGACGTTAGGCGGACCGGGTTTCGAGGGCGCTCCTCCACCGTTTCGGCCGGGTCAAACGCCGCTCACGCAGGGCGCGGGCAGCGGTGAGGAAAGCGAAAACCCCCCGGAACGGCAGGGCAACCACGGGGCAATCCCCGCCTCCTAGGGTCGGTGACGACGCCCCACCCGCCCACCCGTTCCCGGAGGTCCCCGTGACGCGCTCGCCCTTCACCGCCCGCTCCCCGCAGCACGTCGTCGTGGTCGGCGGTGGCCCCGCCGCCCACCGCTTCGCGGAGGCGGTGCTGTCCGCGGAGGACCACCACGTGCGCCTCACCGTGTTCGCCGACGAGCCGTGGGTGCCCTACGACCGTGTGCAGCTGTCCAAGGCGCTGACCGGCCCGGCCGGCGAGGTCGACCTCACCCTGGGCGGCGGCACCGTCTGGCAGGACCCGCGGGTCGACCTGCGCCAGGGCGTGGAAGCACGGGAGATCGACCCCGCGGCGCGCACCGTCACGGCGGCGGACGGGTCCGTCACCGCCTACGACGAGCTCGTGCTCGCGACCGGCTCGGACGCCGCCCGTCTCGACGTGCCCGGCGCCCACCACGCCCTCGTCTTCCGCACGCTCGCCGACGTCGCGGCGATCCGGGCCGAGGTGGAGCGGCTGCGCGCCCACTACGGGCGCACCCCCCGCGGCGTGGTGATCGGCGGCGGGCTGCTGGGTCTCGAGGCCGCCGGGGGGCTCCAGGAGCTCGGCGCGGAGGCCACCGTGGTGCACTCCCGCAGGTGGCTCATGAACGCCCAGCTCGACGAGGGCGCCGGGCGCTCCCTCAACGCCCTGATCTCCGCCCGGGGGGTGCGCCTGCACCTGGGCGAGCGGCCCTGCGGGATCGGGCTGCGCAAGGCCGACGGCGAGGTGTGCGCCGTCGAGTTCCGGGACTCCCCCGACCTCGAGGCGGACCTGGTCATCGTGGCCACCGGCATCCGCGCCCGGGACCGGCTGGCCTACAACGCCGGGATCGGGACCGCCCCGCGCGGCGGTGTGGTGATCGACGAGGCCTGCCGCACCTCCGCGGAGCACGTGTGGGCGATCGGCGAGGTCGCCTCCTGGAACGGGGAGTGCCTCGGGCTGGTGGCCCCGGCCAACACCATGGCCGAGATCGTCGCCGACCGTCTCGCGGGCGGGCGCTCCCGCTTCGAGAGCTTCGACACCGCGACGAAGCTCAAGCTCGCCGGCGTGGACGTCGCGTCCTTCGGCGACGCCTACGGGGAGACCGCGGACTGCCTCGAGGTCGTCTACGCGGACCCCGCGCGGGGGATGTACCAGAAGGTCGTCGTGACCCAGGACGCGCGGACCCTGCTGGGCGGGGTGTTCGTCGGCGACGCCGAGCCGTACAACGCGCTGCGACCGCTGCTGGGCCGGGAGCTGCCCGCCGAGCCGGGCGCCTACCTCTCGGCCTCCGGCGGGGACGCCCCGGCCGGCGACCTGCCCGACGACGCCGTGCTGTGCTCCTGCAACAACGTGACGACCGGCGCGGTGCGCGAGCGGATCTCCTGCGGCGTGCACGAGATCGGCGAGCTCAAGAAGTGCTCCCGGGCCGGCACCCAGTGCGGCTCCTGCATCCCGATGCTCAAGAAGACCCTGGACCTCGAGCTGGCCAAGGCGGGCGTGGAGGTCTCCCAGGCCCTGTGCGAGCATTTCGAGCTCTCCCGCGCCGAGCTCTTCGAGGCCGTGCGCGCCCTGGATCTGTCCTCGTGGGACGAGGTCGTGGGCCGCTTCGGCACGGGCCTGGGCTGCGACATCTGCAAGCCCGTGGTCGCCTCCGTCCTCGCCTCGCAGCGCGACGAGTACGTGCTCGACGCCGGGCGCGGCGCCCTGCAGGACACCAACGACCGGGCGCTGGCGAACATGCAGAAGGACGGCACCTACTCCGTGGTCCCCCGTGTGCCGGCCGGCGAGATCACCCCGGAGAAGCTCATCGTGCTCGGCGAGGTCGCGCGCAGGTACGGTCTCTACACCAAGATCACCGGGGCCCTGCGGGTGGACATGTTCGGCGCGCGCCTCGAGCAGCTGCCCGAGATCTGGCGGGAGCTCGTGGACGCGGGCTTCGAGTCGGGGCAGGCCTACGGCAAGGCCCTGCGCAACGTGAAGTCCTGCGTGGGCTCCTCGTGGTGCCGCTACGGCGTGCAGGACTCCGTGGGCATGGCCGTGCGGCTGGAGCTGCGCTACCGGGGGCTGCGCTCCCCGCACAAGTTCAAGATGGGCGTCTCCGGCTGCGCCCGCGAGTGCGCCGAGGCCCGCGGCAAGGACGTGGGCGTCATCTCCACCACGGACGGCTGGAACCTCTACACCGGCGGCAACGGCGGGGCGACCCCCGCCCACGCCCAGCTGCTGGCCCAGGGCCTGGACGACGAGACCCTGGTCCGCTACATCGACCGGTACCTGATGTACTACATCCGCACCGCGGACCGGATGCAGCGCACGGCCCGGTGGCAGGAGGAGCTCGACGGCGGGATCGAGCACGTGCGCGCCGTCGTCGTCGAGGACTCCCTCGGCATCGGCGCGGAGCTCGAGGCCGCCATGGAGCGCCACGTGGGCCGCTACGAGGACGAGTGGGCGGCGACCCTCGCGGATCCGGAGCGGCTGCGCCGCTTCCGGTCCTTCGTCAACGACGCCGCCCCGGACGACTCCCAGGACTACGTGCTCGAGCGCGGCCAGCGCCGCCCCGCGACCGACGCCGAGCGCGCGGCCGCCGGGACAGGCGACGGGCCCGTGCTGCTGACCGGTCCGCGCATCCCCGTGCGCGAGGGCGCCGCGACCGGTGCGCCGGCCGGGGTGTGAGCGCGCGGGGACGACCCCGCGCCCTGCGGCGGTGAGCTGCCGGAAACATGCAGAAACACGGCGGTCACAGGGCGACCATACCCTCGGGTCATGAGCGCTGAACCATCCGCCCCCGAGGTCGGCGAGCTGACCGGGTTCCGCATCGGCGTGACCGCCCACCGCCGGGCCACGGACTTCATCTCGGCCCTGGAGCGCCGCGGCGCGCAGGTGGTGCACGCCCCGGCCCTGATGATCTCCCCCGTCACCGAGGACGCCCGGGTGGTCGAGGACACCCGCACGCTGCTGGCCCACCGGCCCGAGATCCTCGTGGTCACCACGGCCTACGGGCTGCGCCGCTGGTTCGAGGCCGCGGACGCCGCGGGCCTGGGCGAGGACCTGCGCGACGCGGTCCGGGCGGCCCGCGTGCTCGCCCGCGGCGCCAAGGCCCGCGGCCAGGTGCTCTCCCTGGAGCTCGAGGACCCGGAGGTCTCCTCCGACGAGCGGACGTCCTCGGTGGTGGACCGGCTCCTGGCCGACGGCGTGGCCGGCATCCGCGTGGCCGTCCAGCTGCACGGGCTGACCGACGAGATCCAGCTGGAGCGTCTCGTGGCCGCCGGCGCCCAGGTGGACACCGTGGCCCCCTACCGCTGGCTCTCGGCCGACGACGGCGAGCGCCTGCCCGCCCTGATCCGGGACGTGTGCGAACGCCGACTCGACGTGCTGACGTTCACCGCCGCGCCGGCCGTGGACTCCCTGTTCAGCACCGCGCAGGAGACCGGCCACTACGACCGGCTCGTCGAGGCCCTGCGCACGGACGTCACGGCCGCCGCGGTCGGCCCGGTGTGCGCCGGGCCCCTGCTGGAGGCCGGGCTGGCGCCGCTGGTGCCCGAACGGTTCCGCCTGGGCGCCCTGGTCCGGGCGGTGTGCACGCACACGGCCGAGGCGCGCACCGTGGTGGTGCCCACCCGGTACGGGACGCTGCGGCTGATGAGCACCGGCACCGCGCTGGACGGCACGTACGTGCCCCTCTCCGACGCGCAGGTCGCGGTGCTGCGGGCGCTGGCAACGAGCCCGGGGGCGGTGGTGTCCCGGGCGCAGCTGCTGTCCGCGGTCCCGGGCCTGGACACCGAGCACGCCCTGGAGATGGTGATCTCACGGCTGCGCAAGGCCCTGCCCGCTCCCCTGGTCGCCACGATCATCAAGCGGGGCTACCGGCTGGACGCGTGACGGCCGCGACAGGTCCCGAGGACCCGGTGGCGGCTCCCGTCAGGGTTCAGGAGCTCCGGCCACCGGGGGACTCCCGGCCCAGCACCGCCCGGCGGACGGGGCGGACCACCGCGTTCATGAGCATCTCCACCGGGCCCTGCCCGAAGGCCCGTTCCCACGCGAGGGCGAACAGCACCGCGAGCACCAGGTTCACCACGGTCCAGAGCACGCGGTGGTCGTAGAAGAACTCGAAGGACAGGAACACGAGGTGGGCGTAGTACAGGCTCAGGGTCATCGCCCCCATGGCGGCCAGCGGCACCAGCCAGGTCTCGAACTTCCGGGCGAGGAGCAGGCACGCCCCGACCACGGCCAGGCTCACCCCGAGGCTCCAGGCCACGGAGAACGGCGTGTTGATGTCGGGGGTGGTGAGGACCAGCCACCACAGGCTGTTGTCCGGCAGCCCGCCGGATCCGTACACGAGGAGGTTGTCGAGCTGCTCGCGGGTCAGGGAGGGAATGCTGAAGAGCAGCGTCGTGTAGACGTCGGCGGAGTAGAGCACGTGCCACGAGACGAGCTTGGCGGTGGCCGCGAGGGCGGCGCCGGCGACCAGCAGGCGCACCTGGATCCGCAGGCTGCGCAGGTTCAGCCGGCCGATGGCCACCCCGGCGAGCAGGTAGGCCATGTAGGGCAGCGCGGGATAGGTGCCCGTCAGCAGCAGCTGCCAGAACACGGCGGCCGGCTCGGAGAGCACGGTCCCGAAGGTCGGGTTGAGCGAGGAGAACTCCGGCAGCGCGTCGCCGACCCGGTGGACCAGCAGGGGGCCCACCAGCAGGAAGACCCCCGAGAGGACGAACAGCGTCCGGGGGGCCAGCCCGATGAAGGGCAGGGTGAGCAGGAAGAAGGCGGCGAAGTAGATCAGGATGTTGTAGGCCGGGGGCTCCGGCGGCATGAGGTAGCCGATGCTCAGGCCCAGGACCAGCAGCAGCACGGCCCGCACCGCGACCCCCGCCCGCGCAGCCATCAGGGCCCGGCCCCGGACGGGACGGCGCCCGCCGGAGGTGAGGGCCAGCCCCGTCCCGGCGAGCAGGGCGAAGAGGGCGGGAGAGTCCCCGGGGAAGAAGATCCAGGTGAGCGTGGGCCTGCCGGTGCTGGGATAGGCCGCGGGCAGCAGGTGGACGCACATGATGGCGATCAGCGCCACCCCGCGTGCGGCGTCGATGCCGGTCAGGCGGCCCGACGTGCGCCGGGAGGCGGATCCGGGGGCGGTCTCCGGGGATCGGCCTCCGGCTGCACCGTCTGTCATGGGTCGTCGTCCTGTTCTGCGAGGTGGTCCTGCTCCTTCCGGGAGAGATCCGCGCCCATGGTCGCACCCTGCACCGGGCAATCGGTGCATCGTGGCCCCGAGTGACCACGGCGCGTCGCGCCCGGGTGGCGCGGTCGGCCTCCCCGGCGCTGCCGGCGCCCCGATCCGCCGGTCACACGGCCGCGGCGGCGTGCTTCTCGATCAGCTCCCGGACAGCGCTCCTGCAGCCGCCGCAGCCGGTGGCCGCCCGCGTGGCGCAGCTGACCTCCTCGACGGTGCGGGCGCCCTCCGTGACCGCGTCGGCGATCCGGCCCGCCGTGACGCCCGCGCAGTGGCAGAGCGTCGACTCCGGGGTCGCCCGGCTCTCCCCGCTCCCCGCGTCCGGGCCGTCGAGGCGCAGCAGCACGCTCGGGTCCTCGGGCACCGCCTCCCCCCGGTCGTAGAGCAGCCCGATGCCGGCGGCGGAGCGGGGCAGGCCGAGCACGATGTAGCCCTCGAGGGTCCGGTCCGGGCCGAGCACGAGCTTGGCGTACGTCCCTGCCGAGCCGTCGGCCCACTGCACCACCGACCCGCCGTCCGGACGGGCTTCCCAGGGCACTCCCCCGACCCTCCCGGCCGCGGCGAGCTCCACCTGGTGCGCCTTGAGCCGCACCGCACCGGCGGGGCCCTCGGTCAGCGGGGCGAGGACCGTCGTCCCGCCGTCGGCCACGGCCTCCAGCTCGGCGCGCACCCGGGCCGCGAGCCACTCCGCCTGCCGCCAGCCGGGACCGACGAGACCGGACGGGCCCGTCCCCTCCCGGGCCGGGCAGACCTGGCAGGACGGGTCCTTGCACAGCACCTCGGCGCAGTCGCCGATCGCGAACACGCGCTGCTCCACGTCGGCCTCGAGTTCGTGGTCGACCACGACGCCGCGGGCGGTGCGCAGTCCGGCTCCCGCGGCGAGCTCGGTGCGGGCCGTGACGCCGATCGAGAGCAGCAGCAGCTCACCGGGGACCTCCCGGCCGTCGTCGAGGAGGAGACCGCGGAAACGCCGGTCCTCGTCCAGGAGCACCTCGCGCGCCTGGGTCCCGGAGACGACCCCCACCCCGGCGTCCGCGAGCGCCCGGCCCAGCAGGGCACCGCCGGCCGCGTCGAGGGACCGGGTCATCACCCACGGGGCGTGGTGCACCACGGTCACCGGGCAGCCGACCTCGCTCGCGGCGAGCGCGGCCTCGAGCCCGAGCACGCCGCCGCCCAGGACCACGACCCGGCCCCGGCGGTCGACGACCTCGCGGACCGCGCGGGCGTCCCGCAGGTCCCGCAGGGCGGTGACGCCGGCCGGGAGGTGCTCGTAGGCGTCCGGGTCGGGGTTGATCCCGCGCAGCACGGGCAGGTTGGGGCGGGCACCGGTGGCGAGGACCAGGCGGTCGTAGCCGAGCTCCCGGGACTCCCCCGTCGGTCCGTCCGTGAGGCGCAGGATCCGGCGGGAGCGGTCGATCCGGGTCACCTCCGTGCCGAGCAGGACGTCGACCCCGGACCGCGACAGGGCCTCGGGGTCGGCCAGTCCCATCGTGGCGAGCTCGGCGCGGCCCACGGCGTGCTCGCCCACGAGCACCCGGTTGTAGGCGGGCTCGGCCTCCCCGCCGATCACGGTGAGCCGGATCGTGCCGTCGGCGGCGAGGTCGGCGACGTCGTCGACGAAGCGCGCGGCCACGGGGCCGAAGCCGATCACGACCACGTGCTCGCCGGGCCGCATCGGGGTGCCGGTGGAACGGGTGCTGCGGTGCACGCTCATCGGGTCGTCTCCTCGGGGTCGATCGCCCGGACCGTCACCGCGCCGGCCTTGAACTCGGGCATGGCCGAGACCGGGTCCACGGCGTCCGAGGACACGAGCTTGTTGGCGGTCTGCCGGCCGGCGTAGTGGAAGGGCAGGAACACGGTGTCGGGGCGGATGTCGGAGGTCAGCTGGGCGCGGGCCACGGCACGGCCCCGGGCGCTGGTGAGCTCCACCGCGGCACCGTCGCGGACGCCGAGAGCGGCCGCGGTCGCGGGGTGGATCTGCATTCTGGACCCGGGCCTGGCCTCGTGCAGGGACGGCACGCGGCGGGTCTGGTTGCCGGACTGGTAGTGCTCCAGGTACCGCCCCGTCACGAGGGTCAGGGTCCCCGCCCGGTGGAGGGGCTCCCGGCGGTTCCGGTGCGGGCTCGGGTCCACGGCGCGGCCGGCGGCTCGGGTCCTGACCGGCACGAGCACGGCCCGCCCGTCCGCGTGCCCGAAGCCGTCGAGGAAGGCCCGGGGCGTGCCCGCCGACCCGCCGGCCGGGTACGGCCAGTAGCAGGCCTCGTCCGCGTCCAGGGCGGCCCAGCTGATCCCCGAGTAGTCGGCCTTCCCCCCGGCGGAGGCACGGCGCAGCTCCTCGAAGACCTCCTCCGGCTCGGGGCTGAACGTGCCGGGAGCCCCGAGCCGCCGGGCGAGCTCGGCCATGATCCACAGCTCGTCCCGGGCTCCGGGCGGCGGGTCCACCGCGCGGCGGCGGCGCAGCACCCGGCCCTCGAGGTTCGTCATGGTGCCCTCCTCCTCGGCCCACTGCAGGACGGGCAGGACGAGGTCGGCGTACCCGGCGGTCTCGGAGAAGAAGAAGTCGCAGACCACGAGGAAGTCCAGGGCCTGCAGGCCACGGGTCACGGCGTCGGTGTCCGGGGCGCCGATCACCACGTTGGAGCCGTTGACCCACAGGCAGCGCACGCCGTGCTCGGTGCCCAGGGTGGTCAGCAGCTCCACGGCCGGGATCCCCGCGCCGGGCAGGTCCACGGGGTGCACGCCCCACACGCCGGCCACGTGCTCGCGGGCGGCGGGGTCCGTGATGGTGCGGTAGCCGGGGAGCTGGTCCGCCTTCTGCCCGTGCTCGCGCCCGCCCTGCCCGTTGCCCTGGCCGGTGAGGGTGCCCCAGCCGGAGCCCGGCACACCGGGCAGGCCGAGGAGCAGGGCCAGGTTGATCGCGGCGGTCGCGGTGTCCGTGCCGTCGACGTGCTGCTCCACGCCGCGGCCGGTGAGCACGTACGTGCCCCGGCGCTCGCGGGCCAGCAGGTGGGCGGCCCGGCGGATCCGCGCGGCCGGGACCCCGGTGACCTGCTCGACCCGCTCGGGCCACCACGCGTTGACGCTCGTCGTGAAGGCCTCGAGGCCCGTGGTGCGCCGCTCGAGGTAGTCCCGGTCCGCGAGGTCCTCGTGCAGGACCACGTGGGCCAGGCCCAGCAGCAGCACGAGGTCCGAGCCGGGGGTCGGCTGCAGGTGCAGACCGCCCCCGTCCTCGGTCATCCGCGCCGTGGCGGAGCGGCGGGGGTCCACCACGACCAGGCCGCCGTGCTCCTGGGCGTGCCGCAGGTGCTGGAGGAACGGCGGCATGGTCTCGGCCGGGTTGGTCCCCAGCAGCAGCACGGTGTGGGCGTCGTCGAGGTCCGTCACCGGGAAGGGCAGACCCCGGTCCATCCCCAGCGACCGGTTGGCCGCGGCCGCGGCGGAGGACATGCAGAACCGGCCGTTGTAGTCGATCCGCGAGGTCCGCAGCGCCACCCGGGCGAACTTCCCGAGCTGGTAGGCCTTCTCGTTGGTCAGCGACCCGCCGCCGAAGACGCCGACCCCGTCCCGGCCGTGGCGCTCCTGCGCCGCCCGGAACTCCCCGGCCATCCGGTCCAGGGCCGCCTCCCAGGACACCTCCCGGAAGACCCCGTCCGCCCCGCGCAGCAGGGGTGCCGTGAGCCGCGAGGGGTGGGCCAGCAGCTCCGACGACGTCCAGCCCTTCCGGCACATCCCGCCGCCGTTCACCGGGAACTGCCGGCCCCGCACCTCCGGGAAGCCCTGCGCGGCGGCGGCCTCCGAGCCCGTGTCGAGGGTCATCGCGCACTGCAGGGCGCAGTAGGGGCAGTGGGTCGCCGTCGTGGCCATGCGTGCCGCTCCTTCGGGAAGGGGTGGGGGTCGAGGAGTGCGGGCCTCAGATGTGGCTGTCGCCCATCTCGGTGCCCTTGCGCAGGTAGCAGAACCAGGTCGTGCCCAGGGCCACGAGGTAGAACGCCACGAAGCCGTAGAACGCGGCGCTGTAGGCGCCCGTGGTGGTGTTCGAGAGGTTCAGCGCCTGCGGGATGAGAAAGCCGCCGTACGCGCCGACCGCGCCGATCAGGCCCAGGGCCGCGGAGGCCTTGCGCTCGGTGGAGACCGCCGCGTCCTGCTGCTGCCGCAGCCCCAGCACCCGGTAGATCGAGGGGATCATCCGGTACGTGGAGCCGTTGCCCATGCCGGCCGCGGTGAAGAGCAGCAGGAACAGCCCCAGGAACAGCCAGAAGTTGGCCAGGGGCAGGGTGAGCACCACGGCCAGCGCGAGCAGCGCCATGACCGCGAACACGGCCACCGTCATGGGGGCGCCGCCGAAGCGGTCCGCGAGCCTGCCGCCGTAGGGCCGGGAGACCGAGCCGACCAGCGGGCCGAGGAACGCCAGGGACAGTGCCGCGGCGCCCACGCCGAAGGACGAGAACTCGGGGAAGGTGTCCGCGATGAGCTTCGGGAACACGCTGGAGAAGCCGATGAAGGAGCCGAAGGTGCCCACGTAGAGGAAGGACATGATCCAGAAGTGCGGTTCCTTGACCGTGGCCAGGGACCCGGCGACGTCGCCCTTGGCGTGGGACAGGTTGTGCATGTACCGCTTCGCGCCCCACGCCGCGAACAGGATGAACGGCACCCACAGCCATCCGGCGACCGACAGCCCGCTGGCCCCGAGTGCGACGAGCGAGACGGCGATCGGGACGACCAGCTGGGCCACGGCCGTGCCGAGGTTGCCGCCGGCCGCGTTCAGCCCGAGCGCCCAGCCCTTCTCCCGCACGGGGTAGAAGAAGGTGATGTTGGCCATCGAGGAGGCGAAGTTGCCGCCGCCGAAGCCGGCGGTGGCCGCCAGCAGCAGCATGACCGCGAACGGGGTGTCCGGGTTGCCGACCGCCAGTGCCAGGCCCACCGTGGGGACCAGCAGCAGCAGGGCGGAGACGATGGTCCAGTTCCGGCCGCCGAAGCGTCCCACCATGAAGGTGTAGGGGATGCGCAGCGTGGCGCCCACCAGGGACGGGATGGAGATCAGCCAGAAGATCTGGGGGTCGGTGAAGGCGAAGCCCGCCCCGGGCAGGAAGACCACGGTGATGGCCCACAGCTGCCAGACGGCGAAGCCGAGGAACTCGGCGAAGACGGACCACTTGAGGTTCGTGCGGGCGATGGGGCGGCCGGTGCTCTCCCAGAAGGCGGGGTCCTCGGGGCGGTAGCCGTCCAGCCAGCGGCCGGGCCGCTCGCGCAGCGCCAGCGGCGGGACCGTCGTCGGCGACCCTGCCGCCGTCGTGGACGGGTCGGGGTGCAGCTCTGGACTCACGGGGACCTCCTGGAGGGGCGGGGCGGTGCACGACGACGGCGGCGTGCGGTGCCTCCACCGTAGGAAGCCCGTGTTTCCGCCCCGGACGGCAGGAGTAACGGCCCGGTGCACTTTCGCTCACACGGCCGGGGCACCCGCGTGAGGACCCCTGGGCGCGCCGCCCCCCCTCATGCGCCGAGTCCCCAGTCCGGTGGCGATCCCCCACTCACGAACGTGGGGATTCGGCACCGGACTGGGGACTCGGCGTCGGGGTGGGGCCGGGCGACAGGGCGTGCCCGGGGTGGGTCAGGCGGTCAGCGCTCCACCACCCGGCGGGTGATGCCCTTCGAGACGCGGGCCACGAGCTTCTCGAGCGGCCCCTGCCCCACCGCGCGCTGCCAGGCCACGGCCAGCAGGCCGAAGACGACCAGCTGCATCCAGAACCAGAACCCGGGGGCGAGGTCGTAGACCCCCGTGGCCAGGAACAGCAGGTGCAGGGTGTAGAGCGTGAACGTCATGGACCCGGCCGCCGCGAGGGGCGTCAGCCACTTGCCGACCAGACGGGCCAGGAGCAGGAAGGCACCGAGCGCGAACACCGCCATGCCGAGGCTGATGAACAGCGCCGGGGGCGTGTTGCTGTGCGGGGCCGGGACCATGAGCCACCACAGGGTGGTGGTCGGCAGGGACGGCTCGGGGCCGAAGACCAGGATCGCGTCGATCTGCTCCTCGGACATCCAGGGGGTGGCGGACCAGATCCGGTCGTAGACCCCGAGGATCAGCAGCGCGGCCATGGACACCGTGTAGGCGAGCAGGGCCGTCGCCGCGCCGACGCCCGCGAGCCACAGCTGCACCCGCCGGCTGGTGAGGTTCATCCGGCCCAGGGCGATGCCGGCCAGGAGGTAGCCCATGTAGGGCAGGGCCGGATAGGTGCCGGTCAGCAGCAGCTGGGAGACGACGGTGACCGGCTCGGTGACCAGGTTCCACAGCGTGGGATTGCCGTAGACGTGGGCGGGCAGGACGTCCAGGGACCACTGCATCAGGAACGGGGCGAGCACGGCGAACAGCACCGCGGTCACCAGCAGGTGGCGGATCCGCAGGCCCAGGAACGGGATCGCGAGCAGGAAGAACATCCCGTAGTAGATGAGGATGTTGTTCACCGGCGGGGCCACGAAGCCGACGAGGAAGCCGACGAGGGCGATCACCGCGGCGCGGCCCACCAGCCCGGCCCGGTCCCCGGCCAGCCGCCGACCCGTGTGCGGGGTGCGGCCGCCGGAGAGGAAGGCCAGGCTCACGCCGGCCAGCGTCGCGAACAGCGCCGCCGAGTGCCCGGCGAACAGGGACCAGCTCACGGAGGCCCGCTCGGCGTCCGCGTTCCAGACCGGCAGGGTGTGCACGGCGATCATGCCCAGCAGGGCGAAGCCGCGGGCGGCGTCGACGCCGACCAGCCGCCGCCGGGTGCGCCGGCCGGCGGGGCCCGGGACGTTGAGCACCGCGGTGCCCCCGCCCCGGGTGGCGGTGGGGTCGTCAGCGCTCACGGGCCGACCCCCCGGTGCCGACGAGCTCGCCGGCCGGGACGTGCAGCGGGCGGATCGGGTTGCCGCCCCAGGTGCTGCCGGCGGGCACGGTCTCCTGGGCCATCACCAGGGAGCCGGGGCCCACGGTCGCGCCGGCCTCCACGGTGCTGCCCGGGAGGACGAAGCTGTTGGGACCCAGCGTGGACCCGGCCTCCATCGACACCGGCTGCAGCCGCATGATGCGGTCGTGGAACAGGTGCGTCTGGAGCACGGTCCCGCGGTTGACGGACACGCCCCGGCCGAGGTGGACGAGGTCGAACTCCGGCAGCCACCAGGTCTCGCACCACACGCCGCGCTCGATCCGGGCGCCCATCAGGCGCGCCCAGACGTTGAACACCGGGGAGCCCACGGCCAGGCGGATCAGGCCCGGCACGGCCAGCGACTCCGCGAAGGTGTCGGCGAGCTCGTTGCGCCACACGAAGGAGCTGAACAGCGGGCGCTCGCCCTCGCGGAAGCGGCCCATGAGCGCCCACTTGACCATCACGGGCACCAGCGCTGCGAGCACGCCGGCGGTGAGCACCACAGGGGTGGCCCACAGCAGCGCCGCGACGATGCCCTCGAGGTCGCTGCCGGCGCTCATGTAGATCGTGGTGAGGACGTAGACGATCGCGAGGTCGATCCACGCGGTGACCATGAAGGGCACGGCGCGCAGGGACTCCATCAGCGTGCGGGCCACGACCAGCCGCCGGCGCGGCCGGTAGGTGACGGCCTCGTCCGCGGCGTCGCTGACCCGGCTGATCGGCTCGGGCATCCGGCCGAGCCAGGACGTGCCGGCCTCGGCGTGCTCCGGGGTGGAGGAGAGCACCGCGATCAGGGAGTCGTCGGGGACGTCCCGGTCCGGGCCCACGATCGCGGAGTTGCCCACGAAGGAGCGCTCCCCCACCGTGGAGCGGCCCACGTGCACCCAGCCGAAGCCGGTGCGGGCGGAGCTCACCATGGAGTGGTCGGCCATGAAGGAGCCGGACTCGAAGGTGGTCAGGTGCGGGAGGGTCTCCACGGTGGAGATCTCCACCTGGTTGCCCACGCGGGCGCCCAGCAGCCGCAGGAAGAACGGCGTGGCGATCGACGCGTAGACCGGGTAGGTGGACACGAGGCTCTTCTGCAGCAGCACGCTGGTCAGCCACACGGCCCAGGCCACGGACCCGTCGGCGCGGTGGTGCCCGGGCGTGATGAGCCGGGCGAGCAGGCGCACCACCAGCACGAGCAGGGCCAGGTACACGAGGGCCGTGAGCACGGCGAACACCGGCACCCACAGGGCCAGGATCGGGAAGACGCGCTCGTAGAGCTCGACCCCCTGCACCTGCGGGAAGACGATCAGGACGCCGGGGACGACGGCCAGCAGGGGCAGCAGCCCGACCGTGCCCAGGCCCAGCGCGTACAGCAGCCCGGTCAGGAACCGGTTGCCGTGGCCGGCGGTCCGGTCGGGCCAGGTGACGCCGGCGGGACCGAGGTCCACGAGCGGGGAGCCGCCCTGCAGCCGCCCGGCCGGGACGGTGCCGGTGACGTGGGAGCCGGGGTCGACCTCCGCGCCGTCCTCGACCACCGCGCCGGGGCTCAGCAGCGTGCGGGTGCCGACCCGGGCGTTCTCGCCCACGGACACGGCGTCGAGGTGGAAGACGTCGCCCTCGAGCCAGTAGCCGGAGAGGTCGACCTCGTGCTCCACGGCCGCGCCGTCGCCGATGCGGGCGAGCCCGCTCACCGGCGGCATGGTGTCCAGGTGGGTGTGGCGGCCGACCCGGTTGCCGAGCAGGCGGAAGAACAGGACCATCACGGGGGTGCCCATGAGGGGCTCGAACTTGTTGAAGATCAGGATCCGCTCGGCCATCCAGACCCGCAGGTGGGTCCAGGAGCCGCGGGGGTGCACGCCGGGGCGCAGCCGGAAGGTGAGCAGCCGGATGAACAGCGCGGTGAGCACGAGCCGGCCGGGCAGGGCGAAGAGCACCAGCCAGCCGATCACGAGCGGCAGCAGCGGCGGGTTCGGGACCCAGGACGCGCCGAGGACGTTGAACAGCAGCCACACGACGATCGCCGAGCCCAGCACGTAGCGCAGGCCCGAGACGGCGTAGAGGCCCGCGAGGAAGGGGACCTGCACGAGGCCGTTCCAGCGGGGGGTGTCGGTCACCCGGCGGGCGCGCGCGGCGTCCTGGGCGACGACGTCGACGGGCGCGAGGCCCGCGAGGTACTCGTGCATGCCCATGAGCGTGGGGTGGCGGTAGATCTCCGCGATCTCCGCGTCCGGGTAGGTCCGGCGGATCTCGGAGACCAGCTTGGCCACGGCCACGGAGGTGCCGCCGAGGGCGAAGAAGTCGCTGTCCTCGTCGATGGGCAGGGGGCCGAGCTGGTCCGCCCAGAGCGCGGCGAGCCACTCGAGCTCGGCGTCGATCTGCGAGCTCTCGGCGTCCGCGCCGGCGGCCGGCAGCGGCCAGGGCAGGGCCTTGCGGTCCACCTTGCCGGAGGTCTTCAGGGGCAGCTCGTCCATCAGCGCCAGCGCGGGCACCATCTGGCCCGGGAGGCGGTCGGCGAGCAGGCGGCGGGCCTCCTGGAGGTCCACCGAGCCCGGCGCGTCGGCCACGAGGTAGCCCACGAGGACCTGGTTGCCGGCGGGGGTGGTGTGCACCGCCGCGGCACCGGCCTGCACGCCGGGCAGGCGGCTCATCTGCTCGTCGATCTCGCCCATCTCCACGCGGCGGCCGGAGATCTTGACCTGGTCGTCGGCACGGCCCACGAAGACGATGCCCTCGGGGTCGGCGCGCACGACGTCGCCGGAGCGGTAGGCGCGGTCCCAGCCCAGGGTGTCCATGGGCGCGAACTTCTCGGCGTCCTTGGCCGGGTCCAGGTAGCGGCCCAGGCCGACGCCGCCGATGATCAGCTCGCCCTCCTCGCCCCAGCGCACGGGGTTACCGGAGGAGTCGACGATCGCCAGCTCCCACCCGGGCAGCGGCAGGCCGATGCGCACGGGCGGCTCGCCGGTGAGGACGGCGCCGGTGGCGATGACCGTGGCCTCGGTCGGTCCGTAGGTGTTCCACACCTCGCGGCCCGGGCGGACCAGGCGGGCGGCCAGCTCGTTGGGGCAGGCCTCGCCGCCGAAGATCAGCAGGCGGATCCGGCTCAGCGCCTCGGCCGGCCACATGGACGCCAGCGTGGGCACCGTGGAGACCGCGGTGATGCCCTGCTCGACCAGCCAGGGGCCCAGGTCGGTGCCCGAGCGCACGACCGAGCGCGGGGCCGGGACCAGGGCGGCACCGGAGCGCCAGGCCAGCCACATCTCCTCGCAGGAGGCGTCGAAGGCCACCGAGAGCCCCGCCATGACCCGGTCGCCCGGGTTCAGCGGGCGCTTGGGCAGGTACAGCTCTGCCTCGGCGTCCACGAGCGCCGCCGCCGAGCGGTGGCTGATCGCCACGCCCTTGGGCTTGCCGGTGGAGCCGGAGGTGAAGATGATCCAGGCGTCGTCGCCGGTGCCGGGCTGGCTGCAGTCGGCGGCGGGCTGGACGCCGGGGCGCGGCGCGAGGGACAGGCCGGCGCCGTAGACGGCGCACACCGAGGCCTCCTCCCACACCGTGGTGGCGCGCTCGTCGGGGTCGTCGAAGTCCACGGGGACGTAGGCGGCCCCGGCGAAGATCGTGCCGAGGATGGCGACGTAGAGATCCACGGTCCCGGAGGGGACGCGGATGCCCACACGGTCCCCGCGTCCGATGTCGAGGTCCCACAGGCGCTGGGCCTGCGCCTCGACGCGCTCGAGGAACTCGGCGTAGCTGAGCACCGTGGTCCCGTCGTCGAGCGCCGTGGCGTCCGGGTGCCGGGACACGGTGTCCATGACGATGTCCACCAGCGTCCGGGACGCCGGGGCGTGCGCGACCGGGAAGACGGCGCGGCCGGGGACCTGGGTCAGGGGCTGCGTCCGCAGGGCACGGTCGAGGACGTCGCCGTCCTCGTCCGGTGCCGACTGCGGGTTCCGGTCCTCGAGCAGGTGCCGGCCACCCCCCAGCCGGGTCGAGCCGCTGCGCATGCTTGAGCGCACTGTCATTGATGTCCCCCATCGATGTCCACACCGCTGCGGATCTGCGCAACGGCTGTGCCGGCGGGGAGAAAGAGCCCAGAGGACCGGTACGACCGGTGTGGAAGGCACTCCAGGGCAGGCCACCGGAAGGGCGGCGCGCGGAGAGTCGTAGTTCGGCCCGATGCCCCCGCATCGGCCTTCCCCCTGAGCCGGATCCCCGCCGACTCCTTTACTGCACCGTACGGCCGGTCATATTGCTTTCGCAAGCCCATGCGGCCGCTGTGCCGGGCCCTTGCCCGGCGGCTGCGCCGATCTTCCGCGTCGTTGCAGGCCGGAGCGGGGTCGGGGAGAGATCAGTCACTCTCCCCCGCCGCGCGCGCGGCCGAAGTGAGGACATCCCCCAGCACGCGGGCCTCGGGCAGCTGGAAGTGGTCGACGCCCTCCCGGTAGCGCACGCTGGTGCGCTGATAGCCCGCGTCCTCGTACCGGGCGTGGCCGGCGGCCGCCGCGGAGAGCGCGTCGAACGGCGCGGAGGGGTCGGAGCCGTCGTCGTCGAGGCCCACGTCCCAGTGCAGCAGCAGGTTCTCCAGCTGCTCCTCCGTGGGCTGCGAGGAGCCGGTGGCGGGGGCCCCGCCGCCGCCGGTGAGCACGGCGCCGCCGCCCTGCAGGAAGTCCACCCGGTCGGCCAGCAGCTCGTAGCTGATGAACTCGGCGCCGCCGGAGTAGCCGTGCAGCCACGTGCGGGAGCGGTCGATGTCGTACTTCGCGAAGATCTCCTGCTCGGCCAGGGCCAGGAACCAGTCGGCGTTGCCCTCGAGGTCCTCCCACCACGTCGGCTCGCCCTGGCGGTCGGGGGTGCGCGGCGCCACGAGCACCGCGTTGTGGGAGCGCGCCACCGCCGCGAGGCACGAGACCTTGCGCTCGGGGTGGTAGTACTCGTAGGCGCCGTCCCCGTGGAGGCGGAAGACCACCCCGACCGGCCGGCTCCAGTCGATCCCGTCGGCGAAGACGTGGTAGCTGCTGGTCACCCCGTCGTGCTCGAAGGGGACGTCCATCCGGTCGGACGGGCCCTCCTGCAGGCGCGGCCCCCCGGAGAGCACCGGCCCGTCGCTGAGCGGACGGGGCACGCCCCGCGGGGCGACGCTCACGCCCGCCAGCCCGTAGGGGGCGCAGGAGATCTCGTCCTCGGTCGTCGGGGCCGGGTCCCAGGCCCAGCGGGCGCCGAAGCTCGCGGCGACCAGGAGTACCAGGAGCACGAGGGAACCGGTGAGAAGCGCCACACCTGCCGCCCGGCGGGACCGGTGGCGCGCGCTGTCCTGCCCCGGTCCGGTCTGCGATTCCACCCGTCCATCGTACGGGGACGCCCGGCGGCGGGGTGACGGACCGATTTTCGGCTTTGCAACCCATACCCCATAATCGGCCAGGACCGTTCGGGGGGACGGTGCCCCCGGCCTCCTCCTGCCGTGGTCCATCCACCGCACCAGAGGAGAAGATTCCGCGTGACCACCACCGCACGCCCTCGGGCCGAGCAGACGGCTCCTGCGACCCAGGAGCAGCTGCAGTCCCAGGAGAAGCTGCGCCGCAGCCTCAAACCGCGCCACCTGACCATGATCGCGCTGGGCGGGGCCATCGGCACCGGCCTGTTCGTGGCCTCGGGCAACACCATCGCCACCGCCGGACCGGGCGGGGCCCTGCTGGCGTACGTCGTCATCGGCTTCATGGTCTTCCTGCTGATGCAGAGCCTGGGCGAGATGGCCACGTACCTGCCGGTGTCCGGCGCGTTCGAGGAGTACTCGACCCGCTTCGTCAGCCCGTCCTTCGGCTTCGCCATCGGCTGGAACTACTGGTACAACTGGGCGATCACCGTGGCCGCCGAGCTCGTGGC
The DNA here is from genome assembly GCF_040981185.1 of Kocuria sabuli. Classification (NCBI taxonomy): domain Bacteria; kingdom Bacillati; phylum Actinomycetota; class Actinomycetes; order Micrococcales; family Micrococcaceae; genus Kocuria; species Kocuria sabuli. The sequence goes on from NZ_JAVHZE010000002.1 coordinate 192,015, forward strand.
CGCCGCCCTGATCATGCGCTACTGGCTGCCGGACGTGCCGTCCTGGATCTGGTCGGGCACATTCCTGGTGATCCTGTTCCTGCTCAACGCGCTGAGCACCCGCGCCTACGGCGAGACCGAGTTCTGGTTCTCGCTCGTGAAGGTCGTCACCGTGGTGGTCTTCCTGGTGCTGGGCATCCTGATGATCGTGGGGATCCTGGGCGGGCAGTCCCCGGGCTTCGAGAACTGGACCACCGGCGAGGCGCCCTTCGTGGGCGGCGGCCTGGGGATCCTGGCGATCTTCATGGTGGCCGGGTTCTCCTTCCAGGGCACCGAGCTCGTCGGCGTCGCCGCCGGTGAGGCGGAGAACCCCGAGAAGAACGTCCCCAAGGCCATCCGCACCGTGTTCGTGCGCATCCTGCTGTTCTACGTGGGTGCGATCACCGTGATCGGCTTCCTCATCCCCCACACCAGCCCCAACCTGCTCACCAGCGACGTCGAGGACATCTCCATCTCCCCGTTCACCCTGGTGTTCGAGAACGCCGGCGTGCTGGCGGCGGCCTCCGTGATGAACGCGGTGATCCTCACCGCGATCCTCTCCGCCGGCAACTCCGGGCTCTACGCCTCCACCCGCATGCTCTGGGCCCTGGCCGACGGCGGCAAGGCCCCGCGCTTCCTCGCGAAGGTCAACCGCCGCGGCGTGCCCATGAACGCGCTGCTGGCCACCACCCTGGTGGGCGGGGCGTCCTTCCTCACCACGTTCATCGGGGACGGGGACGCCTACGTCTGGCTGGTCAGCGCCTCGGGGCTGGCCGGGTTCATCGTGTGGATGGGCATCGCCTGGAGCCACTACCGGTTCCGCAGGGCGTACACGATCCAGGGCCACGACCTCGCCGACCTGCCCTACCGGGCCCGGTTCTTCCCGCTGGGACCCGTGGTCGCGCTCGTGCTGTGCGCCGTGGTGATCCTGGGCCAGAACTACCAGGCCTTCCTCGGTGAGGTGGACCTGCTGGGCGCGCTCACCGCCTACATCGGCCTGCCGCTGTTCCTGGCCCTGTGGTTCGGCCACAAGCTGGTCACCGGCTCGAAGATGGTGCGCTACGAGGAGGCGGACCTCTCTCGCCTGCGCGACTGACCGCAGCCCCCTCTCCACAGCATCAGCGGTGCGGAGTGGGCGAGCGCATCAGGCCCGGGTCACGCCACCGAGCGGTAGCGGGAGACCACCACGTCGACGAGCTCGGGCGGGACCTCCCCCTCCGGCACGGCCAGCGGCTCGGTGTCCACGTCGGCCCCGGCGGCGTGCGAGAGGTCCAGGAAGTAGCCGGGAGCCAGCAGGTAGTTGGCGACGACGACGCGACCGCCCTCCGCCAGGCCGGCCCGGGCGGCGGCCACCGCTTCCTGCACGCGGGGACGTGCGGCGGCCAGGTAGGACACGGTCACGGGCCGGCCCAGCTCCTCCGCGAGCAGATCCGCCACCGCGGCGCAGTCGACCACCGCGCGATGGTCCGAGGAGCCGGCCGTGGCCAGCACCACTGCGTCGTGCTCCCCCAGCGGGGCGCCGTCGGCCCCGCACGCCTCGTGCACCCGCCGGGCCAGCAGCCGGGCCAGCGCGCGGTCCGGGCCGAGGGCGGCGGAGACCCGGTGGAGCTCGTCGGCGGCCACCGCCTCGGCCACGTCCACGTAGACGTGGTAGCCGGCGGAGAGCAGCAGCGGCACCACCACGGCCGGCCGACCGGCGTACTCCCCGGTGCGGGCGGCCAGGTCCGGGGTCTGCACGTCCACCCACGTGGGCACCACCTCGGTGCCGGGCAGCTCCGCGGCGACGGCGTCCACGAGACGGGACACGGCGGTGCGACCGGCCGGGAACCGGGTGCCGTGGGCACAGGCCAGCAGGACGGGGGCGTCGGAGGTCGTCATGCTCCCAGCCTATGATCGAGAGGCGGGACGGGCAGGTTCCGTCACGGGACGTCACGGTGCAACGGCGCCGTAACACGGATGTCCCACTCTGGTAGGGGGCCCACCATGGCATGCGTGGTGCCCCGACCCCCGCTCTCCCCCTGGAGGACCCCATGCTCCTGACCGCCGACCTCACCGACGTCCCGGTGCTCGTCCTCGGGAATCCGCACGAGGCCCGCCGCGCCCACCACCGGTACGCCGCGGCCGGCGCCGCCGTCCGCGCCGTGGCCGACCCCGCCCGGCTCTCCGCCTCGGACGTCGCCGGGGCCGCCCTCGCCGTGGTCGTGGGCCCCGCCGCCCAGCGCTGGCGGGACGCGCTGCGCGAGGCCGGTGCCCGCGTGCCCGTCGTCCAGGAGCCGGCGGCCCGGACCGGCGGACGGGTGACCCTGGTCGGCGGCGGCCCCGGCGCCGACGACCTGCTCACGGTGCGCGCCGTGAGCGCCCTGCAGGACGCCGACGTCGTGTTCGTGGACCGCCTCGCCCCCGCGGGCGCCGTGGCGGCCGCCGCCCCGGGCGCCGAGATCGTCCCGGTGGGCAAGACCCCGGGCCACCACCCGGTCCCGCAGTCCCGGATCCAGGAGCTCATGGTCGAGCACGCCCTGGCCGGCCGGTCCGTGGTGCGGCTCAAGGGCGGCGACCCCTACGTCTTCGGCCGCGGCGCCGAGGAGCTCGCCGCGTGCGCCGCCCACGGCATCCCGGTGGACGTGGTCCCCGGGATCACCAGCGCGGTCTCCGTGCCCGGGGCCGCCGGGATCCCCGTGACCTTCCGCGAGGTCTCGCGCATGTTCACCGTCGCCTCCGGCCACGTCCCGTTCTCCGAGGCCGAGCTCGCCCACTTCGCCGGTCTCGGCGCCTCCGGCGGGACGCTGGTGGTGCTCATGGGCGTGGCCACCCTCCCGCACCTCGTGGCCGGTCTCGTCCGCTCCGGGGCGGACCCCGCCACGCCGCTGGCCGTGGTGGAGCGCGGCTTCACCGACCGGCAGCGCTCCACGGTCACGACCCTCGCCCGTGCGGTCGAGGACACCGCGGCGGCCGGCTGCGGCTCCCCCGCCGTCGTCGTCATCGGACCCGTGGTGCGCCTCGCGAGCGCGGAGCGGGACGCCTTCCTCGCCGAGGTGACCGCCCATGGCTGCTGAGGAGCTGCCCCTGGCCGGGCGGGTGGTGGGCGTCACCGCGCACCGCCGCTCCGAGGACCAGATCGCCGCGCTCGAGCGGCGCGGCGCCCGGGTGATCCACGCCCCGGCGCTGAAGGTCGAGCCGGTCGGCGAGGACGCCGGGCTCGCGGCGGCCTCGCGGGCGCTGTTCGACGCCCGCCCGGACCTGGTCCTGCTCACCACCGGCTACGGGCTGCGCCGGTGGCACGACGCCGCCGAGGCCCAGGGCTTCGACGCCGAGCTGCTGCTGTGCCTGCACGAGGCCGCCGTCTACGTGCGCGGGCCGAAGGGCCGCGGTGCGGTGCGCGGTCTGGGCCTCGAGGACGCGGGCATGTCCGCCGACGAGACCACCCGGGGACTCGTGGATCTCGTGCTCGCCGAGCACGACGGCGACCTCTCCGGGCGCACGGTCGGCCTGCAGCTGCACGGGATCGCCGACGTCGCCCAGCGGCGCCGGCTCACCGACGCCGGCGCCCGGGTGCTGACCGTGACCCCCTACCGCTGGGCCTCCGCCGACGACGCCGGGCAGGTGCCGGTGCTGGTGCGCGAGGCCGCCGCCGGGCGGGTCCACGCGATCACGTTCACCGCCGCCCCGGCCGTGGACGCGCTGTTCAGCACGGCCGAGGAGCTGGGGCTGCACGAGGAACTGCTGGCCGCGTTCCGCGGGGGCATGCTCGCCGCGACCGTCGGCCCCGTCACCGCCGCCCCGCTCGAGGAGCTGGGCCTGTCCCCGCTGGTGCCCGAGCGGTTCCGGATGGGCGCGATGCTCAAGCAGCTCACGGAGGCCCTGTCCGAACCCCGCTCACCGGCGTCGCAGGAGTCCTCCCCCTCCTGAACCGCGATCAGGTCCGCCCGGGCGTGCCGCCTGCCAGGGGCGGAATGCGGGTCGGACTGTCGCCAGGAGTCGTTCGCGGATCTCACCGAAATCATGAGATCGCATGCAAAGCCGCAGCACCTGGCCTGAGCCCGCACTTCCGCCACGCACTGGAAGGCCTTGCCACAACGACACTCACCAGCGATGACTGCAATACATCGTCACGTTGGGCATGGCCCTACACACTTACGCACCACGCATTAGGGGACACGGATCGAACTTTCTGCCCCCAGTTAAGCCCATATTTTTCACAGCCTGGAACGGGGACAGCACCACGAACCGCACGATCACGGCTCTTGGCTATCCCACATTCATTTATTCCCATAAGCCCACGTCAATGCGTCGCGACGGCGGTCCTATTCATGCAAGCGCAAATCCTGCAAGCTCTCAGCAAGTTGGTTCATCCGGGGGGACGGACCAATCGACCCTCGTACACAGGTCGACGACGGTTCTAAGGGGCTTGCCGTGCACTCTTCCATTCGATCCATCATGCCCGCGGTCGTGTTCAGCGACACGCGACTACGTTGGCGGTCCGTTCACGGGATCTTCCGTGCTCCGCACGAGCCGAGGAGAGCAGGGGTCAAGCGGTGACAGCCGACGGGTCGGTCTGACGGCCCGCCCACTGCGCGACCGAGCACGCGTGCGAAGACGGAGTGCCGGAGTCGCCGAATCCGGCGATCTGCGATTTCTCGGGCCACGCTCGACACGACATATCGGCAGTAGATGGGACCCGATCTCCTGGTGTCCGGAATGCCACACCCGTTCTCTGCACCGTGCCGCTTCGACACACCAGTCCGACACCACCGTCTGAGCGCAGCAGACCGGCAGAAGAGGCCCAGCAGGCACTTGAACCGTCCGGCGGGGTCTTCCGCGGCCCGGCGACGGACGTCTGTGCACACGAATAGGCCGATTCAGATCAATACCTCTGAATTGGGCGCCGGGAAGCCAGCGCCCGGTACCTTGTCACGCCCGCACCGGGACCACGGTCTCGGCGGCGCCTCACCCCACGACCGTCAAATCCGAGGGCTTCGTCGCTGTTTCATCAGCACGTCGAACGTCTCGTTCATCCGTCAGTCCAAAGATATTCGTCCGGAAGGAGCCGATGATGGAAACCAAGAGCGGAGTGGCTGTCTTTCCACCAGCACCCGCACCGAAAACCTCCACCATGGCCTCAGCACGTCCACGCTCAGCGGTCGACCTCGAGATCATCGTGCCGGCCTACAACGAGGCGGAGCGGATTTCGGACACATTGCTCAGAACTGCGGACTTCCTGGAGGCGCAGCCCTGGACCTCCCGCGTCGTCGTCGTGGACAACGGAAGCTCTGACGACACCGGGAGTGTGGTCAGACACTTCGCCCGGGAGACGCAGGGACGCGTCCCGATCACCCTCATAGGGTGTGGACGCCCAGGGAAGGGCGCGGCAGTACGCCGGGGGATCCTCAGCGGCACGTCCAAGTACACCGGCTTCTTCGATGCCGACATGGCCACTCCCGTGGAAACCCTGAGTGTGGCCGTCGGACACCTGGAGCAGGGTGCGGCCGCGGTCATCGCCTCGCGGCACTGCCCCGGATCCACGTTCGTCCGGCATCAGCCCTGGGGACGGCGGCTGGGCGGCATGGCTTTCCGTGCACTGACTCGTTCGATGGTGCAAGAGGTCCACGACACTCAGTGCGGCTTCAAGTTCTTCGACCGCCGGGCGATCAATCAGGCCCTGGTCCAGTGCCGGACCACCGGCTTCGCGTTCGACGTCGAACTGCTGCATCGGCTGCAGTACGAGGGCGGACGCATCATCGAGATACCTGTCGCGTGGACCGACCACCCCTCGTCGACTTTCCGGCCCATCCGCGACGGTGCCGCGAGCTTCGGCTCCGTCCTGCACATGCACAAGGGATAGTCATGGAAGCGAACCTCGAAGCTCTCGGCAGCGTGTCGGGCCAGCGCATACTGGTCCTGAACTGGCGGGACACGAAACACCCGCTTGCAGGCGGCGCCGAGAAGTACATGCACGAGATCTCGCGCCGATGGGTGGCCGCCGGAGCTGACGTCACCTGGTTCACAGGCAGGGGCAGGGAACAGGGCCCGAGGGACACCGTGGACGGGGTCAAGATCCTGCGAATGGGCGGCACGCTGAGCGTGTATCCGATGGCGGCCATGAAACTGGTGCGGTCGCGCGGTGATTTCGACGCCGTCGTCGACTGCCAGAACGGCATTCCCTTCTTCTCGCCGTTGGCGGCACCCAGGAAGATCCCGGTGGTACAGGTCGTCCACCATGTCCATCAGGACCAGTTCAGCACCCGGTTCTCAGCGCCGATGGCTGCCTTCGGCAAGTTCTTGGAAGGCACCGCGTCACGGTGGGTGTACGGCAGGCGTCCGATCGCTGCAGTCTCGCCGTCCACCCGACGGGAGCTGCGCCGCCAACTCGGTTTTCCCGGACCGATCTTCGTGGTCCCGAACGGCACCATCGAAGTACCTCACACGGTCGGGCCCCGGGACCCGGATCCAACCGTCACCGTCGTGACACGACTGGTGCCGCACAAGCGGGTCGACCTCCTGCTCGGTCAGCTCGCCGTCGTCGCGCAGGCCATACCGCGCCTACGGGTGAACATCGTGGGTGACGGTCCGGAGAGGGGACGGTTGCAGCAGATCGCGGCGGACCTGGGACTCCACTCGACCGTCAAGTTCCACGGATTTCAGCCCAATGCAGTCCGTGACCAGCTCCTCAACGGGTCGTGGTTGACCGCCATCACGTCTGCCGCCGAGGGGTGGGGCCTCTCCGTGATCGAGAGCGCGGCGTGGGGAGTGCCCTGCTTGGCCCTGCGTGTCCCGGGCATTCGCGATTCGGTCGTCGACGAGGAAACAGGATGGCTCGTGGACCGTCCCAGTGACTACGGTGACGCCCTCATCGACAAGCTCCGCGCTCTGTCCGACGAAAGCCTCGCGCGGGAGATCGCCGGCGCCTGCCAGGACTGGGCCCGTTGCTTCACGTGGGAACGCAGTGCCTCGCTGCTGGCCGGAGTGCTCCAGGAAGCAGCGCTGCGGCAGGATCGGTCCTTGGCGGAGAGCCGCGGCAGCCGCACGGACCTGTCCACCATGGCCGCGTTCGGGCTGCCGCCGGGCACAGATCTGCGTGCGCACCTGCGGCCGACCGATGAGGTGGTCCACGACGGTGGCAAGGTCACGGTGCTGTTCAACGGTTGCGATGAGTTCGACACGGCGCAGGTGCTGGCGGACATGGGGGTCGACGACGCCGAACTCCGGCCGGTCGAGCTCAGCGATCTGCTTGCCGGTCCTGTCGGACGCCCGTCGCGCGGACGAACCTCCACCCAGGGAGCGACAGGAATTCCATGACGTCACCAGCCCTCGTGGGGGACGAGGCTGTCGCTGTTCCGAGCGCGCGCAGTAAGTACCCGGAAAATCCTGCCTCAGCCGATGTTGCAGTCATCTCCGAGAACAATGCACTCCTCTCGGTCTCGGCGGCCCTGGTAGGGGCGCTCAGCTATGCGTGCACGCTTCTGATGGCCAACAGCCTCGGGTCCGCCCAGTACAGCGACTTCGCAGCCGCGCAGATGCTGCTCGGAATAGTGGGGACCATTGCCTCGGCTCTCGTGCCGCTTCCGCTCTCGCACGCGGTGGCGGCGCATCCAGCCGGTTCCGCTGGCCGGCGCGACGGCATCGCCTTCGCACTGCTGGTGTCATTACTGATCGGAGCAGCTGCCGCCCTTGTGACGGGAGTCCTGACGGCGGCATTTGCACCGGCTCCCATGGCCATGGCCGTGGCGCTCTCTGCTCTGGTGCTTTTCTTGATGGCTGCTCCTCAGGGCTGGCTTCAGGGCGAGCTGCGGTTCAAGAGATACGCTTTGCTGGCGCTGGGCGAGATCACGGTCCGTCTGGGGTTCAGTGTGCTCGTGGTGGCTCTCGCCTGGGGCGCCACCGGCGGAGTGCTGGGATTCGCCCTTGGGGCCCTGGCCCTTCTGGCCGTGCCTTCCTCGTTCTATCGAGATCTCCGGCTCCGCCTGCCCGTCCTGAAACAACGGCGACGGTGGTCGGAGACAGGCGACATCGCGCTGGTCCTGTGCGTCGTGTCGGTGCTCGTCGGCCTCGACGTGGTGATCATCCCCTTCCTCGACGACGGGTCGGACGCTGCGGCCGGATTCCAGGCGTTGGCCACCATCGCCAAGGGGCCGGTGTACGTCGCAGCAGGCACCGCTCTGGTGGCGTTCCCACTCCTGCGAAGTCCGCACGTGGACACCGAGAACATCGTTGCTCACGCCCTCCGGTCGTTCGCCGGCCTTGCACTGCCTGCTGCGATCGTGATCGCGACCGTACCCCACCCCCTCATGGGTTTGGTGCTGCCACAGCGGTACCACTCCTCCTTGGGTCTGCTGCCTTGGCTGGCTGCCGCCGGGCTCGGGTACGCCACGATGTCCGTGCTGGCGACCATTCTTCTCGCCCTGCGCCACTACCGGAGATGCCAGGTGGGTCTGTTGATGGCCGGTCTGTTCGTCTCCGGCGGCATCGCCGTCGGCTGGCAGGTCGATGGTGTGAGTGGACTGGCAGTCGGATCGGCCGTCGGCTCGCTGATCGCCGCTGCCGTCCTGGTCGTGATCGCCCGGCCGAAACTACCGCCGGGCAAGGCAGGGACGATCCGTGGTGCTCTCATCGCCACCGCCGTCCTCACCGGCCTCTTGGCCATGGCCGCCGCTGTCCCGCTGATCTGGCTCCTGGCCACCACCGCGGCCGGCGTGCTGGTTCTCGCCCTGCAACGGGCCGAGAACCGCACTCTGTTGCGGATCGTGGGCGTCCTGAGAAGGCGGTGGCCGGCCCGGGGCGCAGAGTCTCGTGCACGCGTCACCACCGCGCTTGCCACCTTCGCAGCAGTCACAGCGGCCGCCTTCGGCGTCCGGGCGATCGGGCTGACCCGCGCCTTCGAACTCTGGGTGGACGAGATGCTCTACGCAGAGCTGGGGCGCGCAGTCAGCTACGGGGAGTTGCCGAACCTGCCGGACGGTCCGTTCTTTCTCCACCCTCCCGGGTTCTTCCTCGTCGAAGGCATGGCGATCAGAGCACTCGGGTTGTCCGGCAACAGCTTCGAGCTCGTGTACGACCTGCGATGGCTCAACGCACTCGTCGGGGCGCTCTCCGTGGGTGTGGCCTTCTTGCTGATCCGCAGACTGACCAACGCTCCGGTTGCGGTCATCACCGCGGTGGTTCTCGCCTTCGAACCCTTCGTGCTGCGGAACAACAGCCGTGTCTTCATCGAGACCCTCGGGACGGCCGTGGTCCTGATCGGCCTGTTGATCATCGTGTCCCTGATGATGCGACGGACCACCCGGCCCGCATTGTTCTCCATGGCACTCGGCGGGCTGCTGCTGGGGTACGGCGTCCTGACAAAGGATGTCTTCGTGCTCCTCACCGTCGCTCCCGTGATGCTGTCCGTTGTGTGGCGACGAACATTGCCCTCGCGTGAGGCGGCGGTCATCTTGATGGGGTCGGCAGTACCGTATTTGGCCTACCTGGCGGTTCTGAGCGCGCATGACATGTTCGCTGATTGGCTGTGGGCGAAGACCAACGGCGTCCGCCGCTTCCTGGGCTTCGAACAGCTCACCGGGTTCAACGCCGAAGGCTCCCCCAGCCTGATCGGCCGCCTGATCGACCAGGCCGGGACTTTCGGAACGAGCTATGTCCTGCTCGGACTCGGTCCGCTGGCTGCCTTGTTCGTCTGTCTCAGCGCGCGTCCCGAGCGGCGGCTGATCGGGCTGGTCGGCCTGGTGATGGGTGTCTTCGGCCTGTACTGCGCCGCCTTCGGCACCTTCGAGGAGCAATACGGCTACCCGGTCATGGTCGCCGGCATTCTGAGCCTCGCCGTCTGCGCCATGGAAGTCTGCGAAGGTCGGCCATCCCTCACCAGACCGGTCACCGGTGTCGCGATTGTGTTCGCGCTGCTGACAGTCACCCTGGGAGTCCGGGCGGAAACCACCACGGACAACGGCTACGCACGGTTCCGGGCGTGGATGGACGATCATCTCCCCGCCGATGCCAGGGTCAGCGTCACGAACAGCACCGGTGAATTCGCCTTCTCGGATGACCCGCGCTTCGGCGCCTGGCCGGATCCGCAGCTCATGGAGCAGAACGGCGTCGAATACATCTTGACGCAAAAGACGCCGACGATGCAGGGCTATGGCTATGCCCGACCGGAGATGCTCGACTGGCTGACGGAAACCGCTACCGAGGTGGTCAGCTTCGATGGGCCCACAAACGGCGCCACCACCTTGTGGCGGGTCAGTGAGGACGAGCTGAGCGAGGCGGCAGACGCGGGCATCGGGCTCCCGTCGGCGAACTACGAGACGGAGAGGTGAGCGGGTGCCCCAATCGCCACACCCAGCCGGCCACGCGTGGACCATCCGCACCGTCGCCGTACTGACTGCCGCGATGGTAGTACTGGTCGGTTGCGAACGGGACACTCCCGACTCGATCGCGCCCGGCATGTCGTTCGGCGTCCTGGGGTCGGACTGCGCTGCTGATCGTGTCGGGCCACTGCACCGGGCCGGGGTGGAACTGGCGCAGATGGATGTCCGGTGGGATCGGCTCGAGCCCGACCCCGGCCGCCTCGATCAGAGCTATGCCGATGAACTGGCGACCTCCATCGACACCTGCAGGGACGCCGGCATCAAGGTCATCCTCGGGCTCGGGCTCCAGTACGCTCCGGACTGGGTCAGCAAGTTGCCTGACGGGGAGTACCTGGACCAGGCCGGCAACACCCATCCGGGGCAGCTTCCCAACATCGTCTTCAGCCAAGACGTCCGCTGGGCCTTCGAACGACATGCCGCCAACGTCCTGGAACTGGCGCCGCAGGAATCCATCCATGCCGTCCGTCTGGGAACCAGTGAGGCCGGTGAACTCGGCTACCCCGGTGGCGGTCAGGGCGACCTGATCTCCGAGACCGGGTTCTGGGCGTTCAACGATGCCGCGAAGACCGGCAACGGCCTGCCCCCCGGCGTCGACAGAGCTCCGCTTGCGGGCTGGGTGCCGGGAGACAGCACCTGGCAGGGCCAGCCCGTGACGGACGACCAGGTGGCCACGTGGTTCAGGTGGTACACGGGCGCGGTTGTCGATGCGGTGGTCTGGCAGGCGGACATGCTGCGCGATCTGGGTTTCACCGGCAAGCTGCATGTGCCGCTCGCCGGCCGAGGCGTTCTGCCCGCCGATCTCCGAAGAGCAATTGCCTCCGGGCTGGACGGCACCGCCGATCGGGACGGAAGTCTCGAACGCGGACTCTACTATCCGGACCAGTTGCCGGCCCTGGCGCAGGGTATCGGCACCGACGACCTTCTGGCGGGCGTGACCGGGCTGGACGATGCGACCGCAGTGCAGGCCCGGTCCGAGCGGCCCGCTACGGACGCCTGCAGTCCGATGGACCACCAAGTCGATCTGGTTTCCCAACCGGACGTGGAACGCTGGCCCGCGTCGCGCTGGACCATTGCCAATGCCCGTAGAGCGGGACTCCAGGTGATCGGTGAGAATCCGGGCTCGCCGCGCGCACCCGGCACGGGCGGAGACCCGAAATCGGACAACCTCCGCGACCAGATGCAGCACGCACCTCGCTACGCCGCTGAGTGCGGCCTCTCGGCGTTCCTCTGGGCCTTCGAGGACGACCTGTTCGGCGACCCCCGGCAGATGAGTCTGGACGAATACCGCGAGGCCATTTCGGCATATCGGTGACTCCAGCGGGGCCTCCCAGACAACCTCGCCATGCAACCTGTACGAACAGAAGGAGACGGAACATGTCGGCAGCGACCGGGAGCCAGGAGCCGGAAACGTCCGCTGCGCAGCAGGGGCCTGCGATCGGTGGTCCCTCCGGACGCTTGAGGGTGCTCCATCTGGGCTTCGAGGATCCTCGGATGCCCGGCGCCGGCGGCGGCTCTGTGAGGACACATGAGATCAACAAGCGTCTCGTCGCGGATGGCCACCACGTCACCGTCCTGACGACGGGCTATCCCGGCGCGGTCGAGCGCTGGCAGGACGGTGTCCAGTACGTACCTCTCGGCTTCGGACAGGGCCGCACGAAGCTGTCGCGGTTGCTCGGTTATGTGCTCCGGCTGCCCGGGGAGGTCCGTCGCCGCCGCAGCACCTGCGACCTGGTCGTCGAGGATTTCTTCGCGCCGTTCTCGACCATGGCCGCCCCTCTGTGGACGCGGAAGCCGACCATTGCCGTGGTCCAGTGGTTGCACGCCAAGGACAAGTCGCGTCAGTACGGGCTGCCCTTCCACCTCGTGGAGCGAGTGGGAGTCAGGGCCCACAGCAGGATGGTGGCGGTCTCCTGCGGGACGGCCGAAGCGCTCCAGGCACTGAACCAACGAGCCCACATCGACGTCATCGGCAACGGTCTGGACCCCCGCGCTTTGGAGGTCCGGCCGCAACTGGGACGGGACGTCGTGTACATAGGGCGGCTGGAGATGCTGTGCAAGGGGCTGGACCTCCTCCTCCAGGCCTGGGAGCGTGCCCATCAGGACGTGGACGGTGATCTCGTCATCGTGGGAGCCGGTCCGGACGAGGAACTGGTACGCAGGATGGTCAGGGACAGCGGACTGGAGGAGAGCATCCGGTTCACGGGCTGGGTCGACGGGGCGGACAAGTTCCAGCTGCTCAGCAACGCTCGGCTGGCGGTCATCCCTTCACGCCACGAGACGTTCGGCCTCGTGGCCATCGAGGCCTTGGCGACCGGCACCCCGACCGTCGCCTTCGACATTCCCTGCCTGCGGGAGGTAGTGCCATCCGGCTGCGGATGGCTCGTCGAGCCCTTCGACGCCGCTTCCCTGGCGACAGAGATCGTGCTGCGCTACAACCGGCCGAAGGAACTGGAGGATGCAGGACGGACGGGACGCGAGTTCGCGACCCGCTTCGACTGGGACGCTCTGGCCTCCCAGCAGACCGCCGCCTACCGGGCCGCGATCCCGATGCTCCCCGCAGCACGCTGGAAGTTCATGCCGATCATGCGAAAGGAAGGCATTCATGGCAGTTCCCGCACGCCTTGAGGAATCGTTGAGCACGAACACCCCCTGGCTTTTCCTGTCTCCGCACCTGGACGACGCCGTACTCTCCTGCGGGTCGCTGATGGACTCGTTTGCGATCCGGCGTGACATCACTGTTGCCACCGTCTTCACGGAAGCGCAGCCTCCACCCCACACCCGGGCGGCCCGCAGCTTCCTGCACCAGTGCTCGGGGCATGACGCCATGGCCCTGTTCGAGGAACGCCGGAGCGAGGATGAGGCGGCCCTCTCCGGGATCGGAGCACGGCACCAGCACCTCGGTGTCACTGATGCCCTGTTCCGGCAGAACCGCAAGGTCAGGACCGCACTGGGTCCCTTGGCGAGGATGCTGCCCGAGCTCGTCCACCTCTATCCCACGTACCGTTTCGACATTGCGCTCGGTCGGATCTCTCGCGGTGACCGGGCCTTGGTCGCGCAGCTCCGGAACAGGGTGTCGAACCTGCTGGAGCAGACCGAAGCCGAACTCCTCTTCTGCCCGGTGGGGGTGGGCCGACATGTGGACCACTTGATCACCCGCGCCGTGGGGACCGAGTTCCCGGAACGCGTGGTCTACTACTCGGACTTTCCCTACAACCAGTCGGCGTCTCCGGACGAGAGCTTCCTCCGGAAGCACCGGCTGGCCGCATGGAGCTGGGAAACAGAACCCGCACGCAAGGAGCGGCACATCAATCAGTACGGCTCCCAAGCCCCGGCGCTCTTTCCGGACGGCGCCATCCCTGTTGCTCCCGAGACGTACTATGCCCCCAGCTGACGCCCGCTCCGAGGAACTAAGAACGGAACGCGTTCCCGCTGATGCGGTTCCCTTTCCCTGCGCCCACCCTGATCGCACCACTGCGGTAGTGAACGTTGTCGGTCACGGTGATGTCCGAGAGACGCCCGAAGACGTCGACAGAGCAACCCGGGATGTCAACGAACGTGTTGCCGCGCACCAGAATCCTGCCGACCGGCCCGTCGCCCTCGTAGTAGCCGGTATGGACGCCGACAGGTGATCCCCAGAACCGGTTCCCGACCACGGTGATGTCGTGGATGCCTCCGTCGCCGAGAGCCAGTTGCATGGCCGCGCCATGTCTGCCGCCACGGACCGTATTCCCCTTGTAGGTGACGTCGTGCACTGTTCCGCCCATGGTGTGCGCCACCAGACCGTCGTCCCCGTCCGAGCCCGCACCCTGGTCGACCCGGTTGGCTGCAACCAGCCCGTCATTGGAGTCGAGGACATGGATACCGTCGAGCTGGTCGTACTTACCGCTCGTGGCCACGGTCGTGTCGTTGTGCTGAATGCAGAAACGGTTGCTGCCGACCACGGCAATGGAGTAGGTGAAGGGATTTCTGGTCCGGACTCCTTCGACCCTGACGTTCACCGAGTTCCGGACGTCGATCAAGTATTCGTACAGGCGCCCGCCGGTGGAGTTGCCGTCCAGGACGTCACCGCTGTGATCCGCTGTCAGGTCCCGGATGGTCACATTCGCGGCGCCGTCGGTCGTGATGAGCGGGTGACCGCCGTACGGCCCCTGGGACCGGAGGAAACCGGCGGACGCCTTCAGCACGGTGGCAGCGCCTGCCCCTCTCAGCTCCACGTTGTCCCTGAGGACGAGGGGGCGGCTCAGGTTCAGTCGTCCTTCGGGAAGGCAGACCACCGCCCCACCGGAACGCGCAGCCCTGTCGACTGCCTGTTGGACGACCACGGAACTGTCTGCGGCGGGATCCTTCGGGCGGGGCACGGCAACGAGAGAAATCCCGGGGCTTCCTGTGGCAGGACGACCGATCACCACGCCTCCTCGTCGAATCAGGCACGCGACCACCGGCGCTCACAGGAGACATCACGGTGATCAGGACGAGTCGGCACGACGGCGCGACTCGCGGTTGGCAGGGCACCAACGTACAAGAACTGGAGGCGCATCAGGTGAAGCGACCAATCATGACCACGCACCACCCGACGACACCACCGGCTCCAGCACTGTGCTGGTACGGCGCGCATGAGGGGCCAGCTCCACCCTCGACGAAAGGTCACTGATGTCCTCATCGTCTCGTGGCCGCCCGGGCGCAGGCCTCGCAGGTGTCCTTCTCCTGCTGTGCGCAGTAGCGGTCCTGGGCCCGGCGGTGATCCTGGTTCTGCCGGGCAACCTGGGCCTGTGGGACGTGTACCCCGTCGTTCAGCTGGACGCCCTCCCAGGGGTTTGGATCGTGGTACTGGGCATTTGCACGCTTGTGACCGCCACCCGGTTGCGCCGCGCTGCATCATCCTCCGGTCCTCGCCGGACCGCACAGCGGACGGTGTTCGTTCTGCTCCTGAGCATCCTCTTGATCGAGGTGACGGTGTTCGTCCGCGCAGGGGGAGTTCTGCCGGCAGACCTCGCGACGGTGCCGAGCGGCCGCGCGGACCTGACGGTCCTTTCCTTCAATGCACGAGGAACCGACGCATCCAGCATCGTTGGAGCCGCTGTCGAGGCGGAAGCGGATGCGGTGATGCTGGTCGAGACCAACGGCGCGGTCGCGGCCGAGATCGTCGACCGGCTGCGACGCCACGGTCAGCGGAGCCAGCTGTTCACCGCGAGCGGGACCGCTCTCGACAGCGAGGACGAGGTCGCGATCATCGTCGACGATCGGCTCGGCGCGTACTACGAGGTACCCGGTCCTGCACTGGCATACGGGTCACTCACGATCGTGCCCGGAGACCGCGCCGGCTCGGCTGCGCAGGCCACAGCCACGGGAGGTCCGGCGCTCAGCGCGGTGCATCCCCCCGCACCGGTTCCGGGTGACGTGCCCTCGACGACCTGGGGGCAACAGCTGCAGGAAGCCGTCGATGCCTGCAGCCGTGAGTCAGCGATCGTCGGTGGAGACTTCAACGCGACATCAGCGCAGATCTCACACGTCATCGGCGACGGGTGCCTCGACGCCGGCTCGCACCTCGGCCGAGGGGCTGTCGGCACCTGGCCCACGGCCGTGCCGGCACCCCTCGGAGCGAGCATCGACCATCAGCTTGCGGACGAGAACCACTGGGAGCCGGTCGGCATCCGGGTTCTGGACATCGGCCGATCCGATCATCGCGGCATAGCCGTTTCGTACCGCGCTGTCAGGCCCTGAGCGCCCGGCGGACTCCTGGTCCACCTCGGACGGAGGGCGCAGTGGCAGGACCCGGAGCCTCCCCCGCGGGTCCGGCCGGTAGGCTGGGCGCGACCCGATCGACCGTCGAAAGGCCGCCCGTGACCACCCCCCAGCTCGCCTCCTACATCGACCACACGCTGCTCAAGCCCGAGGCGTCGCGGGAGCAGATCGCCACCCTGTGCACGGAGGCCAGGCAGTACGGCTTCGCCTCGGTGTGCACCAACCCCCTGTGGGCCGGCTTCGTCCGGGAGCAGCTCGCGGGCAGCGACGTGCTGACGTGCGTCGTCGTCGGCTTCCCCCTGGGCGCGTCCGCCACGGAGGTCAAGGCCTTCGAGACCGCCACGGCCGTGGCCGCCGGAGCCCAGGAGATCGACATGGTCATCGACATCGCCGCCGCGCGGGCCGGTGAGCGCGAGACCCTGGAGCGGGACATCGCGGCGGTCGCCGAGGCCGCGCACGCGGGTGGGGCCGCCCTGAAGGTCATCATCGAGACGTGCCTGCTGGACGACGAGCAGAAGGTGCTCGCCTGCCGGGCCGCCGTGGCCGCCGGCGCCGACTACGTGAAGACGTCCACCGGCTTCTCGACCGCCGGCGCCACCGTGGAGGACGTGCGGCTCATGCGCGAGACCGTGGGCCCGGACGTCGGGGTCAAGGCCTCCGGGGGGATCCGCACCCGGGAGGACGCCCTCGCGCTGATCGAGGCGGGTGCCTCCCGGATCGGCGCCAGCAGCGGCCCGGCGCTCGTCGGCTGAGGACGTCCGCACCGGTCCCTCGTCCCGGGACGGGACGGAGCCCGTCAGCCGCTCCCCGGTCCCGTGGACGGGGACGGTTCGGGCAGCCGGTGGAGGGCGAGGACGGTGAGGTCGATGGGGTGCCCCTCGGTCACGGCCCACGCCGTGGCCAGGTCCACCGCCTCGTCGGCCCCGATCCCGCCCGGATAGCGCCGGGCGACCGTGTCCAGGCCCCCGGCCGGCGGCGCGTCCGGGCGCAGGTCGAGGAACCCGTCGGTGAGCACGAGCAGGGTCTCCCCCGGGCGCAGGGCGGCGGTGCGCACGTCCCACCCGGAGCCGTAGGCCGGTGACAGCCCGAGGGCCGGCCCGGAACCGGCCAGCCGTCGCACGCCGCCGTCGGCGCCGAGGACCAGTGCCGCGCCGTACCCCGCCAGGACGTAGACGACGGTGCCGCTGCTCGCGTCGAGCGTCGCCGCGAAGGCCGTGACGAAGGCCCCGGTGCCGTCGGCGGCCGCCGGCGCCCCCACCGCCGAGCGCTCGACCGTCCGCTCGACCGGCCGTCGCCGGGCGCGCCCCGGACCCGTGGCCCGCAGCAGCGCGCGCAGACCGGAGGCGACCGCCGCGGAGGCGGCGCCGAGGACGTCGGCGGCCTCGAGCTGCACCTGACCGTCCTCGGCGTGCCAGTCGAAGTAGCTGCCGCCGGCGCGCCGGGCCGGTGTGCACCGGCCGGCCAGCTCGTACCCGGGCACCCCCACGGCCCCCGCGGGGAGCAGCATCCGCTGGGCGGCCCCGGCGGCCGCGAGCTCGCCGGTGGCGGCCAGCTCCCGCTCGACGAGCTGCCCGAGCTGGGCGAGGACCTCCTGCTCGTCCGCGCCGAACGTCCGCGGCACGGTGTCCATGATGCACAGCGACCCGACGCGCTCCCCCGTGCGCGCCCGCAGCGGCTGCCCGGCGTAGAAGCGCATCCCCTGGCGCACCACCGTCGTGTCCGCTCCCCGGGTCCCGCGTGCGGTGTCCTCCAGGACCAGGGCGCCCGGCTGCTGGACCGTGTAGTGGCACGGCGAGTACCGCAGGGGCACCGCGACCCCGGCGTCCAGCCCGGAGGCGGCCTTGATCCACTGCCGGTCCGCGTCGACGAGCGCGATGGCGGCCACGGGCACCTGGAAGACCAGTCGGGCCAGGGCCACGATCCGCTCGAAGTGCTCCTCCGGGGCGGTCTCCAGCAGGCCGAGCTCGTGCAGGGCCGCCAGGCGGGCGAGCTCCTGGGCGTCCTGGACGGGCGGGAGGCCGGAGGGGTCGCCCTCCGGCGGCGTCGCGCCGGAGGAGCCCGTCACCACCCCACCTCCCCGCCGGCCGACGACACCACCGGCGTTCCTGAACAAACGCTGAACATCCGACCCCCCATGTTGACACCTCTACAAGAGAGTGCCAGCGTAGATCGAAAGCAGTCTTACGATCCAATTCCCTGAAAGGAATCCCATGTCCGACCAGTACACGATGCAGGATCCCACGAAGCAGTACCCCGGTCCCGACGACAGCTTCGAGCAGCAGCAGGAGGGACCGGGCCTGCAGCGCGAGATGGGTCCGAAGCCCGACTCCGGCGAGTCCACCTACCGCGGCTCCGGCCGGCTCGAGGGCCGCAGGGCCGTGGTGACCGGCGCGGACTCCGGCATCGGCCGCGCCACGGCGATCGCCTACGCCCGGGAGGGCGCCGACGTCGTGCTGTCCTACCTCCCGGAGGAGGAGCCGGACGCCCGTGAGGTCGTGGAGCTCATCGAGGCCGCCGGGCGCCGTGCCGTGGCCGTGCCCGGGGACGTCACCGACAAGGCGTACTGCGAGCAGCTCATCGCCACCGCCGTGGCCGAGCTGGGCGGGATCGACATCCTGGCCAACATCGCCGGCAAGCAGCAGCACTGCCCGGACATCCTGGAGCTGACCGACGAGCAGTTCGACGAGACCTACAAGACCAACGTCTACGCCATGTTCTGGCTGTGCAAGGCCGCCGTGCCGCACCTGGCGCCGGGCTCGGCGATCATCAACGCCTCCTCGATCCAGGGCTACCAGCCGGCGCCGATCCTGCTGGACTACGCCTCCACGAAGTACGCGATCAACGGCTTCAGCAAGTCCCTGGCCGCCCAGCTGGCGCCCAAGGGCATCCGCGTGAACGTGGTGGCCCCCGGCCCGGTCTGGACCCCGCTGCAGATCGTCGGCGGCCAGCCCCCGGAGAACCTGCCCGAGTTCGGCGCCTCCGAGGCCCCCATGGGCCGGCCGGGCCAGCCCGCGGAGATGGCCCCGGCATACGTGTTCCTGGCCTCCCAGGAGTCCAGCTACGTCAGCGGCGAGACCCTCGCCGCGACCGGCGGGATGCCCACGCCCTGACCGCTCCGCGGGCGGCTCCGGCTTCTGCCCGGGTCCGCCCGCCGTCCGTCCCAGCGCTGCTTACCGGCGCTCCGGATCGAGGTCCGGCAGCGGACCGGAGCGCGAGAGACCCACCGTCCCTGTGAGGAGAACCACCCATGGCACTGTCCTATCCCACCCAGCCCGGTGACATCGACCACCTGATCGCCGACGACCACGCGGTCGTCGAGCGCCAGTTCCAGCACCTCGAGGCCGGCCGCGGCGACCGCCGCACCCTCGTGGACCAGATCAGCTTCGAGCTGTCCCTGCACGCCTTCGCCGAGGAGACGGTGATGTACCCGCTGTGGCGCGAGCTCGGGATGGACGATTTCGACGACGACGCCCGCGAGGAGCACGGCGACATCAAGGAGCTGCTGGTCACCCTCGGGAGGACCGAGCCCGGAGAGGCCGAGTTCGAGGACGCCCTGACCGAGCTGATCTCCGTGACCCGCCACCACGTGGAGGACGAGGAGCAGGAGGAGCTGCCGGCCTTCCGCGCCAAGGTCGGCGCGGAGCGGATGGCCGAGCTGGGCAAGGAGTTCCTGGCCGCCAAGCGCCAGGCTCCCCCGGCCCCGCACCCGCACGCCCCGGACGAGGGCCGGATCGAGAAGCTGGTCGGTGCCGTGGCGAAGCCGGTCGACGCGGCGAAGGCCGCGGTGACCGGCAAGAAGAAGCGACTGGCCACCGACGCCTCCGGTCTGCTGGACCCCCAGGCCCAGGCGATCGTCGACGCCCACTCCTCGCTGGGCCCGCAGCCCTTCGAGATCCTCGAGCCCGAGCAGGCCCGGGCCCAGCCGGGCCCCGACGACGCGGTCAAGAAGGTCATGGCGGACCAGGGCCTGGAGGGCCCCGAGCCGGTCGGGTCGGTGACCGACCTGCGGATCCCCGACGCCGCCGGCGGCGAGCAGACCTTGCGCGTCTACACCCCCGCCACCCCCGCTGAGGGTCCGCTGCCGATCATCATGTGGATCCACGGCGGCGGCTGGGTGCTCTTCGACATCGACACCTACGACGCCTCCTGCCGCGGGCTGACCAACAAGACCGGCGCGATCGTGGTCTCCCCCGACTACCGGCGGGCGCCCGAGGCCGTGTTCCCGGCCTGCCACGACGACGTGCTCGCCGCCTGGCGCTGGACCGTGGCCAACGCCGCGCAGATGGGCGGGGACCCGGCCCGGATGGCGATCGGCGGCGAGTCGGTGGGCGGGAACATGGCCCCGGCCACCTGCCTCCAGCTGGCGGCTGCCGGTGAGCCGCTCCCGGCCGCCCAGGTGTGCGTGTACCCGCTGACCACCCCCGAACAGTTCGGGGAGTCCATGGAGGATGCCGCCGACGGCCGCCCGCTCAACCGCGCCCTGCTGTCCTGGATGGCGATGCACGCGTTCGAGGGCGTCCCCGAGGCGGCGCAGGACCCCCGGATCGACCTGCTGAGCTGGCCCCGGGAGTCCCTGGCGCTGATGCCCCCCACGCTGGTGATCACCGACGAGCGGGACGTCCTGCGCAGTCAGGGCCAGCAGTTCGCGGCGAACCTCGAGGCCGCCGGCGTGCCCACCACGGCGACGTACTACGAGGGCGTGATGCACGAGTTCTTCGGTGCCTCCGCCGTGCTCGACAAGGCCGAGGCCGCCCAGCAGGAGGCCGCCGCCCACTTCGCCGCGGCCCTCGACGGCTCCGCCCGGGGCGCCGGCATCGGCTGAGTCACCGGCACCGGCCGAGACCCCGGCGTCGCAGGCCCGTCCCCAGCGGCCCGCCCGGAACCCTCCGGTTCCCGGCGGGCCGCGGCACGGCCGTGACCGGCCGCCGCGCGCCCCCGGCGAACGACTAGACTGGCCGCGAACGCCTCCGCGGCCCCGTCGAGCGGCCGCCCCGAACCGCCAGAAGGGTGCCATCCATGGCCAACCGAGCCCACTCGTCCACCAGCTCGTCCGCGGACGCCCCGACCGACGGCCGCAGCACCGACACGCGCTCGCACTCGGGCCAGGGCCGGACCGTCAACAACCTGGTCTTCCTCGCCGCCTGCCTGGCCATCATGGTCGGCAGCTTCTGGGCCTTCGCCAGCTACCCCAACAGCCCGCTGCTGTGGATCGTCGGCCTGGTCCTCTACTCCCTGGCCCTGCTGGTCCCGGTCAGCATCCTGCAGAGCAGCACCGCCAAGAAGATCCGCGGCGGCCGCACCCTCGCCATGGACGTCCCCTCGAGCACCGAGGTGGCCGGCGTGGACACCACCGCGCAGCGCTTCGACGACGGTCCCCGCGACATCGGCGCCCGTGACGCCGAGGTCCACTCCGAGCACAAGGACGACAAGCTCGGCCAGGCCACCCAGTAGGCCACGACGACGGACGGCCCCCTCCCCGGTCGGGGAGGGGGCCGTCCGTCATCGACACCCGGTGGGTCGAGGCGTCCGAGCCACCGACTAGAATGGGTTCCGACGTCTCCGCGGCCCCCATGACCGGCCGCCCCGAACCGCCAGAAGGGTGCCATCCATGGCCAACCGAGCCCACTCGTCCACCAGCGTGTCCGCGGACGCCCCGACCGGCGGCGCCAGCGTGCGCTCGCACTCGGGCCAGGGGCGGACCGTCAACAACCTGGTCTTCCTCGCCGCCTGCCTGGCCATCATGGTCGGCAGCTTCTGGGCCTTCGCCAGCTACCCCAACAGCCCGCTGCTGTGGATCGTCGGCCTGGTCCTCTACTCCCTGGCCCTGCTGGTCCCGGTCAGCATCCTGCAGAGCAGCACCGCCAAGAAGATCCGCGGCGGCCGCACCCTCGCCATGGACGTCCCCTCGAGCACCGAGGTGGCCGGCGTGGACACCACGGCCGCGGAGTTCGGCCAGGGCACCCGCGGCGTCCGCGAGCGCGACGAGCACACGGCCTCCGTCCACCGCGACGACAAGCTCGGCAAGGCCGTCGAGTAGTCACCGCCTGCCCTCGCGCAGGACGTCGGCCCCCTCCCGCACCGGGAGGGGGCCGACATCGTTCCGCGGGGCCGTGCCGCCCGCTCAGGCGGCGGCGGGCTCCTTGGCGAACACCGCCTCGACCACGCCGCGCGCCCAGTCGAGGATCTCGCGGTCGACGAGGTCCTTCCCGCCGATCCGCGCGGTCTTCGGCTTGGGGATGAGCACCTGGGCGGTGTCCGTGCCGGGCACCGCCTTCACCTGGGCCCCGGGGTAGAGGCGGGCGAGGCGCATCTGCCGGGACTCGGGCAGGTCGGCCGGGGCGAAGCGGACCGTGTTGCCCTGGGCCGCGACGTCCGTCAGGCCCGCGGACCGGGCGAGCACCCGGAAGCGGGCGACGTCCAGGAGGTTCTGCACCGGGGCGGGGACGTCGCCGTAGCGGTCCACGAGCTCGTCGGCGACCTCCTGGATCGCCTCCGCCGTCGTGGCGTTGGCGAGGTTGCGGTAGGCCTCCAGGCGCAGCCGTTCCCCCGGGACGTAGTCGTGCGGCAGGTAGGCGTTGACCGGCAGCTCGATCTTCATCTCGGTGGGCCGCTCGTCCTCCTCCCCGCGGTACTCGGCGACGGCCTCGCCCACGAGCCGCAGGTACATGTCGAAGCCGACGCCGGCGATGTGCCCGGACTGCTCCCCGCCCAGCAGATTGCCCGCCCCGCGGATCTCGAGGTCCTTGACGGCCAGCTGCATGCCGGCGCCGAGCTCGTTGTGCGCGGCGACGGCCTTGAGCCGCTCCAGGGCGGTCTCGGACAGCGGCTTCTCCGCCTGGTACAGGAAGTAGGCGTAGGCCCGTTCGCGGCCGCGGCCCACGCGCCCGCGCAGCTGGTGCAGCTGGGAGAGCCCGTACCGGTCGGCGCCGTCGACGATGAGCGTGTTGGCGTTGGCGATGTCGAGGCCGGTCTCCACGATGGTGGTGCAGACCAGGACGTCGAACCTCTTCTCCCAGAAGTCCACGATGATCTGCTCCAGCCGGGACTCGGACATCTGCCCGTGGGCCACGGCGATCCGCGCCTCGGGCACGAGCTCGGCGATCGCCTTGGCCGTGCGCTCGATCGAGGACACCCGGTTGTGGATGTAGAAGACCTGGCCCTCGCGCATGAGCTCGCGCCGGACCGCCGCGGAGACCTGCTTGTCCGTGTAGGCGCCCACGTAGGTGAGCACGGGGTGCCGCTCCTCCGGCGGGGTGGCCAGGGTGGAGGTCTCGCGGATCCCGGTCAGGGACATCTCGAGGGTGCGCGGGATCGGGGTCGCGGACATGGCCAGGACGTCCACGTTCGTCCGCATGGCCTTGAGCTTCTCCTTGTGCTCCACGCCGAAGCGCTGCTCCTCGTCGATGACCACGAGGCCCAGGTCCTTGAACTCCACCTCCTTGGACAGCAGCCGGTGGGTGCCGATCACCACGTCGATGGATCCGTCCCTGAGCCCTGCGAGCGCCTCCTTGGTCTCCTTGGCGCTCTGGAACCGGGACAGAGCGGCCAGGTGCACCGGGAAGCCGGAGAAGCGCTCGGTGAACGTCTCCGCGTGCTGCTGGGCGAGCAGGGTGGTGGGCACGAGCACCGCCACCTGCTTGCCGTCCTGCACGGCCTTGAACGCGGCGCGCACGGCGACCTCGGTCTTGCCGTAGCCCACGTCCCCGGAGATCAGCCGGTCCATGGGCACCTCCCGCTCCATGTCCGCCTTGACCTCGTTGATGGTGGTCAGCTGGTCGGGGGTCTCGACGTAGGGGAACGCCTCCTCCAGCTCCCGCTGCCACGGGGTGTCGTCCCCGAAGGCGTGGCCCCGGGAGGCCATCCGCGCGGAGTAGAGGCGGATGAGCTCGTTGGCGATGTCCTTGACGGCCCTCTTGGCGGCGCGCTTGGTCTTGTTCCAGTCCGCCCCGCCCATCTTGGACAGGGTCGGTGCCTCGCCGCCCACGTAGTTGGTGACCTGGTCGAGCTGGTCGGTGGGCACGAACAGGCGGTCCCGCGGGCCGTTGCGCTTGGACGCCGCGTACTCGAGCACCAGGTACTCCCGTACGGGCTTCGGCTGTCCCGGCTTGGTCATGGCCCCGGCGATGGGCCGCTGGATGAGCTCCACGAACTGCCCGATGCCGTGCTGCTCGTGCACCACGAAGTCGCCCGGGGACAGCGAGAGCGGGTCCACGGCGTTGCGCTTGCGCCGCACCGGCAGCCGGCGCATGTCCTTGGTGGTGTACGGGCTGGACCGGCCGAGCAGGTCCGCCTCGGTGAGCAGCACGATCCGCGGGCCGTCGAGGGCGAAGCCCTTGCCGGCCACCGCGGTGGTGAGCTCCACGACCCCGGGCTGCGGCCCCTCCACCAGCGCGTCCCGGCGGGACGCGGGGATGCCGGCGTCGTGCAGCAGCTCCGCGATCCGGGCCAGCGGTCCGGGGCCCTCGGTGACGGCGACGACGCGCCAGCCGTCGGCCACCCGCTTCTGGAGGAACTCCAGCATGGCCTCGACATCGCCGTGGAAGCCGTGCGGGTCACGGGCGGCCACGGTGAGGGTGTCGGCGTCGGAGTCGAGCAGGGCGACGTCCTCCGCCGCGGTGTCCGCGTCCACGTCCTGCCCGGCCACGGCGTTGACGTTGAGGGCGGTGACCGCCCACCAGCCGAGCCCGGCGTCGAGGGCGGTGGAGCGGGCCTCGGCGAGGGTCTGGAAGGACCCGGAGGCCAGCGTGCGGCCCTCGTCGTCGCCCGTCTGCCCGGCGGAGGTGATGTCGATGGGCGCGGACCGGCCGTCGGAGGCGGAGTCCCACGCGGCGAGGAGGAACTCCTCGTTGGTGGCCACGAGGTCGTGCGCCCGGGTCCGGACCTTCTCCGGCTCCATGACCACCACGAGCGAGCCCGGCGGCAGCAGCGAGAGCACGGGGACCATGCCGTCCACGAGCAGGGGCGCGAGGGACTCCATGCCCTCCACGTAGATGCCGCCGGCGATCCGCTCGAGCATCGACTCGGCACCGGGCAGCGCGTTACGCAGCGTCGCGGCACGGGACATCACCGAGGGCGTGATCAGCACCTCGCGGCACGGCGGGGCCACGAGCCGGTCGGGGTGCTCCGTGCCGGTCAGGGTGCGCTGGTCCGCGACGGCGAACCAGCGCAGCTCGTCCACCTCGTCCCCGAAGAACTCGATCCGCACGGGGTGGTCCTCGACCGGGGAGAAGACGTCGATGATCCCGCCGCGCACGGCGAACTCCCCCCGGCGGGTCACCATGTCCACGCGGGCGTAGGCGGCCTGGGACAGGGCGGTGACGGCGGCGTCGAAGTCGAGCTCCTCCCCGCGGGCGAAGCGCACCGGGGTCATCTCGCCCAGGCCCTCGACGACGGGCTGCAGCACGGAGCGGACCGGGGCCGTCAGCACCCGCAGCGGGCGCTCGGGGTCCTTGCCGGCCAGCCGGCGCAGCACGTCCAGGCGGCGGCCCACGGTGTCCGAACGGGGCGAGAGCCGCTCGTGCGGCAGCGTCTCCCAGGCCGGGAACTCCGCGATCTCCCCGGCGGGCAGGTAGGCGCCCAGGGCCGCGGCGAGGTCCTCGGACTCACGGCCGGTGGCGGTGACGGCGAGCAGCACCGGCGCCCTGTCGTCGGCCGCTCCCGGGGCGTCCAGGGCCCCGCGCAGCTGGGCCGTGAGCACCGGGCGCATCCCGTCCGGGGCGCTGATCACGGTCTCGGGGCTGCGCTCCCCGGGCGGGAGGGCGGCCTGAGCGCGGATGTTGGCGAAGGAACGCTCCGCCCCGAGGGCGGCGAGCAGTCCGGACAAGGTCATGGGTGCACAGTCTCCTGGGACGCTGTGGGAAGTGCTGGCGGGGCAAAGGGGCTGCAGCAGCCGACGTTCGCGGGTTCCAGCTTACTCCCGGACCCCGACAGCGCCCGGGCCGGGACCGGAGGCCCGCCTACGATGGGGGGAAGCATCCACCACCGCGGCGCCCCGGCGCCGCAGCACCCCGAGAAGGAGTCCCCATGGCCGTCACCGCGTCCACCACCGTCCCCGCTCCCGTCGAGCAGGTCGTCGCGACCTTCGCGGACGAGGCCTTCGTCCGCCACGTGGCAGGGAAGGCCGGCGCCACCCTGGAGTCCTTCGAGCGCTCGGGCGAGACCACCGGGGCGTTCACCGTCACCACGGTCCGCGCCATGCCCGCGGACCGGCTGCCGGACGTCGCCCAGCGGTTCGTCGGGCCCGCCCTGCACCTCACCCAGACGGACGCCTACGAGGCCCCGGCCGCGGACGGGTCCCGCGTGGTGCGCAGCGACATCAAGGTCGCGTCCCTGCCGGTCTCGGGCAGCGCCCACCAGACCCTGCGCCCGCAGGGCGAGCAGACCGAGGTGCACGTGGACTGCACCGTGGAGGCGAACATCCCGTTCGTCGGCAAGCAGGTCGCGTCCGCCGCGGAGCCCTACGTCAGCAAGGCCCTCTCCCTGCAGTCCCGGGAGGCGGAGGCCTGGCTCGCGAGCCGCTGAGCCGCTGCCCCGTCGTGCCAGCTGGCGGAGGGCTACTTCGGTCTGCGGGACACGCACATCGGCATCGACTTCCCTGGCCTGGACCACACCGTGGGCAAGTGGGCCTCGGAGGGCCTGCTGGTGATCTTCTTCTTCCTGGTGGGCCTGGAGCCCAAGACCGAGTTCGTCCACGGCGAGCTGCGCAACATCCGCAAGGCGATGCTGCCCGTGGCCATGCGCACCTTCCTGCTGACGCTCGCGGTGGTGGACGAGCTCATCACGATCATGATCATCGCGTTCGTCTGCACCGACGACCTCGGCGTGCTGCAACCGCTCCTGGCGCTCGTCCCGCTGGGTCTGTTCACGCTCCTGGCCCAGACGTTCCCCGGGTTCTCCATGGAGCACCACTGGGCGGCCTGGATCATCCTGCTGCCCATCGGCATCGTCACCTGGCTGTTCGTGCTGGAGGCCGGCATCCACGCCACCATCGCCGGAGTGCTGCTGGGCGTCGCGGTGCCGGTGAAGAAGGCCACCCCGCGGGTGATCCGGCAGGAGGAACCCGAGCTGGGTCTGGCCCCGGCCCTGGAGCACCGCTTCCGGCCGCTGTCCAACGGCCTGGCCATGGTCGCCGGCATCGGCTTCGCCGTCTCCCTCCTGGTGGCCGAGCTCAGCTTCGGCCTGGGCAGCGCGCACGGCGAGCACGCCAAGGCGGGCATCCTCACCGGCTCGGCGATCGCCGCGGTGCTCGGCGGCACCCTGCTGGCCGTGCGCAACGCCCACTACAGGAAGCTGCGCCTGGCGGGCGCGGCCGTCGACAAGCTGGACGCCGCCGAGGCCGGCCGCCCGTTCCGGCCCTGCCGGAGATCAGCTGTTCGCCGCCACCGGGGAGAGGACCGTCGCGCTCGCCGTCCGGTCCGTCCCGGCGCCGCAGCAGCAGATCTCGAGACTTTCGTCCATTGACGCCCCGGGCACCGCCCCAGAAACTGTCACCGAAGGGCACCGGACCGGGATCGGCCCGGTGCCTGCGCGGAGCGCCCCCACGCCCAGTGACAGTTCTGAGGATTCCCCCATGCCCGGACGACCCCCCTCCCCCGTGCCCCGAGCGGGGGTCGCCGTCACCGTGGCCCTGCTCACCGTGGCCGGTCTCGCGGGCCTTCCGGCGGCGGCGGGCATCGTGAACGGCATGACGTTCCGCGACCCGCAGCCGAACCGCGTCGAGCAGGCGCTGGACCAGGCGGCCCAGCTGGAAGCGTCCGGGAACAGTGCGTCCGCGGAGGCCCTGCGCGCGGTGGCGTCGACCCCCCAGGCGGACTGGATGGTCTCGGGCACGCCCGAGGAGGTCCGGCAGCAGGTGCGCCGAAGCACGACGTCCACCGCGGACGAGGATCGCCCGCCGGTGCTGGTGGCCTACAACCTGCCCCTCCGCGACTGCGCCCAGTACTCGTCCGGCGGGGCGGCGAGCGTCGCCGAGTACAAGGCCTGGATCGACGGGTTCGCCGCAGGGATCGAGGACCGGAAGGCCCTGATCGTCCTGGAACCGGACGGACTGGGACAGATCCCCTGGTACACCGGGACGACCGGCGAACCGGACTCGTGCCGACCCGACGGTGCCGACGGCACCACGGCGGCGGACCGGTTCGAGATGCTCTCCTACGCCGTGGACGCCCTCACGGCTCTGCCGGACACCCGCGTGTACCTCGACGGCACGCACAGCGGCTGGCTGGCCGTCGGGGACGCGGCGGAACGGCTCGTGCGGGCCGGCGTGGAGCGCGCCGACGGCTTCGCCCTGAACGTCTCCAACTTCGAGACCACCGAGAAGCAGCTCGCGTACGGCACATGGGTCTCGAAGTGCATCCACTTCGGTACGAGGATGGACCCGGGCAACTTCGCCGGGTGCGGGAGCCAGTACCACCCCGCGTCCGCGGACGACGTCTCCACGTGGGGACGGACGGACGCCTGGTACGCCGAGCACGTCGACGACGCGGCGAACGGCCCCGCGGGCCCCGGGGATCTCGCCCACTTCGTCGTCGACACCAGCCGCAACGGGCAGGGGCCCTGGACACCGGAGCTGTCCTCTCCCGACCCCCAGCCGTGGTGCAATCCTCCGGGGCGGGGGCTGGGCCGGCCACCCTCGACGGAGACGGGTCACGAGCTGGCCGACGCCTTCCTCTGGATCAAGGTCCCCGGCGAGTCCGACGGCGAGTGCGACCGCGGGCGGGGCCCGGGCGTACCCGATCCCGGGTGGGGCCTGGTCCCGCCGCCGGCCGGGGCATGGTTCCCCGAGCAGGCGCTGGACCTCGTCGAGAACGCGGACCCGCCGCTGCGGCGCTGATCCGGGAAGTCCCCGGAGGTGGGGACGGTGCTGCTGGCCGGCCCATCCGTTGGCGAATGCAACAGACGGTCACGCAGATGGGCGGACCGAGAAGAACTGTGCTCTGTTCTGGGGACGTCGTCACCGATCAGATCCCCCGACCGGCCCACAAGCGTGATATCGAATGCAACCATTCACGATGGCAACTACACATTTCCCGCACCAGCGCGGGGCCGGAAACACATGCTTATTCACATGATGCTCCATTTATGTGCGTACGCTTCGATTCGCATTCGACCGATCTCCTTGAGAACCTGAGCGCACCGGATCGTCGGGGGAACGGCGCAGAACGCGCCGGCGGCGAACCGGGACATCGACAGCACTGCCCAGCGCGGTGGCTCGGCACGGCGGCGCACCTCGCCGTCAGCGCCGGGTCCTCGCGACGTTGACCACCGCGTCCACGTCGTGAGCCGACGGGGTGGTGCGGCGGTCGATCCGTCACTCAGGGGGAGTTGCTGTGCATGCATTGATCGATCGGACGAGGAGCTGCACTTCGGGTGCAGGCACGTCCGCTGCCGTGAACCGCTCCATCAGCTCGAGCGTCCCGGGTTCGGGGGAATCCGCGCACGAGTCCTGAGGGTCGCCGACCGGCGACCTCCGGAGGGCTGCATCGCGGTCCTCCCCAGATCATCCATGTACTGAGCACCTCCGGGGGGAGAACCATGCTTGCCGTCCTGCTGTCCGCACTGGTCGTGATGATCGCGCTCGTGCTTTTCGCGATCACCACGTCCACGCTGTACCTCAACACCTACGCCTGGTGGGATCCCAAGACCCAGGAGCGCACCTTCTACGGCGGTGTGCTGGCCGAGGAGCAGCACTCCTTCTCGCTCATCATGCCGTGCCGCCACGAGGAGGAGCCCGTCATGCGGGCGACGCTGGAGGCGCTGCTGCACCAGACGCACCGGGCTGTCGAGGTGATCATCTCCGTGGGCCACGACGACCCGGAGACCGTGGCCATCGCCGAGCGTCTCGCCGCGGAGCACCCGGACAGCGTCCGCGTCAGCGTGGAGGGCAGCGCCGTGAAGAACAAGCCCCTGCAGCTCAACGCGGCACTGCTGATGTGCCGCAACGACATCGTAGGGGTCTTCGACGCCGAGTCCATCGCGGCCCCGGACCTGCTGCGCAACATCGACAGCTGCTTCGTGGGCCGCAACGCCGACGTCGTCCAGGGCGCGGTGCAGCTGATCAACTTCAAGGACACCTGGTACTCCCTGCGCAACTGCCTCGAGTACTTCACCTGGTTCCGCTCCCGCCTGCACGCCCACGCCAACAAGGGATTCATCCCGCTCGGCGGCAACACCGTGTTCATCAAGCGGCACCTCCTCAACGAGGTCGGCGGCTGGGACACCGACTGCCTCGCGGAGGACTGCGACCTCGGGGTGCGGCTCTCCACCCTGGGCCGGCAGATCGTGGTCGCCTACTCCCCCGACCTCGTCACCCGGGAGGAGACCCCGGACAGCCTCAAGGGCCTGGTGAAGCAGCGCACCCGCTGGTCGCTGGGCTTCATGCAGGTGTACGCCAAGGGCGACTGGAAGCAGCTGCCCACCCGCCGCCGCCGGGCGCTGGCCTGGTGGACGCTGATGCAGCAGCACTTCATGGCCTTCGCCGGACTGGTGATCCCCATCGCCATCATCGCCGCGGTGTGGGGCGACTTCCCGATGGCCGTGACCCTCATCGCGTTCCTGCCCCTGATCCCGACGCTGGCCACCATCGCCTTCGACGTGTGCATGCTGCACGAGTTCGGCCGCGACCACCGCTTCCGGGTCAGCGCCTACGACTACCTGCGCCTCGTGGTCAGCACCCCGTTCTACCAGCTGGTGCTGGCCTTCGCCGCCGTCCGCGCGCTGGTCAAGTTCTACCGCGGGGACTTCCGCTGGGAGAAGACCTCCCACTCGGGGGCCCACCTCACCTACGTGCAGCGCACCGGAGAGGTCGTGGGGGCATGAGCCGGACCATGACCGTCGTGGAGGCGGAGCCCGCGACCGCTCCGTCCCCGATCTCGCAGCACGCGACGGGCCCCGGGACCTGGGGCCGTCTGCGGGACGGCGCGCGCCGCGTCCCGCGCGACCGCGTGGTCCTCGCCGTCCTCGCCGCCCTCCTGGTGGCACTGGCCGTGCTGAGCGTGTGGAACATCACCGAGTCCTCGGCCTTCCAGGACGACGAGGGCACGTACACCTCCCAGGCCTTCAGCGTGCTGGAGGACGGGGAACTGGCCCCGTACACCTACTGGTACGACCACCCTCCCCTGGGCTGGATCCAGCTGGGGCTCCTGGTGTGGCTGCCCCAGCTGCTCGGACTGGGCGAGGACACGCACGTCGGCGCGGCCCGCATGGTCATCGCCCCGTTCTTCGTCGCCACCGCGGTGCTGATCTACCTGATCGCCCGCCGGATGGAGGTGCGCCGCCCGCTGGCCGTCGTGGCCGCGGCGCTGTTCGCGCTGTCCCCCCTGGCGCTGACGATCGGGCGGCAGGTCTACCTGGACAACATCGGCGTGGCCTGGCTGCTTCTGGCGTACTACCTGGTGCTCTCACCGCGCAACGCCCTGTGGCACCACATCGGCGCCGGCGTCTTCTTCGCCGTCGCGGTGCTGTCCAAGGAGACCCTCGCGATCTTCGGCCCCTCGCTGCTGCTCGCGCTGCTGAACCGTCCCTCCTGGAGCAACCGGGCGTTCTCCGTCGTCGGCTTCCTGGTCGTCGGGGGCGCCGCTCTCGCGCTGTACCCGCTCATGGCCCTGCTCCGGGGGGAGTTCTTCTCCGGCGCCGGTCACGTGTCCCTGCAGGACGCGCTGGTGTACCAGTTCCTCACCCGCTCGGGCTCCGGGTCGATCTGGGAGGCCGGCTCGAGCAGGGCCGAGCTCCTGCAGGGCTGGCTCTTCTACGACCGCCCCCTCGTCGTGGTCGGTCTCGTGGCCGCCGTGCTCTGCCTCGTGCAGCGCCGGAGCGTGTGGATCCCGGTGGGCATCGCCTTCTTCGCCCTGCCCATCGTCACGGGCGAGGGCTACCTGCCGGCCATGTACGTCATCGGCGTCCTGCCCTTCCTCGCCCTGGCCGTCGGCTGCGCCCTCAACATGGCGTGGGGACGGCTGGAGCGGGTCGCGGACCTCCAGGTGCCGTCCGTGCGCCGTGCGGTGCGCGCGGCGGGGGCGGTGACGGTCGCCTTCGTCCTCCTGGTGACGGTCGCCCCCCAGTGGGTGGGCCAGAACAGGACCCTGCTGACCCACCAGACCAACCAGGACTGGTCCTCCGCCCTGGCGTGGGCCGAGGACAACATCCCCCGGGAGGACACGGTCCTGGCGCCGTACTCGATGTGGCAGGACCTCAGCGCGAGCGGCTGGTCCGACGCCTGGAGCGTCGTGGCCACCGAGAAGGCCGATCTGGACCCCGAGTTCCTGAACCAGCACCCGGAGGGCGCGGACGCCATCGACTGGGTCCTCGTGGGCCCCTTCGTCGAGTCGAACATCGACCAGCTCGGGCTCACCACGGCCGGGGAGGCGCTCGAGAACTCGGTCCCGGTGCAGACCTTCGGCGGGTGGAGCATCCACCGCGTGCTGAACGACTAGATCCGCACCGCACCGACCGCCGCACGCAGCAACATCGTCCAGGGGAGAACACCACCATGGAACTGACCGTCATCGTGCCCACCTTCAACGAGGCGCCGAACATCGCCGAGCTCGTCCGCCGGGCCGAAGCGGCCTGCACGGGCATCGACGCCGAGATCGTCTTCGTGGACGACTCCCGGGACCACACCCCCGACGTCATCCGGACCACCGCCGCCAGGAGCACCGTCCCGGTCCGCCTGATCCACCGCGACGACCCCGTCGGCGGCCTGGGCGGCGCCGTGATCGAGGGCGTCCGCTCCAGCCGGGCGGTGTACTGCCTGGTCATGGACGGGGACCTCCAGCACCCGCCGGAGATGATCCCCGTCCTCTTCGACCGCCTCCGGGCGGCCGACGCCGAGGTCGTCGTCGCCTCGCGCTACTGCGGCAACGGCGGCGACGCCGGCGGACTGGCCAACGGCACGCGGCGACTCGTCTCGTCCGGTGCCACGCTGCTGTCCCGGGCCCTGTTCCCGCGCCGCCTCGAGCACTGCAGCGATCCCATGACGGGCTTCTTCGGCTTCCGTCGCTCGGCCGTGGAGGTCGAGCGGCTCAAGCCCACGGGTTTCAAGATCCTGCTGGAGATCCTCTGCCGCCACCGGCTGCGCGTGCTGGAGGTGCCGTTCGTCTTCGGTGAGCGGTTCGCCGGGGAGTCGAAGGCATCGTTGAAGGAGGGCGTGCGCTTCATCCGTCAGCTGGCCGGTCTGCGCTTCGGCCGGATCGCCGGCTTCGGGCTGGTGGGAGGGATCGGCGCCGTGCTCAACCTCCTGATCATGGGCGTGCTCGTGAGCCTGGGCGTCCACTACGTCGTCGCGGCGATCGTGGCCGCGGAGATCACCATCCTGACCAACTTCCTGATGCAGGAGCGGATGGTGTTCCACGCCCAGCGGCAGGGTGCGGGCAGCCTGCGCCGCCGGTTCCTGCACTCCGCGGGCTTCAACAACGTCGACGCGGCCGCCCGCCTGCCCCTGCTGTGGCTGCTCGTGGAGTTCGCGGGCGTGCCCAGCCTGCTGGCCCAGGCGGGCACGCTGGTGGGGGCCTTCCTCCTTCGGTACCTCTACCACTCGCGCGTGGTCTACGCCGACGTCTCCCCGGTGGCGCAGCCGGTGCCCGTCCGGGTCCCGGCGAGCGCTCGTCCTCGTGCGGACGTCCGGCCCGGCGCCGTCGAGCACCCGTCCGGGGGCGGGCGCCCCGCGCTCCTCCTCGACGGGACGGCATCCTGATGGCCACGCAGACACCGGTCCGCCCCGGAAGGCTCATGTCGGTCGTCTCCACCCGGCCCGAGCGGGCTCCGCTGCGTCTGCCCGGGAACCGTCCCGGTCCGGGCGTCGACGGCATCACCGTGCTGGTGCTCTGCGTGGTCACGGCCGTGCTCGGCGCGTGGAACCTCACGGGCGCCTCGCCCTACATGGACGACGAGGGCACCTACACCGCCCAGGCCTTCAGCGTGCTCCGTGGCGATCTGGCACCGTACACCTACCAGTACGACCATCCTCCCCTGGGCTGGATCCAGCTGGGCGTCCTGGCCTGGATCCCCCAGGCACTGGGCCTGGGCGACGGCACCTACGTGGGCGCCACCCGGTTCGCGGTCCTTCCCTTCTTCGTGGCCACCGTCGTCCTCACCTACCTGATCGCCCGGCGGATGCGGGTCCAGCCGCCCCTGGCGGTGCTGGCGGCCGCCCTGGTGCTGCTGTCCCCGCTGTCGCTGACCCTGGGACGGCAGATCTACCTCGACAACATCGCGCTCCCCTGGCTGCTGCTCGCCTTCTACCTCGCGCTGAACGAGCGCAAGGCCCTGTGGCACCACGTCGGCGCCGGCGTCTTCTTCGCCCTGGCCGTGCTCTCGAAGGAGACCATGGCGGTCTTCGGCCCGGCCCTGCTGGTGGCCCTCGTCAACCGGCCCACCTGGTCCAACCGCGCGTTCTCCGTGGTGGGCTTCCTCGTGGTCGGCGGACTGGTCCTCACCTTCTACCCCCTCATGGCCCTGCTCAACTGGGAGCTGCTGGCCGCCCCGGGCCGCGTGTCGCTCCAGGAGGCGGTGGTCCTCCAGCTGATGGAGCGCAACGGCTCCGGAGCGCTCTGGGACGACGGCTCCGACCGCGCCACCCTCCTGCAGGGCTGGCTGCACTACGACCAGCACCTGATCGTGGGCGGCGTCCTCGCAGGACTCGTGTGCCTGACCCGCCGCAGCAGCGCGTGGCTCCCCGTGGCCGTCGCGGTCTTCTCGCTGCCCGTGCTCCTTCCCGACGGATATCTGCCGGCGATGTACGTCATCGGCATCGTGCCCTTCCTGGCGCTGTCCGTGGGGGTCGCCCTCCAGATGGTGTGGAACCGGCTGCTGCGCACGACCCCCTCCTGGCGGTCCCGGGCCGGCGCGGCAGCGCGGGGCACCGCCGCGGCGGCGCTCGTGGGGACCGTGGGGCTGGTCCTCGCACCGCACTGGATCGCGCAGGACCGCGACCTGCTCACCCAGGAGGCGAACACCGACTGGTCCTCGACCCTCGCCTGGGTGCAGGAGAACGTCCCGGCCGAGGACACCGCCCTGGTCCCCTACGCGCTGTGGCAGGACCTGAACGCCGGCGACCACGAGGACCCGTGGAGGACGGTGGCGATCGAGAAGGCCGACCTCGACCCGCAGTTCCGCGTGGAGCACCCGGACGGGTGGAAGGACGTCGAGTGGGTCGTCCTCGGCCCCGCGACGGAGCGCACCGTCCAGGACCTCGGCCTCGACACCGCACGGCGGGCGCTGGACAACGCCGTGCCGGTGCAGAGCTTCGGCGACTGGACCGTGCACCGCGTCCAGGGCTGACGCCCGGGTGCACGGCACCGTGCCGCGCTGCGCAGCACCGCACGACCCAGCAGGAAGCCCCGCGAACCGTTCCGGTTCGCGGGGCTTCCTCGTGCTGCGGAGCGGTCGGTCCCTCGCCTCGACGACGGGAGCCGCCCTCCCGGTCGCCAGGGCCGACGGGCCTGCCGGACGACTGTGACCGGTGGTGGGTCAGCCGTTGAGCCGGCTCACCCGGACCGGCACGGAGGAGTCCGTCCGGGTGCCGTTGCCGAGTTGACCGTAGTGGTTGCCGCCCCAGGCCCAGAGGGTGCCGTCGGCGGTGAGCGCATACGCGGAGCCGTAGTGGTGGACCTCAACGCTCTGGACCTCGGACAGCCCGGCCACCTGGACGGGCAGAGAAGAGTTGGCCGTGGTGCCGTTGCCCAGTTCACCGCTGACGTTGTGGCCCCACGCCCGAAGGGTGCCGTCGGCCGTGATCGCGTAGGCGGAAAAACCGTTCGTCTCGATGCTCCGGACTGCGGAGAGACCGCTGACCTGCACCGGAACCGAGGAGAGCGGTGCCGTGGTGCCGCTGCCCAGTTGGCCGTAGGCGTTCGATCCCCAGGCCCAGACCCTGCCGTCCGTGGTGAGCGCGTACGCGGAGGTGTGCTCCGTTTCCAGGCTCTCGACGTCGGACAGCCCGGTGACCTGGACGGGCACGGAGGAGTCGGCCCTGGCGCCGTTGCCCAGCTGCCCGGCGTAGTTGCCACCCCAGGCCCAGACCGTGCCGTCGGTCGTGAGTGCGTAGGCGGAGTCCCGTGCCGGGCGGAGGTCCTCGACGTCGGACAGTCCGTCCACCTGGACCGGTACGGAGGAGTTGGTCGTGGTGCCGTTTCCGAGCTGACCGAAGTTGTTCCGGCCCCAGGCCCAGACCGTGCCGTCCGCCCGCAGCGCGTACGCGGTGAAGTGGTCTGCCGCGATGCTCCGGACGTCGGACAGCCCGGTGACCTGGACGGGTGCGGAGGACTCCGTCGTGGTGCCGTCGCCGAGTTGACCGAAGCTGTTGGCGCCCCAGGCCCAGACCGTGCCGTCGGCTCGCAAGGCGTACGCAGTGGAGGTGTTCGTCGCGAGGCTCCGGATTCCGGACAGTCCGGCCATCTGGACCGGCACGGAGGAGTCCGTCATGACGCCGCCCCAGACCCAGACCGTGCCGTCCGTCCGCAGCGCGTACGTGGCGGAGATGTTCGTCTCGAGGTTCTCGACGTCGGAGAGCCCCGCCACCTGGACGGGCACGGAGGAGTCCGTCGTGGCGCCGTTGCCCAGCTGCCCGAAATCGTTCCTGCCCCAGGCCCAGACCGTGCCGTCGGCCCGGATCGCGTAGGCCGAATCACCGCTGTTGACGATCTCAGTGGTCGGGGCGTCGCGGCCCGGCAGAAGCGGGTCGATCCGGTAGAGGAAGGCCGCCATCTGATCGCGCAGCACCGGCCGATAGGGGCCGAACAGCCTGGTGCGCTCGGGCCCGGACCACCCGGTGGACACCCCGGTGGCGGCCAGCCAGGAGATCTCCTCGTAGAAGCCGTGGCTGGTGGGTATGTCGGCGAACGGTGAGATCGCCGGCGCCTCGAAGGCCGGGGACCCGGCCATCCGGTACAGGAAGGCCGCCATCTGATCGCGCAGCACCGGCTGATAGGGGCGGAACATCTTGGTGCCGTCAGATCGGGTCCACCCGTTGGAGATGCCGGCCTGGGCCAGCCAGGAGATCTCCTCGTAGAAGCCGTGGCTGATGGGCACGTCGGCGAACGGCGAGGTCGCCGGGGCCTCGAAGGCCGGGGAACCGGCCATCCGGTACAGGAAGGCCGCCATTTGATCGCGCAGCACCGGCTGATAGGGCCGGAACAGCCTCGTGTTCTCGGGTCCGGACCACCCGGTGGAGACCCCGGTCTGGGCCAGCCAGGAGATCTCCTCGTAGAAGTCGTGGCTGGTGGGCACGTCGGCGAACGGCGAGGTCACCGACGCGGCTCCGGACGGTGCCTGCTCGCGCACCGGTGCCGCCGTGCCCGGGGCGAGACCGACGGTGCCGAGCAGCATCAAGGCCACCAGCATTCCGACGACCGAGCGAATGAGGATCAGGGGCGATCGAGAACGACGCATGGCCACGACTCCTTGCCGGCAAGGGCGCCGACCGCAGAAGAGGCAGGAGGGCCGGCGAGTGCTTTCACAAACGCTACCGGTGGGTACCTGCCGATACCCGCGTATGACGACCACCACTTCTGTGTGACGGGAACCCGAGCGCCTTTCACGGCGACCGCTGGACCAGCGCCGGCTCCCGACGCCGGCCCGTGGAAACCGCGCCTGTGCACACGCCCGTCACCACGCCGACGCAGGAGGAGCCCCCATGCCCAGCGGAGCATGGCGAGGCAGCCGCCGACAGCGGTGACCGCGTCGTCGCCCCCTCGTCCGGCTGCCCGGCGGGACGCCTCCGGCAGCACGGCCGCCCAGCAGGAAGCCCCGCGAACCCTTCGGTTCGCGGGGCTTCCTCACCGTGCGGAGCGGTCAGTCGCCCGCGCCGCAGGCAGTGCCGTCCTCGTCGGTGTCCAGGCCCTGCGGGTCCACCCCGGCCTGCCGGACCGCGATGCCCTCCGGGAAGAAGGTGCGCACCTCGGCGCAGTCCCAGTGGTGCGGCATGGAGCTCACGTCCTGGCCCGCCTGCTCCATGTCCCGGACGTGCTTGGCGAGGCTGGGCGGGACCGTGGGCAGGCACTGCCCCGCCTCGCCGTACTCCGCGAGGCAGCCGCCCGGGGCGGTGTCCGCGTCGTGCACCTGGTCGGGTGCCACGTCGGCGCGCCGGGTCAGGCCCTTCGTCCGGTCCAGCGCTTCGCCCGACCTGCCCCGCGCCCCCTCGCCGTTCTCCGGCTCCTGTCCCGCGGCTCGTTCCAGGCCGTGGGCCTGCGCCTCCTTCGCCCGCGGCGCCGACGACGGCTCCCGCGCCGCCGCCTCCGCCAGGCTCCCGCTCGGCTCCCGGGCCGCACCCGGTTCCGGGGACGTCCCCGGCCTCCGGTCACCGGCAGGGGCGTCGGCACGGGCATCACCCTTCGGGGCCGCCTTTTCGTCCGCCGCCCCCGCGGCCGGGCCCGCGCCCTGACCTGCGCCCCGGCCCGGAGCGTCGGCAGGGCCTGCTCCCGGCGCCGGGCTCGGACTGCGGTCCGCGGCCACGGTCGGCGGCAGGCCACCCCACCTCTCCGGTTCCGCGGCGACCACCGTGGCGCCGACCGCCAAGGGCACCACCAGGGCCGCTCCGGTCAGCAGTGCCAGCCGGCCGCCTCTGCGCTTCTGTGCACTCATGAGATCCACACCCACTTCGCTTCGCTGGGAACGCCCTTCGCGTCGAGCACCGTCAGCATGTAGGGACCGGGGGGCAGCAGGTTGGGGTTGTCCGGCACCTGCACCGTCCTGGTGCTCCCTTCCCCTGCCAGGGGCAGGTCGACGAGCCGGGCATTGGTGTCGGTCTGGTGCGTGGCGGACATCGGCGCCATCAGGGACGCGGAGACCACCTCGCCCCCCACGCCGAGCTCGAGGACGTCCCCGTGTCCGGCGGACTCCGGGGTCTGCAGGATCTGCGGCCTGTCGCCCTGGAACAGGTACGGCGGGCTGTAGACGGAGATCCGGAAGTCGAAGGAGTTGTCAGCGGGGTTCGAGCCGAACACCGCCACGCGGCCGTCGGGCAGCAGGATGGAGGACGAGTGGTAGTTGCGTCCCACGGGGTCCGGGTCGATCGACGTCCAGCTGTTGGCCTCCGGGTCGTACAGAGCGGCGGTGAGCACGTCACCGCTGCGGTTGTACTGGGCGCCGTTGGCCGCCAGGACCGTCCGGTCGGGCAGGTTCACCAGGTTGACGTAGGCCTTGCCGGGACCGGGCAGGTCGGGCCCCGGTTCGTACGCCGGGGACTCCTGGTTGAGGTCGATGATGTCGACGAGGTTCGTGGCGGGCAGATTGGTGTCCGTGTTGCCGCCGCCGACGATCATCACCCGCTGGTCCTGGGCCGGTCCGATGAACACGGATCCCGCCTGGTCCCGCAGGTCCTTCTCCCGGAGCCCGGGGACGTCCCAGATCGCCGCCTTCTGCCAGTCGTAGAGGGAGGCGCCCGTGCCCGGCAGACCGTTGCCGAAGGTGTGGCCGCCGCTGTAGAACATCTTCCCGTCGTCCAGCAGGTACATGTGCGGGTAGGTCCCCCAGTAGCTCCAGGTCTGGGGAACGCTGTTCTGCGGCAGCCAGCTCATCGAGGAGGAGTCGAACATCTCGGTGAGCACGGTGCCCTCGGCCTTCTCGTCGAGGCCACCGGCGGCCCAGATGTCCCCGTTCCCGAGCTTGGTCAGCGACGGGTACCAGTGCGCACCGGCCATGTCGCTGATCTTGTGGAACGTGTTGTCCGCGGGGTCGAAGTAGTAGCTCTGCTTGGACCCCTTGAACGTGTTGGGGCCCGCGTCCTCCTCCGGGAAGGCCATCGTTCCACCCGCGAGCAGCACCTTGCCGTCCGGGAGCGTGACGTGACCGGCGCAGAACATGTCGTACGGCACCGGGATCTCGGTGAACTCGTTCGTGTCCGGGTCCCAGACCACCGCGCGGAAGGTGCCGGCGGCGAACTGGTTGCCGTCGTTGCCGGACCCGGCGATGAGCAGCAGCCGTCCGTCGTGCAGCAGGGTGGTGTGGATGGCCCGGATGGGCAGCTCGGTCTCGAGGACGTCCCACTGACCGGCCAGCTCGGGCGACTGCGGTAGAGGCGCCGGCTCGGTCTCCACCGGCTGCAGGGAGTAGTTCGTGGTCTTCAGCTCGCCGTCGCCGGACAGGGAGATCCCGAAGGACACCCGGTCCACGCCCGCGGGCAGATTCTCGATCCGGGCCTGGGCGGTGGTCCACTCCGCGCTGGGCGGGAGCATCTTCAGGTCCGTGTGGTACTTCCATCCCTCGGCCGTGTGCACGAACACGGTCACCGAGTTGCGGTCGCTGGTCGACTTGTAGTCCACCGACAGGTCGTAGCTCTGCCCCGCGGCCACGGTGGGCGCGCAGCCCTCCGTCTCCGCCTGCAGCAGCTTGGCGTCGCCGGAGGCGTAGCCGCTGACCTGCAGCGAGTAGGAGCGGGCACCCGTGGGCGACCCCGCCGGCACGTCGGTGTCGAGCTCCTGCTGGAGCGTCCTGTCCCCCCAGCCGGCCGGCAGGAAGCAGGTCGGGACCCCGTCGCCCGTGGCCAGGGCCCCGTTGACGACCAGCTCGCCGTCGCCCGGGCTCGGCGGCGGCGTCTCCGCCTGCACCGGCTGCAGGGAGTAGTTCGTGGTCTTCAGCTCGCCGTCGCCGGACAGGGAGATCCCGAAGGACACCCGGTCCACGCCCGCGGGCAGGTTCTCGATCCGGGCCTGGGCGGTGGTCCACTCCGCACTGGCCGGAAGCATCTTCAGGTCCGTGTGGTAGCGCCAGCCCTCGGCCGTGTGCACGAACACGGTCACGGAGTTGCGGTCGCTGGTGGACTTGTAGTCCACCGACAGGTCGTAGCTCTGCCCCGCGGCCACGGTGGGCGCGCACCCGGCCGCCTCGGCCTGCAGCAGCTTGGCGTCGCCGGAGGCGTAGCCGCTGACTTTCAGGGAGTAGGACCGGGCACCTGCGGCGGAACCCGCCGGCACGTCGGTGGACAGCCCCTCCTGCACCGTCCGCTCGCCCCAGCCGGCCGAGAAGAAGCAGCGGGGAGCACCCTCCCCCTCCGCCAGGGAGCCGTTGACCACCAGTTCCTCGGCCTGCGCCGCGGTGGTCTCGGCTGCCGGCACGACGGGCGGCATGAAGGCCAGGGCCCCGGAGACCCCCGTCGACGTCAGCGCGACGGCGGAGCCGGAGATCACCGAGGCGGCGAGCCACACGGACCGGGAGGCCCCGGCGTTCCTCCGGTACGGGCCCCGCAGGCCCGGGTTCTGAGCGCGTCCGCCGTGCGGCGCGGGGACCGGTTCCCCTCCGCGTCCCACAGGCGGACGTGCGAATATTCGATGCATCCGGAATCCCCCGATTCCCTTGACGACAGGTCCCGGGCGTCCACAGGAT
The DNA here is from genome assembly GCF_040981185.1 of Kocuria sabuli. Taxonomy (NCBI): domain Bacteria; kingdom Bacillati; phylum Actinomycetota; class Actinomycetes; order Micrococcales; family Micrococcaceae; genus Kocuria; species Kocuria sabuli. The sequence goes on from NZ_JAVHZE010000002.1 coordinate 233,441, forward strand.
GCCCCCGCGCCCAGGATCATGAAACGGCCACCATGGCCTGTGCGAATGCTACTTCACTTCTGGGAACGCGAGCCAGCGCGGTCCGTCATGCGTCGTCGTCGCAGGAGAAGATGTCCGGCACGGCACGGCCGGGTCACGGGCGGGAGGCGGTGAGGCGCAGGGCCTGGACGAGCAGCAGCGTCGTGGTCAGCAGCTTCACCGTGATCCGCACCAGCGCCACCGCCTCGCCCTCGGGGCCGTCGAGCAGTCCGGGCCGGGCGAGACCCAGCAGCACGTAGCCCACGGCGACGAGCACGAACGGCACCACGGTGGTCAGCAGCGTCCAGGACGCGGCGCGTGCGGCCGGCGCGCTCCGGCGGTGCAGGCGGACCAGCCCGCCGACCAGGAGGAGCCCGGACACGGCCCAGAAGAGCAGGCCGCCGAGCTCCTGGGCCGTGGTCGCGCCCAGCGAGGGCACCAGCCGGTCCAGGGCGAGGCGGGCGCCCACGCGCTCGTGGATCCGGAACAGGTCGTCGGCGAGCAGGAGCAGGAGGATCCCGCCCCACGCGGCGAGCACGCGGCGCGCCGGGCCGCGCAGACCGTCCCCCAGGAGCAGGACGGCCGCGGCGCCGAGCTGCAGAAGGCCGAACAGTTCGACGAGGGAGCCGTCCAGGCCGCCGTTCCACAGCGCGGGACGGCGGAACGGGAAGAACGAGCTGCCGTCCGGGTCCAGCACGGAGGCGCTGCGGTGCAGGACGTGGGTGATCAGGAGCAGGGCGTCGAGCAGCATGGCCACGGCCGCGACGCGCACGGGCCACAGCTCAGCAGGTTCCCGCGTCCACGGCCCGCGGGCGGGAGTCACCGGGCGTGGAACTTCTGCTGCGCCTCGAGCAGCCCGTTCTCGACGAGGTGCTCGACCGCGTCGGCGGCGTCGTCGAGCAGGAACGGGAGCTCCTTGGCCTCGACGGTGGAGAACGGCTTGAGCACGAAGGACGCGGCGTCCATCCGCCCGGGCGGGCGGCCCACACCGACGCGCACCCGGTGGTAGTCCTTGGTGCTCAGCGCCTTGGACATGTCCCGCAGGCCGTTGTGCCCGCCCTCTCCCCCGCCGATCTTGAGCTTGAGCGCGGCGAAGGGGATGTCGATCTCGTCGTGCACGGCGACGATCCGCTCGGGGGCGATGTCGTAGAACTTCGCCAGCCCGGCCACGGGCCCGCCGGAGGTGTTCATGTAGGTCATCGGCTTGGCCAGGACCAGCCGCGGCCCGCCCGGGCGCAGCCGCGCCTCGAGGACCTGGGCGCGGGCCTTGTGCGTCCTGAAGCCGCCGCCGAGCCGGGAGGCCAGCTCGTCGAGGACCATCTGTCCCACGTTGTGCCGGGTGCGGGCGTACTCGGGTCCGGGGTTGCCCAGTCCCACCACCAGCCATGCGTCGGACATCGGTGCCTCCAGAGAAGTCGGGGTCGGGGGATCGGAGCGGTCATGCGAAGTGCGGGGCGGCCGGCGGGCCGCCCCGCACTTCGGGGATCACGAGGATCGGTCGAGCAGGAAGGCTCAGGCCTCGTTCTCGGGGACGACGTCGCCCTCGGGGCCCTCGGCGGCCTCGTCGGCGGCCTCGGCGCCCTCGGCCGGGGACTCACCGAGGTCCTCGACCTGCGGGGCGGCGACGTTGACCACGAGCAGCTCGGGGTCGGAGACCATGGTGACGCCCTCGGGCAGGCGGACGTCGGCGGCGTAGACGTGGTCGCCCACGTTGTGGCCGTCGAGGTTGATGGTCACGTGCTCGGGCGTGTTCAGGGCGTCGGCCTCGACGGTGAGGGTGTTCTCCTCGACGTTGTGCACGGCGCCGACCTCGACCTCGCCGATCACGTGCACGGGGATCTCGACCTCGACCTTCTCGCCGCGGCGCACGGCGAGCAGGTCGATGTGCAGGATCTCCGGGCGGGTGGCGTGACGCTGGACGTCCTTGACCATCACGAGCTCGGTGCCGCCGTCGAGCTGGAGCTCGAGCACGGCGTTGCGGTTGCGCACGGCCAGCATGGTCTCGTGGCCGGGGATGATCACGTGCTTGGGCTCGGCGCCGTGGCCGTAGACGACCGCGGGGATCTGGTTCTGGGCGCGGATGCGGCGGGCGTAGCCCTTGCCGAAGTCGCTGCGGCTCTGGGCGGGGATGCGGATGGTGTCGGCCATGGGAACTCCTCGGAATCGGGTCTGTGGTCATTTCGGCCAGGCGATACCGGCCGCAGACCCTCCCCCGGCGTCTCGGACGCCGTGCGACACGTCCGTCAGGACGTCACCGCACAAGTGGGGACGGGAACGTTCAACCAGCCGTCGTCGATCACGGGACCCGGAGGGGTCCCCTCGCCTTGGCAACCGCACCAGGGTAGCACGGTGGCCGGAAGACCCCGGCCGGTCCCGGATACCGCCTGGCAGGGAGCGGATGGGCCCGCCCCGGGCGACGCCGCCGCCGCCCGCCTCGCACGTCGGAGAGGACCGGCAGCACCCTCGGCCCTTGTCCCCCAGCCGGCGGGCACCGGCCCGCCGGGGCGCCCCGGGCGGCCCGTCACGCAGTGTTCATCCCGTGTTCTCATCGATGTGCACTTGTAAAGTCATCGACAGGGGGCCGGAACCACGCCGGGGGGCGTAGGGGAGCGTTCCGGCCCCCACACACTCGGGGGGAGTAAGACACGTGCTCAAGAGGAACATGACCGTACGACCCGCCGCCTGGCGGGACACCCACATCAGGAGCCTGCGCCGCGTGGACGCGGCCGCACTGGCCGCCACGCTCGCGCTCACGCAGCTGGTGCGCTTCGGCCTCGAGCCGGAGGTGCTCCAGTTCGGCGGGCTCACCGTGCCCTACTGGCTGGTGGGCGCGCTGCTCGGCCTCGCCTGGTGGGGCTGGCTGGACCTGCGGGGCGCCCGCGACGTCCGGCTGATCGGCTACTCGGTGGAGGAGAACCGGCAGGTGGTCTCCGCCACGCTGGTGTTCTTCGGCGCCCTGGCGATCCTGTCCTACGTGCTCGGCGTCCCGATGGCCCGCAGCTACGTGGTGCTCGCCCTGCCGCTGGGCGTCGTGCTCCTGCTGGTCGCGCGCGGTCTGGTCCGGCAGGGGCTGGCCCGCCGGCGCCGGGCCGGGGAGGCGATGTCCCGCACCTTGGTGGTGGGCCGCGTGCCGGGGGTCGTGGAGATGCTCGGGACGCTGCAGGAGCACCCCGCCGCGGGCCTCGACCCCGTGGCGGTCTACGCCCCGTCGTCGGGCACGGCCCTGCCCCGGCACCTGGCGAAGGTGCGGATGCCGCAGAACATGCTGCCCGCCGGCGAGCGCCCCTCCGTGGAGGGCATCGTGGCCGCGTGCCGGGAGCACCGGATCGAGACGCTGGTGATGGCCGCGAGCGCGCCGCTGAGCTCGGAGGAGGTCCGGCACCTGAGCTGGCACCTGACCGACGCGCACATCCGGCTGGTCCTGGACACCGGGCTGACCGACGTCGCGGGGCCGCGGATCCACACCCAGCAGCTGGCGGGCCTGCCGCTGATCCACGTCTCCACGCCGCGGATGAGCCGCTCGCGGCTGCTGCTCAAGCGCCTGGTCGACGTCGTGGGGGCGAGTGCCGCGCTGGTGGTCCTCTCCCCCGTGATGCTCGTGCTCGCCCTGGTCGTGCGCACGCACGACGGCGGACCGGCGCTGTTCGCCCAGGAGCGGACCGGCCTCGACGGATCCGGCTTCAGGATGCTGAAGTTCCGCTCGATGTACCTCGACGCCGAGGAGCGCAAGGCCGAGCTGATGGCCGCCAACGACGCCAAGGGCGGGGTGCTGTTCTTCATGGAGAACGACCCCAGGGTCACCACCCCGGGCCGGTGGATGCGCAGGTACAGCCTCGACGAGCTGCCGCAGTTCCTCAACGTGCTCAAGGGCGAGATGTCCCTGGTGGGCCCACGACCGCCGCTGCCCTCCGAGGTGGCCATGTACGAGGAGCACGTGCACCGCCGGCTGCGGGTCAAGCCGGGCATCACCGGGCTGTGGCAGGTCTCGGGCCGTGACGACCTCGAGTGGGAGCAGGCCGTGCGCCTGGACCTCTACTACGTGGAGAACTGGTCCCCGGTGCAGGACTTCGTGATCATGCTGCGCACCGTCAAGGCCGTGGTCGCCAAGGAGGGCGCGCACTGAGCCCGCGGCGTCGGACCGGTCGGCCGGTCAGTGCCGTCCATGGGAGCGGGACCGCCGGAACCGCAGACGGGAACGGCGCCGGGCCAGTCCGACGCGGGCACCACGCACGACCACCAACGTCGCAAGGACGGTGAGCAGCACGACGGAGTAGATGAGGAAGTGGAAGCGCACGCTCTGGGGCGCCAGGAGCACCTCCTCCTCGCGCACGAAGTTGTACGCGTCAGCGGTCACGGAGATGACCGTGAGAAAGGCCAGCACGACGACCACCGCGTTCAACGACGACTCGCGCCGCGCGCGCACTTCCTGCGTCTCGGCCGCCTGCACCTCGTAGAGCACCGTCACGGAGTCCTGCAGCAGCTGCTGGCTGCGCTCCAGCTGGGCCGACTCCCAGAACCTCCTGAAGTAGTCCCGGTCCTCGTCGGCCTCCGTGACGCGTTCGACGTTGGTCAGCGTGACCACGGCCAACGCCACCGTGCGCAGTCGGTTCAACTCGTCCAGGTCGCGAAGCTTCACCTTGGCATCCACGTAACGCTCGACCTGGGAGTTGATCTCCTCGTCGAAGATCTTGCGGAACGCCTGCAGCGCACCTTGGAAGACATGAGCGATCCGTATGCACTCCCACAGGCGCTGGAGTTCTTGTTGCGGATCATCCTGCCCCCGGGGCCGTAGGACACACGCCGCCCACGAGTAAAATAGCGTTCCGTGGTACTCGAACTCGATGCCGTCGTCGGGGTCGACGCCGAGTGCACTCAGCAGGCGCTTCTCCTCGACCGCTGAGTCCTGCGCCACGTCCACGACGGTGGTGAAAGCCCGGAACAGCGTCGACTCGTAGCGTTCTCCGGACCGGCGGGTCACGGGCCCTGCTCTCCGGGTGAGCACCGCGAAGTCCTGGCGAGAGGGATCGACTGCCCCACGCAGATGGTCCTTGGTCGCCGCCAGCACCTGAAGGGCCACATCCGGTCGATAGGCGGCGAACTCCCAACAGTTGAGCATGCCGGCCACGAGGTCGATGTCGACGTCGTCGTGCGAGGTCTCCAACCACAGGAACGCCGTCCCGATGGAGAAGACGGTGACCGTGCACCGGGTCACGACCACCTTCTCGATCAATTCCTGAATCCGGGCACGGAACTCGTCCCGCTCCACCCCCATCCCCGGGTGCCACCCGGTTTCCGTCACCGGGCGGGACAGCTCCTGAATGCTGAGGTGACGCCAGCGCTCGACCAGGTCCCGGCCCGGTCCGTCGAGATCGCGAGTGGTCCCGTTGCCGAAGGGATTGTTGACACCCACCCACTCGATGTCCGGATCCGGGTTCCGCTGTGCCGGCAGAAAACTGTCGTCGCCCAGTCCGTAGGAGCATCCCACGTCGAAGGTGGCGATGATGCTCATCCGCATCGAGGCCTCCACTCTGTCCGGGTCAGCACCGTGGTCGGGAGTGGGAACCACGGCGAGGAGTGCGAGAGGGAGCATGGCAGTTCAGCCGTGACTCGTGCGTTACTCGCCACGCCGCCCACCCGGTGCAGTTCGCTGACCACCGAATAACGCGTCAATAACGTGGGCGGTCCAGAGTGGTAGCTGGACACCTACCGGCCTGCGTGCCGCGGACCCGGCCAGTCCCCTGAGGCGGCGGCACCGCGTGCGCCGGGCCGAGCACGGTGACCTCCACGACGGAACACACCGGAGAAGGGTGAAGGCAGTGGAATTCTTGCTGTACGGGGCCGACACCGGAACGGCGACGTTGTACGCGATCGAACCACGGGGCGACAAGGACGCACCCCCGTCCGTCGTGCGCGACCACCTGGACCTCGGACGCCGGTGGACCCACATCGTCAGCGGATGGTTCACCGATGACCGGATGTCGAGCCTGCTCTGCTACAACGCGAACAACGGCAGTGCCGCCTTCGTCCAGGCCGGAACCGGCGGGAGCGTCACAACCGTCCGGGAGACGGACACGTGGCGACGTGGATGGACGCACATCCTGCCCGTCTACCTGGGCAAGCGGACCCTCGACGGCATCATCTTCTACAACGCCTCCTCGGGGACCGCCCAGATCTATTCCACCGACGGCCAAGGGTACATCAGCCGGCTGTACGACTACACCTGGCGGAAGGGCTGGAGCCACATCCTCGCCGGCGAGTTCGACTACGGCGTGGCCGGCTCCGTGTCCGACCTCTTCTTCTACGGCTCCGCCTCCGGAGCGGGCCAGGCCTACAGCATCGACGGCGAAGGGGCGATCCGGAAAGTACGGGACCACTCCCTGGAACCCGGATGGACCCATCTCGTCCGGGGACAGCTCGGAGCCGCGGCCGGACACCGGATGCTCTTCTACGACTCCCGCGCAGGGCGCGGGCGGTCCTGCGGCATCACCAGCGGCAGCGGAACACTCGACACTATCGCCACCCACGGCGACATGCGCCACGGATGGACCCACGTCCTCCCCGTACCGTCCGCCTGGGCGGAGAATCTGCTCTTCTACGACGCCGCAGACGGTGGGGGCTCCCTGTTCAGGGCGACGTCGCGAGGCGAGCTGACCCGGTCCAGCGAGGACTTCCGGCTGCCCCGCAACGGCACGATCCTCGCCGCGGGCCACTTCCAGGGCCCAGGCGCCGCAGAGGTCCGCCGGGGCGGGGCAGGCTGAACGACGGGCGACCGGTCCTCCAGGCGGTTCGGGGGTTCACGGGCACGCCCCGATAACGGCACGGTAATGCTCCACGGGCTACCCCTGAGGTGAACGTCGGTGCGCAGTTGAGAAGAGAGCGGGTGACACATGGAAGAGCTGCTGCGTTTCGTGGCTATCCGGGCGGCCGAGCGTGCGGAGCCGCGGCCGGAGGGCCCGAACGTCATCGCGTTGGACACCGGATCCGATTTCCGGGAGCAGTTGCAGGCCGCAGAGCCCAACGCCCGCAAGGCCGTGGCCGAACGCTTCGCCGGCAGTGACCGGTTCGTCGCCGACCCTCGCACCGACTCGATGGCACGGGCGCTGCTCGACGCCGTCCCGGGCATCGAGAAGGCGAAGGGGTCACCTCGTCCGGCGCAGGCGGCGGGCACCGCCATCCGTGCCGCCATCCGGTCCGTGCTGCCGGAGAGCGGGCGGGAGACCTCGGGCACCACCGGGGACAATGCCACGGTCCTGGCCGGCGCCGTCGAGGCCTGGAGCGAGCTGGAGGAGCGGATCAAGGACACGTTGCTGGCCCTGTCGCTGCACCAGTCACTGGCCGACCCCAGGGCTCACCACGACGTCCTGCGCGTCATGCATCTCGCCCGGCAACTCTCCCAGCTCACCGGCGACCAGGAGCTGGACGTCGCCATCACGTTCGCCGCCGCGCTCGGGACCGATCTCCGGCTGGTTCCCCCGTCCCCGGCCGCGGACAGCGCCCATGCCCGGCCCGAGGCGGAGTCCCCGAGCGAGGGCGCCACGGCCACGCTGCGGGTCCGCACGCTCACGGAAGCGGCGGACTACCTGCTGTCCGTGCCGCGGGGATACCTCACGGAGGACGTCGCCGTCATCGAGAGGTCCTCGGTGCGCGACGAGCAGTCCGGTGAGGCGGACGACGGACGGGAGGAGACCGCGGAACAGAGCAGTGACGTCGTGCAGGGCGTCACCTTCAACCTGCAGCCGGACGTGCTGTCCGAGGCGCGACCGGAGGTCCGCGACGTCATCGCCGAGACCATCGAGCGCATCGGGCCCAACGTCGATCAGGTGGTCCGCGCGCTGAGGCTGGAGGAGCTCGACATCGTCACCGCGGCACCTCTCGTCCGCGGAGCGGCCATTGCGGGAACCGTCGCGACCGGCGCCCTGACCTCCAGCGTGCTCTCCCCGGCCGCCGCTAGAGCCGTCGACGCCCTGCTCAACCCGGGAGCCGGCCACAGGATGCCCCCCGGCCCGGACGTGATCCAGGACCTCAGCAGACCGCGCTTCGGATCGCTCGGCGTGGGGGACCTGCTCGTGGTCCGGCAACAGCTCAAGGCGTACCGGGCGCAAGACATCGCGCACATCGAGAACCTGCTCCGCGGGGAGAAGAAGGAGCGGATCCACCGCCGGAAGCGGCTGACCGAGGAGACGCTCTTCACCGAGAGTTCGACGGAGCTGGAGGAGGAGCGGGACACGCAGACCTCGGAGCGCTTCGAGCTGCGCTCGGAGGTGCAGGAGGAGGTGAAGGAAAACTTCAAGGTCGAGGCCGGGGTCAAGGTGGTCGCCCAGCTGGGCCCCTACGTCGAGCTGTCGGCCGACGCCCGGTTCGCCTACGAGCGGGCCCGGACCGAAGGCCGTAAACGGGCCACGGCCTACAGCCGGGAGGTGACCGAGAAGGCGTCGACCCGCTTCACCGAGAAGGTGCTTGAGCGCAGGGAACGCCGGCTCGTGGAGGAGATCGAGGAGACCAACACCCACGCGCTGGATGCCACGGACGCGGCGACGCATTCGTCCGGTATCTACCAGTGGGTGAGCAAGGTCTACGAGGCCCAGGTCTACAACTACGGCCTGCGGCAGATGTACGAGTTCTTCCTGCCCGAACCTGCTGCCTTCTACATCGCCACCCTCGTCCACCAGGCGGTGGCCAGCGAGGCGCCGACCCCGCCGCCGCCGTTCACCATCACGCCCAACCATCTGACGCGCAGCAACTACAAGCAGTACGCGGCGACCTACAACGCCTCCGCCGTACCTCCTCCTCCGGAGGAGTTCGTCAAGGTCTCCGAGGCCAAGGCGGGCGGCCCCCTGGACTTCGACAGCTCCGAGAACGGCAACGTGGCCGCGGGCTTCGTGGTCCAGCTGCCGGACGGATACGAGTACTTTGGCTACCGCAGCAGGTCGTCCATCACGTTCCGCGGGACCCACCACTTCACGTTCGTGGTCAGCGACGAGTTCGGCGACCCCGGGAGCGTGCCGTTCCTCGTGCAGGGGCGGAGCATCGTCAGCTGGGCGGTGTGGATCCACGTCACGGGCCGGGTCACGCCGGCCGCCATGGACGATTGGCGGCTCAAGGCCTGGGAGGCGCTGCGCGACGGTCATGCGCAGATGCAGCGCCTGTTCGAGGAGCGGCTCGCCGCCGCCGCGGTGGCCGGCGGCGTCGAGATCACCGGCCGCTCTCCCGCCGCCAACGAGCGCATCGTGCGGGAGGAGATCAGGCGGCAGTGCATGACCGCGCTGTCCAATGCCTCGCCGGCCGGCAACAACGGCGTGGGGAGCGCGGTCGGGGGCATGTCCGTGAACTGGGAACAGGCCTACCGGCGAGGGCTCTACGCCCGCTTTCTGCACCAGGCCTTCGAGTGGGAGAACGTCTCCTTCGTGTTCTACCCGTTCTTCTGGGCCCGGCTGTCACGGTGGCTCGAGCTGTTCCAGGTCGAGGACGTCGACCCGCAGTTCCAGGCCTTCCTCCAGGCGGGCTTCGCGCGCGTCGTCGTGCCCGTCCGCCCGGGCTTCGAGAACCATGTCGAGCACTATCGGCGCACCCAGGAAGTGTGGGCCGGAGGGGAACCCCCGGCCGTCGGGGATCCCGATTTCCTGTCGGTCGCGGCGGAGATCCAGGCGAACACGGGGGCACCGGGATCCGAGGAGCCCGTCGGCGAGCCGTGGGAGATCGTGCTCCCGACAGCTCTGGTCAAGGTCCGCCAGGACGACCGGCTGCCGGCATGGCACCAGGACGAGACGGGCGCGTGGGTCGAGGACGACGCCGATGGCTAGGGCCAGGTCGTTCGGCGCACTGATCGCTCTGCTCGAGCAGGCCGAGGGAAAGCTGCGCACCGCCGGCGGCATCACGGATCCCGAACAGCGCCTCCTCGCGCTGCGGGGGATCTACTACGGCACGACGTGGAGTGCCGACTTCCGCGCGGAGCGCAGTGAGGTCCGGAACGTGGGGTTCACGCTGTTCACCGGGTTCGGGCGACCCCCGGACCCGCGTCCCGTGCTGGGCGAGGCCCTCTTCAAGGATCTCCAGGAGTCCCAGGACGTCGCGGACGGCGAGCACCGCATCGACGTGGGCCACGCTCTCATCGGGGTGGAGGCCCGGACCACGTACGCGGCCCGCGAGGTCACCATCCCCCTGCAAGGAGGCACCGGCCTCGAGCTCGTCACCTGGCTCGGCGACCTCGGAGGGGGCGCCGCCAACCTGATCTGGCGCCGGTCGGCCGGTGGCGCAGCGGCACGGAAATCCGTGAACACGGTCTTCAGCGTGACCGGTTCCGACTACGGCGCCTCGATCAATCTCGAGGGGGACATGGCCGGATATCTCCTCGGCGCCGGCACGGCCGTGGCAGCACCGGCCTTCGGCAAGGGCGGGGTGACGGACCTGTTCCGGGCCTACCTGCCGGTCGACGCGGCCTCCCGGGCCCGGCACGCGCGCCGGTGCCGTGACTTCCTCACGATGCTAGGTGGCAAGGTCGAACCCGCCCCAGCGACCCGACTGACCAACCGCACCCATGTGGTGGGCAGACTGTCCGTCCGGATCAGGGACTTCGCCGTGGCCTACCTCCTCCAGCGCTACATCATGGGCCAGGGCAGGCCGTCGGAGCGGGTCCATGCGGCGTGCAAACTCCTCGACGGCACGGCCACCGAGGTGGCCACGTCCTTCGTGATGGCCCTGGAACGCGGCATCCGTGCGCCTCGGCAGTCGGTACGGGGCATGCCCCCGTGGCCGGCACCGTCGCCGCCGGCCGCCGCCTGCACGAACCGGAAACTGCGGCTGGCCGCCCGCGAGCGAGAAGCCACCGATCTCATCGACCAGACGGTGCGCGAAGGGCGTCAGCAGGCGAGTGAGTGGCTCCGTGAGCTCGAGCGCCTCTTCTGAGCCCCCTGCCCCGCCGCCGTCCGCTGGGTCCACCACCGAAGACCGCGACAGGACTTCCTCCGACTCCGCGCTGTCCGCCGCGTCGCGGTCGGTCCTGGACTGGGCGCTCATCGCTCTGCCGCCCACCACTGTGCTCAGCGCCCTGGCCTTCTGGTTCGGATACGCCCTGACGCGGTCACGAAACGATTACTACGGGCTCGACGTCAGCACCCTGGGGTTCTCCACCACGGACTACCTGCTGCGGAGCGTCGACGCCATCATTGTTCCGGCGATGGTGCTCGCCATCGTGTCCCTCGTCCTCATCGGCGTGCACTGCCTGATCCGTCCGGTGATCTACGCACAGCCGCGCGCCCGACCGCTGAGGGCTGGGCTGCTCCTCCTGGTCGTCGCCGGTGTGGCGGCCACAGGGCTGGGGGTCCGTGGGGCGTTCGTGCCGTTGTTCGGTGACGCCTATCTGGCCTCACCTGCCGTGCTGGGCGCCGGAAGCCTGTGCGCGGCCTATGGAATCCGCATGCTGCACACCATCCGTCGTCGTCCTGACCGCACTGCGGAGAAAGCGCCCCGCCCGGTGAGTCTGACGCTCGTCCAAGTGTGCTTCGCCGTGCTCGTCGTGGTGGCCCTGTTCTGGGGCGCCACGCGCTATGCGGATGCGCTGGGCCGAAGCCGGGCGATGGCCGTCGAGAAGAACCTGACCAGCAGGCCTGCGGTGACCCTCTACAGCAGGACCGCCCTCGGTCTGGCACCCCCCGTCCGGGAGGTCCGGACGGACGAAACAGCCTCGGAGTACGGATTCCGGTACACGAATCTGCGCCTGCTGATCCGCTCCAACGGGAAGTACTTCCTGTTCCCGGAGCAGTGGACGCACCAGAAGGGAAGCATCATTCTCATCGAGGACGATGCGAGCATCCGCGTCGAGTTCCAGCCCGGAGAGAACTGATGAAGAAGAACAACCTGCGAGCCGCAGGCCTGTGTGCGCTCGTGCTGGCCGCACCGGTCGTCTCCTGCGGCAACAACGGCGGTCCTGACCCGCAGGAGACCACTGGAGGCAGCGCCTCCAACCGGCCGTCGGGGCCGGATTCCCGGCCCGTTGCCGTGAACGCCCTGGAACTGATCCCGTTCCCGTCCGCGGAGGGGCCCTCGAACCACGACGGGACGTTCGGGCCCAGCGACTACGAGAGTCAGATCGGGTTCAGGAACACCTCGGACACCGATCTCACCATCGGATCCGTCCGGGTGGTCAACGCCACTGACCCAGCCTTCTTCCTGCAGAAGGACGAGTGCACGGGGCGCACGATCCAGCCGGACCCCACGCCCGCCGATCCGTGGTCCCCGTCCGTCTGCATCGTGTGGGTGGGCTTCGACCCGCCCGGCCCCGGCACGTACCACGGCCAGCTCGTGCTGGACATGCCGGGCAACAACAGTTACCAGGTCATGGACCTGACGGGGGTCCGGACCGCGCTCCCCTCGCCGCCCTCCCCGTCCACGGACACCGGCTCGTCGCTGCCGCACGCCTCTGCCGAGCCGTCCGCGGGCACATGAACCCCCTGCGTTCTGTCCACCGGTGCCCCGGACTACCGGTGGCCCGGACCGGAGCTACTCCTCCGTGGGCTCGGCCGGCTGTCGCAGGCCGATGATCTCGTCGGTGGCGTCGATGAGCGCGGGCGCCTCGCAGACCACGGACAGGACCCGCGCGTATTCCACCAGCAGTTCCCGGAGGGCGTTGAGCTCGGTCCTGAGCTGGGCGGCGTGCTCCCAGGACCGCTCGTGCGCGGCCACGGACGTGCCCGGGGCACGTCGACTCTCCCACTGCTGGAGCTCCGGGTGCCATCGCGCCAGCACGGGGCGCACGGCGGCGTTGAGGATCCACACGGCGAGGTAGCCGAACCGGTACTGGCCGTTGTTCTCGGGAGGTCGCGCGACGCCGGGCCCGTACTTTCGCAGCACCTCCCGGGTCGTCCCGAACAGGCTGTGCAGCGAGCCCAGGGCCTCCCGGAGGATCCCCTCCTGCGGACTCAGCGGGACCACGGCGATCCTGGTGACGAGCTCGACGTAGAGCTCCCAGGCCGCGTCCCGCTCCGCCTGGTCCGGCACCCATGTGCCGGAGAGCCTGGCGGGCCCCCAACCCAGCTGGACCCCGACTTCCTTGACTGGCATTCCGAGCCTCCGAGTCCTGAGAGTCGGCGGGCGTGCGGGTGAGGTGCCGCACGACCGGCGCACGCCCGCCCGGTGTGGCCCACAGCCTAGTCCAGCAGCGGTCCGGCCGTCTCGGTAACAGAGGCGGGACAGCGGGCGGCGGCACGGACGCCGTGGAAGACTGGGCAGCACCGACAGGTCACCGTGATCCGCACCCCGTGAGGTCCGCATGTCCGCCGACGCGAGCGCCCTGCACCACGACGTGTTCATCTCCTACGCCACGGTGGCCACCGGCCACCTCGGCGCGGCACTCGAGCACGGTCTGGCGACCTTCGGCAAGAGCTGGGACGCGCCCCTCGCCATGGACGTCTTCCGGGACGTCTCGGACCAGCCGACGACCCCCGACCTGGCCGCGCAACTGCAACACCATTTGGACGCCGCCGACTGGCTGATCCACCTCGCCTCACCAGCGGCGGCGGCATCTCCGTGGGTGCGGGAGGAGCTCCGGCACTGGCTGCGCACCCGCGGCACCGACCGGCTGCTGCTCGGCATCGCGGACGGGGAGATCGTCTGGGACCTGGACCGCGGACGCTTCGACCCCGCTGCCACCACCTGCCTGGCGCCGGAGCTGCTGGCCCTGCCCGCCCTGCCGAAGTGGGTGGACTTCCGGGGAGCCGATGCCCACGCGCTGGACGCCACCGACGAGTGGTTCGTGGACAAGGTTGCGGACTTCTCGGCCACCGTCCGGGGCATCCCCAAGGACCAGCTCTCCAGCACGCACTGGCGGGAGCACCGCAAGGGCCTGGCGCGGCGGACGGCCCAGCACGCCGAGATGCTCTTCGAATCCGATGTCGGCCGGTCCCTGCTGTTCGCGGCTGTAGCCTCCGAGCTGGACGACGTCCCGGAGACCCGGAGCACCCTGTCGAGGGTGGTCGAGGCGTCGTCCGGCATGTCGGGGATCGCCGGCCCCCACGGACGGGTCTCGAGCGTGGCCCACGGCTCCGATGCCGCCACCGTTGTCCTGGGACACGAGGACGGCGCCCTCGGCATTCTCACCGTCGACGACCCGGCCCGCTGCGTCGAGGCCGGCATCCCGCGCCCGGGCCACGCACCCACCGCGCTGGCCGCACATCCGGCCGGACTGACCGTCGGCTACGAGGACGGGGTGGCCGGGTGCGTGGTGCAGGGCGAGGTGCGGCTGGTCCGTGCCCTGAACCAGCCTGTGACGATGGTGCACCCCGATCCGGAGCTCCCCCGGGTCGCGTGCGCGGCCCGGGGCACGGTGGTCGTCTGGGACGTCGAGGCGAACACGCTGACCCGCGTGCCCGACCGGTTGACCGCCGTCCACGGTCTGCGATGGCAGGACGGGCTGCTGCACATCTGCGACTGGGGTGAGATCCGGGCGTTCGACCCGGCCGACGGCCGGCTGGAGGACGTGCACCCCGTGCCCTTCCTGCCCCGCCCCGGTCCGCGAGCGCTGACCCCGGGGATGGACGTCATCGCCGTGGCGCAGCTCGACGGCGGCGGGGTCACCGTGACCTCCCTGCCGGAGACGGCCTTCGCCGACGTCGGCTGCGTGCAGGCGCCGCCCGGGTTCATGGACGCGCTCGCCCTGGACGCCCGTGGGGAGCACGTGGCGGTCGCCACGGGCGGGGAGCTGCTGGTGTGGTCCCTGGCCCACCCCGGGGAACCGGTGCTGCACCAGTACGGGCTGCCGGCCGAGATGCGAGGGCTGCTGCTGGGCGAGAACGGGGCCTGGGTCCTGTGCTGGGGCGCCGACCGGTGCGAGCTGCGCACGAACGCGCCGTCCACGCTGTGCCACCGGATTCCTCTGGGCCCGGCGGCCGTGCCCTCCGTGGTGCAGTCGAACATCTCCGTGGCCTTCTCCCCGGACGGCCAGGAGGTCGCCTGGGTGAGCAATCCCGTGGGGCGCGAGCTCGACCCTGGGGCCCCGCCGAGCCTGTCCACGTGGCACCTCGGACGCAGGGAACTCGGAGCGCACCGGGATGTCGCCCACGACCTGCCGAGCCGGCTGTCCTTCCTCGACGGCGACCGGGTGCGCCTGCAGCTGCAGGACGGCGACTGGCGCACGTGGCACCTGCGGACGAACGAGCTGGGCCCCGGTGACCCCCCGGCCCCGGCGCGCCGGACCCTGCACCGGAACACGGCCTCCGTCCGGGTGCTGGAGGCGGGCACCGTGATCGACGAGGTCACCTGGCCACCCACGGGAGTTCCCCGAATCCACCTCTCGCCCTCCGGCACCCGGCTGGTGCTGGCCTTCGCCTCGGGCCGGCTGCTGGTCCGGGACGTCGAGTCGCGGACGGAGCTGTGGACCGTGCTCACGGCCGCCCTGGCGGCGGTCGCGTGCTCGCACGACGACGGGCTGGTGGCCGGCGTCACCTCCAGCGGCCGCCTGATGCTGCTCGAGGGCTCGAGCGGACAGGTCACGGCGAGTCTGCGTGTGCATTCCTCTCCGGTGCAGCATGTGGTCTTCGGCCCGGCGGACCAGGTTCTGGCCTGCGGTGGGATCGGTGGTCTGCTCACGCTGGTCGACACCGATCCGCGGGCGTGGCGGGGGACGGCGCGAAGCCGGGCCGGCCGTGAGCTGACGCCGGCCGAGGCGCAGCTGCTGGGTCTCGAACAGGTGTTCCTGCCGTGAGAACGAGTGGCGTGCCGCCCGTGCGCGGGGCAGCCCTCCGCGGTGGGTCGCTGTGCACGGCCTACAGCTTTTTCGTCCTGGTCGCCGCGACGGGCCGGCCCACCACCCGGCCGTTGTCGGGCCCCGCCCGGCCTGGGAACGTTTGGTCTATCTGACCTTGACCGCCCTGGTCGTTCTGAGCCTGTTCAGGGGCACCACCCTGTATGCCCGGGCCGAGGGACGGAAGCGGACCGAGTACGTCGCAGAACACCATGCCGGATGCCCGGTACCGGTACAAGTACTCGGGCCTGAACCTCCTGATCGGTTCCTTGGCCAGCTGCGCCCCCACACCGACGGAGAGCGCGCAGGAGGAAGGATCACCTACCGCCACGCCCGCGACGTCGACTGTGCCCAGCGATGATATCGAGGAGACCCGACGTGAGCTGTCGGGAGACGGTGCGATCAGCATCGATGCGTAGTGGCAGTCACTGGGCAACGGCGGAGGTTCCCCCGGGCACGACGAGACGGCGGCGGTGACAACGGCTGCGGTGCCACACTCGGCTACTGCCAGCACTACGCCACCACCGAGTTCGCACTCGACCTGACGGCCGCGGACGCCACCGACAGCGTGGCCTTGCAGGCAGAGTCGGCCACTCCGAGGAGGGCGGGCAACAACGGGTCCGGTGATGAGGGGACAGCTACATAGTGGTGACAACTCGGCAGTAGTGAACTTCGGCGGAGGATACTGAGGTGTGACGCTGTGATTCAAGATGCGGCCTCGCACTATTGGACTGGAAGTTTCCCAGAACGCTGGTGACGTTATGTTCCCTCATCGTTCCGCGCCAGGTTGTGCTCTCTTGATTGCCGGTGCCTTGGTCTTGCTCCCGGCGTGCGGTGGACGCAATTCGGATGGTGGTGACCCCACGGGCGAGCCGTCGCCCACCGTTTCATCGACGGCAGCAACGGAACGTTCTGGAATTCCGACCGGTGGGTCCGGTGAGGCCAGAGGGTCCGGTGACGCCAGAGGGTCCGGTGGCGCCGACGGCGGATCCGGCGGAGGCGGCAGCGGACAAGCCGGCGGCTCCGGCGGCGGAGGCGGCGGAACCGGCGGCGGCGGAACCGGCGGCGGCGGAACCGGCGGCGGAACCGGCGGCGGCGGCGGCGGAACCGGCGGCGGCGGCGGCGGAACCGGCGGCGGCGGCGGCGGAACCGGCGGCGGAGGCGGCGGAACCGGCGGCGGAGGCGGCGGAACCGGCGGCGGAGGCGGCGGAACCGGCGGCGGTGGGTCTGCTGGTGGAGTGGCACCCGATCCACAGGCTCTAGTGCTCCCGTGGTTGCCGATCGGGCCCGTGGGTCCGGGGGAGCCGGAGTGGTACGTTGCTTTGCGCGCTCGGAACTGCGAGGAAAATGCTTTGACGGGTTCGAACGTGCAGCAGGCAGCGTCGTGGCTGTGCCAGGCGGCCACGGGGGGCAATGACCCGGTGTTGTGGGCCGAGGGCGAGCAGGCACTGCGTGACAGCGATGTGGACCAGTCCTCCTGCCATGACGCAGCGGCAGTCGCGGCGTTGGAACGATTGGTGGAATTCCACCGACTGTATCCCCAGTCGAAGCCGATGCTCGTCGATGCGCCGGGAACAGCTTGCCCGCTGACCCTCACGGGACTGTCGACGATGCCCGGCGGGGATTTCGGCGACTTCTCGCTGAACGTTCCGGCCTGTGGAGGGACACCGGTGTATCTGCGCGGCAGAGTTCAGGACGCGGCGCTGCCTCCGGGCAGTGTCCGGTCCGTGACGGTTGGCGGGATTCCGGTGCCGGTCCAGTGGGAGGGAGGGCCGCACTTCATCGCGCCCCCACTAGCGGGGCCGGGACCAGCCGTCGTGGCGCTCGCGCAGGCGGATTATCCGATCGAGCAGTCGCAGTTCGAGGATCCGCCTCAGCTGGCGTACGCCCCCGCTACGGGTCCCTGTCCTGGCGCTGGCCTGTAGCCAGCCGGTTGCCTGAAACAGCGGCCAGGACTGAAGGAGGCGGGTGTGGCGGGCAGTGAGCAACCACCGCGCTCGGTATGGTCGAACGTCGTCGAGATCGCCTCCGTGCTCGGGCCTCCCGCTACCGTGGTCACCGCCTTGGTGATCTACTTCGGTTGGGCCAGGGCCGAGGCGCAGGCCCGTTATATGAGTCTGCACGTCAATCTCTTCGAATACACCCCTCGCGACTTCGCCTTGCTGAGCATCAGTGCTTTGTATGTGCCGCTGCTCTGCCTGACAGCGGTCGCGCTGCTGTGGGTTTGGTTGGACCGGGCGCTCAGAGCACGCATTGATCGGAGTGCGACGGGCGCACTGATGAAAGCGCTGCCCCGGGTGGGGCTGGCCGGGGCCGGGGTGCTCACTGCCCTCATGCTCATCCTGATTTTCGTGGAGGCCCCGTACAGTCAGCTCTACGCTCCGTACCTCATTGCTCTGGCAGTGCTGATCGGTGCTTGGAGCATAAGGATCCAGCGGTACGCACGCACCGATGCTCTTGAACGGACTGTGGAGCAGCGAGCCGTGGAGATGACCCTGGTGCTGGCCCTGGTGACGTTGTTGATGTTCTGGGGGACCACGACCTTCGCCGCCGCGAGAGGCCGGGGACAGGCCGAAATGCTAGAGCGCAGCTTGCCCTGGACTCCTGCCGTGCAGATCTACAGTCGGCAAGATCTGGGCATCACCGTCCAAGGGGTCACGGTGCACCGCCTCGGGACGGAGGCAGACCCCTTGTACCGCTACGACGGGTTACGGCTGCTCTCCGTCAGCGGAGGCCGCTACTTCTTCCTCCATGACGGCTGGACCCTCGAGCAGGGAACCGTAGTGGTCCTACCTGACGACGACACACTGCGCCTGCAGTACCAACGCCGAACCAGCCCCGAGTAGCAGCGCACGCCCATGCTTCGGGCGGTGATGGAGGCCGCCGCCCCGAGGGCCCGGTGAGCGGCCCTGGATGGACAGCCAACGTCCACGACAGATGTCCTTGGTGGGCCCGCGACTGCCGTTGCCTCCGAGGTCGCCCCGTGAGAAAAGCGTCTCCACCGTCGGCTGCGGGTCGTCCAGTAGAGAGATGATGTACGTCTTGCAGGCCATGGGGGCGATCGCGAAAGTTGCGGAGAACGCTTCCTCACTGTCTGTGACCACTCCCTGGGGCGGGCCCTCCTAGTCGTTCAGGATGAACTGCGTGGCCGGTGGGAACCCGGCGCCGGACACCTCGTAGACGTCCCCAGGCGAGCTGGTGGGACCCACTACCGGGCTCGGAGGCGGGAACCGGGATGGTCGCCTGTGGGACAGTCGGAGGTTCCGGGGTGTCAGTCCCGGATATGGAGGCCGCGATGGGGGCGATGATGGTGGCAGCGGCGCCGATCAGTGCGACGGCGATCGCGCGGTCCATGGGAACGCCGACGCCGGAACCACAGGCATGCACGACGTTGTCCACGAAGGCTCCGTGTAGGCGCGGGCGACGGCGCCGTAGAAGTTGTCACCACTCGTGATCTTGTCCGGCACGGTGAAGGTGCAGGAGGCCATGGCTGCATTCCTGTCGGTGAGCGTCGGCGGACGAGGGCGCGGTGTTTTCAGCCGGACGGCGGATACGACCTGATCACCGCCCTCCCGCAACGCGTCGGATGCCCATGCTTCGCCTCCTCGGAGATGTCGCCGGACGAGATCCATCAACGAGGGCAGGGCCTTGGTGACCAGTACGTCCGCCTCCGCGCCGCCATGGTGGGCGCTTCACGGCCCTGCTCGGTCTGGGTATAGGCCGTTCTTCCCCGGTGCGCGTCACTGCGGCGTCACTGCGGCGTTCCTGCTCCGCCCCCCAGGTATGGCCCGGGCGCGGCCCCTGGGGACGATGCGGAGCCCCCGCGCCGAAACAGCCGCCGTGGGGCCGATGACGCCGGAGTAACGCCGGCTGTGGATCCTGCGAAGGAGAACGCTGGTGCAGCCGAGGACGTGTGATGATCGTGGAAACTACGGACAACGTCGATCCGCGCACACCCCCCGGGAAGCCGCGGACGGAATTCCCGGACCCGCTGGACATCCGCGGGCTCCGGCACCCGCAGGAGTACACCCGCCTGGCGGTGGCGCTGACCGCCACCGTTGTCGTGCTCGCCGCTGCGGTGCTGTTCGTGGTCATCGCCCTGCCAGAGTCCGCCTTCCTGCTCCTGTGGCCCTACGTTCTCTTCGTGGCTGCGCTGGCCGCGTTTCTCTGGCTCTGGTCGGCGGTCCACCGGGCGCGGCTGCTCGGCAACTCCGTTCGCGTTACCCGGGACACCCTTCCCCAATTAAACTCGGTGATCGAGCACGTGCGGGCACGGCTGGACTACCGGGGGCGGATCGACTTCTACGTCTCGCAGCAACCCACCTCGCCTATCGCCCTGTGGAACTTCATGGGTACGCGCATCGTCGTGCTCGAAGGCAGCCTGGTCGCCGATCTGCAGGAGGAGAAGAACAGGCCGCAGCTGCAGTTCCTTCTGGGCTCGCTCCTCGGGACCCTCAAATCGCGTCACCAGCGGTTCACCATGGTCCTGGGGCTCCTCGAGTTCCAGAAGAACCTCAAGTTCCTCAATCTGTTCCTGTCCCCGTACTTCAGAGCCACCGTGTATTCCGGTGATCAGATCGGCGCCGTGTGCTGCAACGACATTCGTTCCACTGTTGCTCTGATGAATCGGCTCCTGGTCGGCCCGGAGCTGGCGCCCAGCGTGGCCGCGCGCGGAGTCCTGGCTCAAGCTGCTCGCGTGAATGTCGGGTGGCTGCCCCGGCTCATGCAGATGTTCATGAGCACACCGCACCTGACCAACCGATATCTGAACCTCATGGCGTTCATCGCCGTGACCTATCCGGACGACACGAGGGCCTATCTCGACTCGTTGGATCCTCCCACCAGAGAACGCCTGACGATGTCGATCGAGAACTCCCCGCACCACCGAGGGCGGGAAGCGAACGATGAACGACGTCCCCTCGTCGTGGCGGCGCTCGTCGCCGCCGTGGCCCTCTCCCTGGTCGTTGCTGGGGCCACGCAGGTCCGACAGGTGCTCCTGGCCTCGCCCCTCGAGGGCCCCCCGTCCCCAGAACCGCAGTTCGAACCGGAGCCGCTACCTGAGCCCGAACCGGTGCCCGCACCCGAACCCGAGCCCGAACCCGAGCCCGAACCCGAGCCCGAACCCAATCTGGAGACGTCCACGGCGGCGGACGTACTGTTGGCCGCCGTGCCCGAGGAGTTCCGGTCCACGTGTGCCGAGGTCACGCTGCCTCCGGAGTGGTCGGTGGGAGCCGTAGTGGCCGTCGACTGCTCCCCGGAGACCCTGGAGCTAGTGACCTACATCAGCTACGAGTCCCTGACCGACATGGACATCGCGTACCGGACCACCGTTCCCGCGGATCTGCCGAGCGGGGACTGCAGTACAGGTGCGGCCACCACACCCTACGACTCGTCCAGCACGGTCGGTGCCGGCACGCTGGCGTGCTTTCCCACGGACGATGGCCGCACCATGTTCATGTGGACGTCCGACCAGCAGATCTTGAGTGTGGCAACGGACAGTGTGCTCACCTACGCGGAGTTGCAGACCGCCTGGGGGTCGCTGGGGCCGGTGGCTTCTTCGTGGTGACCGCGATCCTGGCCGATGGGTGGGTCCCGGTGTCGCCGTGGAGGACGTCCGGGCCGCCTGCCAGGACGGCGTGACCGGGTCCGCCGCGCCGGCATCCGAGGCCGAGGGGAGTCGTGGCGACCGAAGCGCACTCCGGCCCGCCTGAGAGCCACGAAAGGCTGCCGAAGAACGCGTGGAAACCGGTGGCGGGACGGGACACGGGGACACCACGGGGAGTTCGACGACGGAACAGCTGCTACTTCACCGTAGCCCCACCGGAGGCGCCGGCCCCACCCTCGAGAGTCCGTGTATGGGCACCGTCGGCGGCCGGAACCGCCTCGCCCGGTGCGGCAACCATCAGCGGCAGCGTCAGCGTGAACACGGTGCCCTCCCCCAGGGAGCTGTGGCAGCTCAGGGTGCCGCCGTGCTGCTCCACGATCACCTGGCTCAGCGCGAGCCCGATGCCCAGGCCCGGGGTGGTGGACATCCGGGCGGTGGGGCCGCGGTAGAACTTCTCGAACACCCGGCGGACCCCGTCCGGGGACATGCCGTGGCCGTGGTCGATGACCTGCACCTGGGCGGAGTCGCCCGTCTGCGTGCCCACCACGAACACGGTGCTGTCGGCGGACGAGTACTTGATGGCGTTGGAGATGAGGTTGTCGAGCACCTGGCGCAGGCGCACGGGATCACCGTCGACCACCAGGGTGTCCGACGCCCAGGCCTTGAGGGTGATGCCGGCGTGCTCGGCGTGGGGCTGGGCGGCCTCGGTGGCCTGCTCGAGCAGCGCCACGAGGTCCGCCGGGACCACGTGCAGATCGGCGGCGTCCCGGTGGGCGTTGAGGAGGTCGTCGACCAGGCTCAGCAGCTGGTCGGCGTTGCGCTCGATCACCTCAAGACCGGCCTGCGCGGTGTCGGGCAGCCGGTCGTCCATGGCCAGCAGCTCGGTGTAGCCGCGGATGGAGGTCAGCGGGGTACGCAGCTCGTGGGAGATCCCGGCCACGAAGTCGTCCTGGGCCTGCAGGGCGTCCACGAGCTTAGTGACGTCGCTGAAGGACAGCACGGACCCCTCGGCCCGGCCGTGCTCGTCCCGCATGACGCGTGCCGTCACGGACAGCACCTGCCGGGCGGGAGGCTCGCCGACGCGCACCAGGTCCGCGGAGAAGGACTCGCCGGCCACCGCCCGGGCGATGGGCGAGGCCTCGGGCGGCACCGGGGCGCCGGCCCCGTCGTACAGCACCGGGTCCGGCGCGGAGGACGCCGCGTGCCCCAGTCGCCGCTGGGCGTGGGCGTGCAGCTGCCCGTTGTTGGTGAGCAGGGGGCGGCCGGTCTCGTCCAGGGCCAGCACGCCCACGTCCACCGAGTCCAGCACGGTGCTGAGCAGCCGTTCCCGGCGGGCGCCGGCGGCCAGCAGCCGGCGCAGCTGCGCGTCCTTGGCCTCGGCGCTGTTGGTCAGGATCTGGGCCATGGTGCCGATAGCGAGCATCATCACAGGGATCAGCAGCGGGCTGCTGAGGGCGGAGGCGGTGACCGGCCCGGGGCGGAGCAGCACCGGCATCCACAGCATCGCCACGGTCAGCAGCGCTCCCAGCGGGACGGCGGCCCGGGGCAGCTGGGCCGAGGCCACCAGCCAGAGCACCGGGATGGCCGCCAGGAACGGCACCCCCAGCACGTGCGGGAACAGGCCCTCGAACAGGAGCCCGATGGGCACGAAGTCCAGCACCGGGATCACCAGGTACGACCGGTCGGGCAGACGGTCCCACGGCACCAGGGCGCAGGCCATGGTGAGGGCCACGGTGAGACCCCCGGCCCCCAGCACCAGGGGGTCCGCCAGCAACGGTGCCTGGAAGACCGCCAGGACCAGGAACAGCAGGACTGTGGTGACGGCCTGTGGCATCTGGCTGACCACCACCCGCCCGCGCAGGGACAGGTCGTGGAACTGCCACGGGGCCAGAGGGGGACGAGCAACGAGGGTGTCCACGGCAGGGCTCTTCCGACGGCGGGGGTACCGCCTCGAGGACAGAGGTGGCATTCGCAAATGCTAGCGCGCTCGGGTCAGCTCCTTGGCCGTGCGCCGGCCCCGGCCGAGCCGCCCCGGTGCCACCGGAGCCGCACCGGGGTCGTCAGGGCCGGGTGCGGGACGCGCTCCGGGCGCACGAGATCGCGGCCGCTGCCGCGAGGACCTCGTCGCGGTCCACGAACGGGACGCGACCCCCCGGAGGGCCGATCTCCATCCACTGCTCGTGGCCCTTGCCGTAGAGCGCCACCGTGCCGTCCGCGCCGGCCGCCTCCAGGGCGAACCGGATGGCCGCTCGCCGCGTGGGCAGCTCGACGACCTCGGGCACGGACAGGCCCGCCGACCGGCGCGCCGCCACGGCCCCGCGCACGCCCCGCAGCACCGCCGAGCGGATGGCCGCCGGGTCCTCCGTGCGGGGGTTGTCGTCGGTGACCAGGACCACGTCGGCGCCGGACTGCACGGCCGCCGCTCCGGCGGGCTCCCGCTTCGTGGGGTCGCGGTCCCCGCCGGAACTGGCGGTCACCACGAGCCGTCCCGGCGTGCGCGCCCGCAGCGCGGCCGCCGAGGAGGCGAGCGCGTCCGGGGTGTGGGCGAAGTCGACGACGACGCAGGGCCAGCCCGGCCCGAGCTCGACGTGCTCCATCCGGCCCGGCACGCTCACCGGCCCGGCGAGAGCGGCCGTGGCCTCGGCGGGTGGCACCCCGAGCTCGAGCAGCATCAGCGCGGCCACCGCGGTGTTGGTCCGGTTGTGCTCTCCGGGCAGCGGCGCCCGCAGCTCGAGCTCACCGGCCGGGCCGCGGAGGCGGAAGGTGTCGTGGCCCCGCTCCCCCACGACGTGCCAGGACGCGTCCGTCCCGGGGTGGTTGGCCAGGCTCAGTACGGACACACCCCGGCGGCCGGCCAGGTCCCGCAGCCGGCGGCCGCCGTCGTCGTCGACGACCACCACCGCCCGGGACGTGAGCTCGGGGCTGAACAGGCGGGCCTTGGCGGCGAAGTAGGACGCCATGTCCCCGTGGTAGTCCAGGTGCTCGTGGGACAGGTTCGTGAAGGCGGCCACGTCGTAGCGGACGCCGTCCACCCGGTGCTGGTCCAGGGCGTGGCTGCTGACCTCCATGACGCACGCGTCGTCGCCCGCGTCCCGCATCCGCGCCAGCAGCTCCTGCAGTCGCGGAGCCCCCGGGGTGGTGACGGCGCTGGGCTCGCGCCGCCCGCCCACCACGGTCTCCGGGGTGCTCACCAGTCCGGGACGGCGGCCCAGGCGGCGCAGGGCCGCCTCGAGCAGGTAGGCGGTGGTGGTCTTCCCGTTGGTGCCCGTCACGCCGAGCATCGTCAGATCCCGCGCCGGGTCGCCCTGCAGCAGAGCGGCCACCGGACCCAGGACGGCCCGCGGGTCCTCGACGACGACCACCGGCACCCCGATCCCCCGGCCCAGGGCTCGCGCACCCCGGCTGTCGGTGAGGACCCCGACCGCACCGGCGCGGACCGCCGCCGCGGCGTGCTCGACGCCATGGCCGCGGCCGCCCTGCTGGGCGACGAAGAGGTCGCCGGGGCCGGCCTCCCGGTGGTCCTCGACGGCCCGGCGGACCACAGGACCGCCGGACGGATCACCCGGGACGAGGGCTCCCCCGACCTCGTGCGCCAGATCGGCGAGGAGCGCGGGCCGGGCCGCCGACCGCTCGTCCCGCGGGGCATCAGCAGAGTTCACCGTCCCAGCGTATCCGCGTCCGGAAGAACGTCAGCATACGTATGAATAGGCACACTCCCGTCCGGACACCCAGCGCCTCCTGGACGAAGGTCCACACCGAACCACTCTCCGCATAGGGAGTCAGCGGTGACAATAGACTTTTGTCCTGTCCCGAGGGGACCATGTGGGGACAGGAACGACCTCCCACATGCATAGTCATCCGGATACGCTCGGAGCAACCCGAAAATCCGTACCCCTCGACGGACAAGCGAGAATCCGATGACCTCCTCCTCCCTCTTCACCGACGCCCAGCGCTACCTGCGCTCCGGCTCCCCCGCCGGCCTCACCGTCACCCGGTTCGAGATCGTCGACGACGTCGCCGAGCTCACCGTCGCCTTCACCCCGGAGGCCCTGGAGCGCGTGCTGCGCTCGCAGCTCGAGACCGTGGGCACCCCCAGCGACTGGGATCGCCCCAACGCCTGCACCGAGGCCGGCACCCCCACCTGGGCCTACGCCCTGGAGCTGTCCCGCGTGTTCAACGAGCACTACTTCAGCCACCTGCTGCTCGAGCGCCACGAGGCCGGCCTCGAGGCCGTCCTCGCCGCCCACGGCCACGAGGGCACCCCCGTGGTCGCCAAGCCCGACTACACCCCGGCGTCCCTGCTCCCGACCCTGCGCCGGCTCAAGGCCACCGGCCTGAGCCGCTCAGAGGACCACTGGGCGGCGCACGCCGCCTGACCGGCCGGGGCGCCAGGCGAGGCCACCCGGCGACGACGACGAAGAGCACCGCTGCGCCTCTGCGCAGCGGTGCTCTTT
Source organism: Kocuria sabuli (assembly GCF_040981185.1). Taxonomy (NCBI): domain Bacteria; kingdom Bacillati; phylum Actinomycetota; class Actinomycetes; order Micrococcales; family Micrococcaceae; genus Kocuria; species Kocuria sabuli. The sequence goes on from NZ_JAVHZE010000002.1 coordinate 259,251, forward strand.
CCTCCGTGGCGGGCGATCCTGCGGTCGACGGTCCTGAAAACCCGTACCCCGGCCTCCTGCCGGGCCTGCAGCCGGCGCCAGCAGTGACCCCGGGCCCGGGGCCCAACTCGGCGGTCAGCCCCTTCCCGGCGGCGCCGTTCTCGACCACGAACACGATGCCCTCCAGTGCGGCACGGCCATCGCCCCGTGGCCATCCCGTCCGCCCGTCCTCGGCCGGTGGAGGCAAGGGATCAACAGATCCAGCACCTGCCACGACTGGTCACTGACCAGTCTCTGGGGTGCCTCTGCTCGACCGTGGCGACCAGGATCGTCATGACCCGCCGGGTGCGATAATCCCATGTTTGTAACGTGGCCAGAAACCGTAGTGGAGCGCCGAGCGGATCTGTAGGTTCTACGGAACCACGCCGTGCTTCGAAGGAGACAGCTCATGTTCAGGATTCGTCGTGCGATCGCCGTCGCGGCGCCACTGCTCCTCGCGGGAGCACTGGCAGCACCTCCGGCACATGCGGACCACACGCGCCAGCACACGTGTGAGCAGGCGGGCGGAAGCTACTCGGCCGGCTCGACGCAGAACCTGGACCGTTGTGTCGTCACGACAACGACCTCCGTCACCGGACCGTTCGGTGTGCCGACCAGGACGTTCAGCGAACCCCGGCCCGACGGCACGAGCCCGATCGTCATCGACGGTCCCACGACCCCCACCGGCGAAACCACGACCGACTCCGAGCAGCGCAACGTCGACGATCCGAATAGCGTCGTGACTGTTGTCCCCGGCACGCCCACGACGACCGAGCGCACCGAACGCGGCACACCGACCAGCACGGAGGCCCCTGGCACGCGCAACTGCGAGCGCGTCAACGACGAGAACGCCAGGAGGCCGGTCGAGAGGTGTGAACGCACGGTGGTGACCACCACGACGACTCCCACCACCGTGGTCACGACGGTGACCACCCCGCAGACCGAGCGCACGGTCACGGCACAGGCACGCGAGGAGTGCACCACGACGACGCAGCAGACCAGCTTCGTGCGGACGACGACGCAGGGCCAGGTCCGGGACGAGACCGTCACGTACCAACAGCGCACGCGCACCACGACCACCACGACCACCTACAGGTACGCGAACAACACCACCGGTCCACTGGTGCCGGTCGTCTTCGCGGGGGGCGGACCGAACCCGCAAATCAGGAACGAGGTCACGCCGGCCGAGCCGCTCGTGACGACGAACGAGGTTCCGATCCAGCCCAGCACCACCACGGAGACGATCGCTGGTGAGCCGATCGTGGGCGAACCGGTGTGCACACCCACCGCCCCCGACGTCACGACGACCGATCGTGAGCTCGAGCCCCTCGTCGTCGAGACCAGTCGCCCCGGCGAGTCGATCGTCACCACCTCGGCTCGTGGCACCGGTCAGACCTGCTACAACAACCCCTCTACAGCGGAACAGCGCCGCAACACCTGCTCGTAGCGCTGACGCGAAGGCCCGCCCCCGTTCCTCCGGTGGCGGGCCTTCGCGATGTCTGCGGCCGACGCCGTCCTGCTCCGCGTCGACTGGGATGCCTTCTGCCTGGCCACGGCAACCATGATCCTCATCGGCCCGCGGGCTTGCCCCGCCGGTGCACCGTCGCCGGCAGCCGGAAGTGCCGCGCGACATTCATGAAGAGGCGCACATCCCCTCAACGGGGGACACACGAGCGGACCTCGAGCAAGGCCGCCCTTCAGCGACGACCGGACTGTGTGCTGCGCCACCACTAGGGATTTCGCCGTTCCGCGAGTTCTCGGGGCGGCAAGTGCACACGCAAACATTCGAAGTCATATAGGCGGATACATCCATTTGCGCCCCTAAACTGATGACAAGTGCAATGCAGCGCGCGGTCCACCGTCACTCCCTGGGCTGGGAGCCGACACCCCAGGTGGCCGCGCGTTTCCACGGGGAGGGAGCCACGCCATGCTCAAGGTCAATCAGGTCGCTCACGCGGCAACGGAGCACCACGCCCAGGAGCTGGCCGAGCAGCGTCAGCAGGACCACGCCGACCGCACCCCTGCGTCCCAGACCGGGTGGCGCTCCGCGTATCTCAACCGCCTGCGCTGGGCCGACGCCCTGGCTGTGATTGTCGCGCTCGTCGGCACCCACCTGCTCCGCTTCCAGCTCGAGCACGCCGGTCTGGAGCTGGGACCGCGGTCCGTGCCCTACGCCATCGTGGGCATTGTCCTCGCCTTCGTATGGTGGACGCACCTGGGCCTGCGCGGCGCCCGGGACGTCCGGCTCATCGGCCACGGGATGGAGGAGACCCGCCAGGTGGTCACCTCGAGCCTGATCCTCTTCAGCGCGATCGCCATCATCTCCTTCGGCTTCGACCTCCCCACCGCCCGCAGCTACGTCCTGATCGCCCTGCCCCTCGGCATCGGGCTGCTCATCCTCGGCCGGTTCGCCGTGCGGGACCGGCTGGTCAAGGCCCGGTACCGGGGCGAGGCCCTCTCCCGGACCATGGTGGTCGGACGCCTGGGCGGTGTCACCGACCTCATCAAGTCCCTGCGCCAGCACCCGACCTCGGGGCTCGAGGCTGCCGCCGTCTACGTCCCCGAGAGCCGGCACCCCATGCCGGCGGAGCTGCAGCGCGTCAAGCTGCCCCTCAACGCCCTGGCGCCCGGTGAGCGCCCCTCCGTTCAGGGGGTCATGAACGCCTGCCGCCGGCACAGCGTCGAGACCGTGGTGCTGTCCTCCAACGTGCCGCTGAGCACCACGGAGATCCGCCACCTCAGCTGGGAGCTCGCCGACGCCCACGTCCGCCTGGTCATGGACACCGGCCTCACCGACATCGCCGGGCCCCGCATCCACATGCAACAGGTGGCCGGACTCCCCCTCATCCACGTGGCCACGCCGCGCCTGAGCCGCAGCCGGGCACTCACCAAGCGGCTCATGGACATCGTCGGCTCCGCGGCAGCCCTGCTGCTCCTCTCCCCCGCCCTGCTCACGCTGGCCCTCATCGTGAAGACGCACGACCAGGGCCCGGCCTTTTTCGCCCAGGAGCGCATCGGCCAGGACGGCAGCCGCTTCAAGATGCTGAAGTTCCGCAGCATGCGCACCGACGCCGAGCAGGTCCTGCAGCGCCTCAAGGAGCAGAACGAGGGCGCCGGCCTGCTGTTCAAGATGAAGGACGATCCCCGCATCACCATCCCTGGGAAGTGGATGCGCCGCTACAGCCTCGACGAGCTCCCCCAGTTCTTCAACGTCCTCAAGGGCGACATGTCCCTGGTGGGACCCCGTCCCCCGCTCCCCTCCGAGGTGGAGCAGTACGAGGACTACGTCCACCGCCGGCTGCGCGTGCGGCCCGGCATCACCGGCCTCTGGCAGGTCTCGGGACGGTCGAACCTGGACTGGGAACAGTCCGTGCGCTTGGACCTCTATTACGTGGAGAACTGGTCGCCTGTGCAAGATATGTTGATACTAGGGCGCACGTTCAAAGCTGTTCTGGCCAAGGAAGGCGCGTACTAGTTAAACACCCCGAGCGGCGCAAAGACTCAATTAATTAAACCCAGCCTCGTCGCGGATCGGACTACCAGTATGGCGCCGATACTCTCGCCGACCCGAGAAGGTGTGCTCACACCGAGATGGGAAGTTTTTCAGTTTAGCGGCGAAAAGCGCAGTAAGTACACCTTCAAATTCCGCCGCAACAATCGCAACTCCCCTATTATTGATTGAACATTAACCACACTCGAGCAACAGCAAGTCGCGGAAGTAAAAGTCGATGCACCCGGTATATGACATATCGATTGTCGTACCGCGAGAAGCCCGGAAAGCTATGTCGTGCCTGGAAGGTAGTAGGGAACAACCCGCCGAGGTACGCTCCCCAACGGTCCCGACAAGTAGATTCGATCGACCCAAGCCTTGACGGTCTTCCGTAAGCGCTAAAAAGGGGCCCAGCAAAGACAGCCGCAGCCCTTGTTCTGCAGCCAGTGGAGAACGACACATCACGAACATTTTATCCACTGCACTACGCCAGCTCATCAACATGGTCACGCTGTGCAGGCTGAGCGCGTGGATGGGCCTCCTTTTCGTTGACCGGGCCAATGCGATTGATCGACGAAATACCAAAACTGATCTAGATCAACACAGGCGCTTCTTCTCTGCATTTCAACAAATGACAAAGCCATACAAATGGTTGCGAAAACGCTCCTCGTCCCCAATTTTTTCGACACCATTGGAGGTTGCACCGGCCGAGTAAACGGGTACGCATCGGCGGGTCAACTCGTAGTATTCAATCTACCCAAGGGCAAACTCGTTGTCCTGCACGGAGAGAATTTGCGAAGTGATTGCCGTAAGAACAGCGGTCGCACTACCCGCCACCAAATTACGTACGCGACCAATAAGGCTAAAGAATAATAGAGCATACGAACACTTGATCGAAGATTGTACTGAATTACATAAAGTAGGAACAATGTGACAAGCCCGAGGTGGGCGAAGGCGATAAGTTGATGTCCTCGAGTATTCAACTCACGCAGATGGCGATCTAACAAGCACAGGTAAACCCCGATCACGAGGAAAAACACAACAAGGGCGGTTGTCCCGTGGTGAAGTAATTCACCTACACCCGGTGTGGGGGTGAATGCGTTGAGTCGCATGGACTGGGCAATGTCGTACCAGCCGGCACTTTCGCCCGTCCGCGGGTCGAGTGACGTGGACAAAGCTCCTGAAGGGAACCGCAAGTTCACCGTAGAACCAATTAGCGGGACGCTAATTAACACCGTTTTGGCGGCAGTGCCGAGCCCTAGGTCGGCACCAAAATAGTCGTCCAAAGACTTTAGATAGGGAATTAAGCCATGCAAATCTAGGGTACGCCAGTACAACGGTAAAGGCACAAGGAAAAGCGCAGCAACACCACCCATGGCCAGAATGCGACTGGATACCTTGTCGTGGCGAGCGACGTAGTATCCAATGGCTAGCAAAACCGGAATTGCCGCGAACCGTCTGGACCCGGTCGAAAGCATCAGCGTAGTGAACGCCATCACATTCACTAGCACAAACAACCAAGCCACTCGGCGCTCGGTGTGAAGCAAATATCCGCAGATCACCATAGAAACGATGCCCGCTAGGGATAGTGCTCCGCCAAAGCCTCCTGCGCTGTCCTCCGGTAGATACGTCCCCCGCTCGAGCAGGTTGTCGATCCCGCGGACGCCAATGAGCATGGCCGTAGGGACCGCCGTAGCAAATACGAGCAGTACACGTAGCTTTCGCCGAATATGAAGTACGCCCATGTGGAGGCTGGCCGTCGGCCGCTTGGTAAATAGTACGACGGCCAGCGCACCGATGCTTGTGGCGAGGCTCGCGCAAGTAAGCGCCCAGAATCCCTCAGCAAGAATATCGGGATCTGCGGGCATCCGGATGCCCGCAGCGTGCGGGATATTCTCCAACGCCGGGTACAGGATGTACCCTGCGACCGCCACGATTAAAAGGCCCCCCGAAACAAGCAAAACAGGCGACACTAACGACTTGCCCACGAACTTCAGGACCGACGCAAGCGCGATGACCGACGCTACAGCCAGCGACGCAGACGGGAACTCCAGCACAGCGAGAACAAGCACCCCGCTGCCGAGGAGAAACCATAAAAACAACCCTCGTCCATGCTGAGCCTCTAGTAGGTGCGGCATAGCACGGCTAAGCGTCGCGACTCGGGGGGTGTATTGCATGAGTTAAATTCTACAGGGCCATCGTCCACATGACGGCCGCCGTGACACGACCTCCAGACACTCCTACCGGTCTTCTCAGCTCTATGCGGACCCGTGAAGCTCCGCCCGCGCATAGAACTGCATATCACCTGTCGTAGACATGGTCGGCTCCACCCGCCCATTGGCAGCCAATACGGTGACACGCGCACTACGTTCGGGCTCCGAGCGTCCACTGGCGCAGGCATTGGTGCACTAAACTTATTTATGACAGCACTTCAATTGCCGCCAAATTTATGGGTATCGTCGAAATTACAGACACTTTTTATCGAAATTCCAGTGTGCAAGTCCATCACCCTTATCGTTCTGATAACACGCCTATTAGCATTACTTCTAGGTCGGTGCTTTAGACCACGTTTAGTTCTTGTATGGTTTCGGCGCACCAACACAGCAACCTCTAACAGGAAGGTTCAGCCAGCCAACCATCTAGGGCAATCAAAATTTTATGACCCAATCTTTCGGCACCTCGCGACAATCAACCAAAAGCTCCTTTTAGCCTTACCTACGGCGCGCTTGGAGTACGAGGGTTTGCTCCAACGGTCATAAGCTCTAATTAGCGGAACCATCCCCTTCAGGTAGTGCTCTAGATCGCCCTTCTCCTTAGCGATTTGGAACAGACCAAAGCTCGCTGCCGAGAGCTGCCGACGCTGGCGAATCACTCCCAGCCGCTGAGAAGAGATGCCGCTATACCCTGGCTCGACTCTTTTTTGGGGAACCCATCGCCCGGCCTTGATGTCGTCCATCAAGCGCACCCGCAAGCCAAGGCGCCGGTGACGGTAATTGCCAGCTTGCGCTTTCGCAACCGCATCTACCTCGAGAGGTTCGACCTCTAGTTGCCCTGAAGCTACACCGTCCGAGATCAGTCCGTCGATGACTTCGTTTCGCGTCACCACGATGTTGTGACCGCGCCAATCGGCTTCGTACTTCGGCAACCAAGCGTCCCCAAAGACCACATCCGCTGTTTCCGCGTAAATGTCGTCACAGAAATTGCAGGCATTGGGCTGAAACACCGAATGGCCCCAGCTTCCGCCAACGAGGTCCATGGGTGACGAAGTCGTGTAGCTGTCCTTTCCAATAGCCTGAACACCGAACTGGTAACCCCTAGAGCCAGCGTCTGGATTCTTGATCCGGAAGTCGACTCTGCCAATTTCACTGGGTTCGACGCCCAGTTGCCAAGCCATCGACTCGGCATATGCGGAGGTCTTCAGGTGCCCGCAGACCAAACCCAGGTAGTAGATAATTTGCTCGCGCAGGACGGCGTCGACATCGGCGAGCGAACGAACGGCCTTGATAAAACACGGAATGCCGACGAAGGCATAGCGGCGCCCGTCTCCGCGAATCCGCTCCAGGACCTCCGCGAATGAGACGGAGTAGTACATAGACTTCCGGTGAGCATTGATTTCCTCGACAGTGGTCGAGACGCGGTACTCGAAAAGCCTGTCCTCCGAGGCGTTGCCTACATGAATGACACCGTCCACGAGATTTTTTTCCAGAAGTCGTTGCGCCACCCAGCTTGTCATGCCGCCGGAACTGCTGCCTTCAACCCTCCCCTGTTCGACAACCCGGGCTGCCACAGTATTCCGATACATGCCAATGCGCTCGTCCTTGGCCAACGCGGGGTCGAAAAGACGTGCAGCCATGGCCGTCTCGTCATCAGACTCATCGGCCCAGGGGCAAACTCGACTCGCGTTGGCACGAGATTTAGCATCCATACTGTCGAGATCGGCTTGAAACATGCCAATGTCGCTGAAAAATACCTTTGCACCTCCACCGGTGGAGACTCCGCAACCACCACACCCGATACAGCAGTCGTTCGCAATAACCTTGGATATCGACTCGGTCATAGTTAAATCCCTTCTATGCTTGCTTGCTTCACTGTGACGGCTTGCGCACCCAAAAGGCCGTCAGGATTGTCAGTTGAAAAATGATCCCACCAACGTAACCCGCGGCTCCCATTTCCAGTCCTCCGTATGCGCTGCCGGCCCATAGGCCACCCAATGACAACAAAGAACCGGCCATCGAAATGCGAGACACGAGGGCATGTAGGCGTAGTCCCTGCATCGCAGCATTCATCATATAAATCATAGATAGGCTCAAATAACCGACGAAGTATATGAGGGTGACCGGAACAGCGGATCTGAATTCTTCGCCGAGCATCGAAACGATGATTGGTTCGATGAACACTGCCAGGGCTAGCAAAATGACTGCGATAAAAGCTGTGACTAAGCCGGCAGCGAGCATGAATTTTCCTTTAGGCAGCGTACCGGCCGCAGATGTCCTCGGGAGCACCAATGTTGCTAATGACGTAGGAATCATCATGATTGGCGAGCCAATTTTCGATGGCACCGCGAGAAGCCCGGAAGCAATCGGCCCCAGCGCAATGCCCACGACTGGGACGTCGAGCAGTCGTATCTGACCGCTTACCGTGTCCCACCAGTAGTGCTTCGAATCTTGGACTATTCTTCGCACATCCATAGGTTGGCTTCTTAAAGGCACGAAATCAATCATCCGCCGGAGGCGCCAATTGCATGCAGCTTCGGAAGCCGCGATGGACATCGAGAAGGCGAACGCCACGGGCAGTGACGACATCACTCCAACCACGAAGCTCACCAGCGCTAAGACTCGCCTAAGTGCCAGGTTGCTCGAAAACAGACCGGTTTGCCCGTCAGCCACAGCGATGCTGTTAAGGACTGCGGCGTCTCGCTGGAATCCCAGAGCGAGGACGAGAGGCAGGAACCACCAGGCTCTACCGTCCCAGAGCATCGTCATCAAAACGATTACGGACAGTAGCGCGACGAGGACCGAGCTGATGATCTTGTTGAGCCGGTAAATCCCCTGGACGTCCCCATGCTCTCTGTTCCTGGCACGGACCACACTCATGTAGGGCCCAAGCCCGAGACCCAGCATCCACGTCATGGCCGTGACGACTGACTGGACGGCGATGACAAGGCCGAAGTCACCTGTGCTTGACCAGCGGGCCAACAGCACCAATGAACAAGTTTGAGCGACTGCCGCCACAACCCGACCCGACAGTAAACCCGCGACCTGCCTGCCGAGGTTCCTACCTTTGAACAAGGTCAGGATCTTCCCGAGCGGATAGAGGTGACACTGCGACGACCCGGGATTCGATGTCCTTAAGCTGCATGTGAGCGGCCATGACTTCAGCACGGATCTTGTCACGGCGTCCGTGAATGGAGTTGAGGAAGCTGAGCATTGTGGCCGCAGACGATCCTTCGGCGTCCTGCGTGATGCCCGTGATCCCTGCGGCCTGGAAGTGCGTTGCCACCTTGTTGCTAGGCTTCGGCACCAGCTCACAGGGAATGCACCCGCCGAGTGCTCCGAGAATCAGCACATGCAGCCGATCACTGATGACCACAGCCCCCTCGGAGTACATCCGGCGCAACAGATGCTCCTGCTCCATGTCGTCCCGATTTCCAAAGTCGATGCACTCACCACCCAGCGCACTGGCGAGTTCTGCGGTGCGGACCTCGTCCTGACGAACCTGGGCGATGCAGGTGATAGTCAGCCCTTGGTTGCGCGCAAACGTCCGCACGGCTTCCTCCCAGGCTGCGGACGGCCGGGACCGCAATCCGCGAAGGCTGATCAACAGCCGGGGACGAGGCGAAGATTCCTCGCCGTAGGGCGCTTCACTGAATGCGATGTCGGGAACTACCCGTCCCGTGCGGACCAGTGTCCTGCTGTCTGACTCACGCCAGAGGACTACCGCCGACAACTGCAATCCCAGCTTGTGCCAGATGGTCATAGCCCGAGAAGGATGACTCAACGAACGAGGCGGTCGGATGACACGCCCGCCCTTGAGACGGGTCAGGACACTGAACAGGAGCACCATGGTCTCCCACTTATATTGATTAAGTCTCAAATCCACCTCGCCCGGTTCTAGGACGAGAGTAAATCCGCGCGGCGCCCTCAGCATGGCTATGACCCACGCCTTTATGTCCTTCTGCCGGTAAAGATCGTCCTGAGTCGTCAGACCGATTTGCCGGCACCACATGTCCGGCGCCCTGCCGACGAAGGCAGCCACCGGCTGTCCGCACATGCGGGCCCAGGCGAGTGATCGCCGGCGGATCAACGCGTCACCGATGTTCGGGTAGTCGCCGGTAAGGGTGACGAATACCTTGTTTTCGGACTGTTCATCACTCGAGAATGTGGTCATTTCAGTTCGTTCCTCCTGGGCGCAGGGAGCCCCATTTTTTGGCGTGATGACGTCGGTAGATCGTGCCGTACAGTCGAGGCACCCATTTGAGAGCCGCTGCTTTGAGTAATAAGGCGGGCTGGTCCCGGCGCCATGAAGCCGCGAGCGCCCAAGGCGTGATGCTGCTGCGGTAGGGAATTTTCGATATGTCAGGTCTGGCACTGGACAGCACGCTGTTCGCGGCGGGGATCATGACATGTGACCAGGTGAAAAGTCGGAGCTCTCCGGCGAGTTGCGCACCGACCGCACTTCTCTCGACTGCCTCTTCGGCCGCCTCCGCGCAGCGAATGAGGTTCTCCCACTTGTAATCGGCGGATTGAAGTATGGACCCGTCATGGACGTCATAAAAATACTTTTCGCCCGGAACAGTAACTACCAGGCGTGAAGCCACAACGAGACGTATGGTGCCGGCAAGATCCGAATGGGCCCTCATCTGCGGGAAGGGGTACGCTTCTAGCCGTGCCCTCCGGATCAACTTGTTCCACAAGTGACCCTGTAGTTCCCCTCGCAGGACACGCCGCAACGCGTCCTCACCGGTGATGGTCTCGCGCATCGGGGCGTCATGGATCAAGGAGACATGACCAGTTTTGGCCACCACTCTCTGGGCATCGCAGACCACAACGTCCACTTCCGGATCTGACACTCCGCTCCAGAGATGCAGCAGGATGTCGGAGGACCACGAATCATCACCATCAACGAACCAGACGAACTCGCCCGACGCCTCGGCGACCGCGGCGTTTCTCGCTGCCGCCACTCCGCACGATGAAGCGTTCTTGATGATCCGGTGCGGCACAGAGGACGAACCGCTCCACTGCCGAAGCACGTCCGCCGTTCCATCTGTGGACCCGTCGTCAACGACGATTAGTTCCCACGAGTCGAATACCAGGCTCTCGATACCCGCGAGGGCATTCTCGAGGTATTTGCACCCGTTTCGCACAGGCATAATGACGGAAATTTTCGGACTCGTCATTGGACTCGCTCCAACTGAGCTCGGGTCTCTAGGCCACTTTGGAGAACGTCCTGGTACACGGCTCCCAACTCGGCGCCGATGCGACGGAGATCGAACTGCCGTTCCACCAGTCGTCTGGCAGCAGCGCCCATCTGCGATCGCAGCGACCTGTTTTCGACGAGCTCACGGATTGACTCGGCAAGAGCCGCCCCGCTGTCGTCGATGACGTACCCGGCCCCGGCAGCTGCCACTTGGTTGCTTAGGCCACAGGTGTCGGTAATGACGACTGGCTTGCCGGCCGCCATCGCCTCGATGACCGACATCGGAAACGGTTCGTCAACGGAGGGCAACACGTAGACGTCGCACTTCATCATCCTCCCGAGTGTCTCCTTAGGATCTAGGGAGCCTTCGTAACCGATGCGATCCGCGAATCCGGAGTTCGCGATGGTGCGCTGGATAGCTGAAGCTTCTCCTTCGTCCGGGCCCACGAGTTTGAATGACGCTGAGATCCCACCGCCCAGTAGCTCTCTCGCGGCCTCGACGAAGGCCTTTGGCCGCTTTCTGCTGTGCAACCGGGCGAGGTACAAGACTTCAACATCGACTTTCGTACCGGTCGCCCGCTCGACTGCGTCATCGGCCGGCAGAGTAACGCCGTTAGGAAGATGCCGTAGTACGAGACCATGCCCCGCGACGTCCGTAAGGTCCTGGCGCTCCCGTTCCGTCAGGTACAGGACTGTCCGGGCCGCCCCAAGGACGGGGCGTGTGAGGAATAGATCCAAGGGCACGGCCAGCGGGTTGTCGGTCCGATCGACCATGCCATGGGTCTGGAGAACTAGCGGCTTGCCCATCAGTAGAGCGAGCACGGCCGCCGGCAGAGTCACCAGGTCTCGTGCCAGATGCACGTGGACCACGTCGGCGCCGCGGACGACCTGCGCGAGCCATCTGAGCAGGCCGGGCGACGTGAGACCAGCGAAGCCGGACTTTGGCACCAGTCGGCGAGCGTGGAAAAGACGGACCGGGAAGCCGTCGAACTCAGCTGGCAATGGACCCTCGAAGCCGCCCGCAGCAGCCGCGACTATGACCGTGTGACCTTGCTCAGTCAGAGCCTTGGCCTGATTGATGGCCACCCGCACGGGTCCGCCATAGGCGCCGTCGGGGCTGATGTAAGTGACGACCTGGAGAATCCTCACGCCTGTTCCGCCTTGTCGTTGACCACGAAACGTCGCCCCTTGGTCTCCGCCGCGGGAGGTCCGATGATGTGGTTCGCCTCGACGTCTTGATTGACCAAGGTCAGCGGCTGCACCAGCGCCGAGCGACCCACTGTCACTCCCCCGGTGACCACGCAACGCGAGGTGAGCCAGGCGCCGTTGTCGATCGTGACCGGCCGGGTGATGAGACCCATGTCCTTGCGGTGCGCATGACTGCCGGTGGTGATGAAGGTCTCCTGGGACACCACGGCATCGTGACCGATCGTGACCTGGTCCTGGTTGTGAATCCACACACCTTCACCGATCCAGGACCGGTCTCCGATCTCGAGGTTCCAGGGGAATTTGATGCGAGTACGGGGCCGGATGATGACGCCGTCGCCGATCTTCGCACCGAAGGCTCGGAGCGCTTTGGCCCGGAGGCCGGAGCTGATCTGCCAGGGATTGGTGACGAGGACCAGCTCCGTAGCCGACCACAGATAGATCATCCATTTCGGCCGGTTCCAGGCCTCGCCCTCGCCGGGCGCCTTGGAAAGGTCGATGACAGGAACGTCGGTGTCGGCAGGACTGTGCCCAGCGGCGGTGGCCATGAATACCTCTGCGAATGGGGGGCGGGGAGGTCATGTGAGCCGAACCACGGGACGACGTGGGGCGTCGTCCCGGAGCCGGATGCGCTCGCATGTATCGTTCGATTTATACCCCATTCCCTCCGGTGGGCCGCTGATCCCCCTCGGCGTTGCTCCCAGTGTGACGAAAGCATCCTCATGCCCCCACGTTTGACGATCATCGGTATCAACTACGCCCCGGAGTCCAGCGGCAACGCCCCGTACACCACGTCCCTCGCCGAAGGCATGACCGCGCTCGGGTGGGACGTCCGGGTCATCACCGGCTTCCCCCACTACCCCCAGTGGCAGGTCTATGACGGCTACGAGGGGCAGACGCTGGACGAGAAGCAGAACGGCGTCGGCGTCCTCCGTCTGCGCCACTACGTGCCGCACGAGCCCAAGCTGCTCAACCGTCTGCTGATGGAGGTCCACTTCGGCGTTCGCGCCGCCCTGACGGACTGGGGCCGCCCGGACGTCGTCCTCTTCGTCAATCCGGGACTCTTCTCCTCGGGCGTGGCGGCTCTCCGTGCCAAGCTCGGCCGGCGCCGCCCGGGAACGGCGATCTGGATCCAGGATCTGTACTCCCGAGGGCTCGAAGAGGTGCACACCTCCGCCGCGGCACTGGCCCCCGTCATGCGGAAGGTCGAGGGACTCGTTCTCCGCGCCATGGACCGGGTGATCGTCATCCACGACCGGTTCCGCCGCCACGCGGTCAACGAGCTGGGTGTGGCTCCCGAGCGGGCACTCATCCACCGCAACTGGTCCCACATCACTCCGCAGCACGCCATCGACACCGCCGCAGTCCGCGAGCGCCGTGGCTGGGCCGAGGACGAGGTGGTCGTCCTCCATGCCGGCAACATGGGAGTGAAGCAGTACCTCGAGAACGTCGTGGACGCCGCCCGGCTCGCCGACGAACGGGACTCGCGCGTCCGGTTCGTCCTGCTCGGCGCGGGCAACCAGTTGCAGCGGCTCAAGGGCCTGGCGGAGGGCATCAAGAGCCTCGAGTTCATCGCACCGCTGCCCGACGAAGAGTACACGGCAGCGCTGGCGGCCGCGGACATCCTGCTCGTCAACGAGAAGCCCGAGCTCCGGGAGATGTGCGTGCCGAGCAAGCTCACGTCCTACTTCGCCACCGGACGCCCTGTCCTGGCTGCGGTGGACGACGAGAGCTCGTCCGCCGGCGAGATCGAGTCCTCCGGGGCCGGAAAGGTCATTGCCTCGGGCGATCCCGCAGGACTGCTGCAGGCGGCCGAGGAACTGGGCGCCGACCGGGCCGTAGCATCGGACATCGGCGGCCGCGGTCCCGCCTATGTGGCCGAGCACCTCGCCGCGGACGCCGCCATGCGGCGGTGGGACGATGTGCTTCGATCTTTGACGCAACATGTCCGGGTGTGATCACGGGCTTTGCCGGTTGATTCACTAGCATAAAGCTGTCCCCTCAATGGCCCACGCCCCATCCCCCCGAAGGACGATCATGCACGCCACCCCCAAGAAGGCTTTCATCACCGGGATCACCGGTCAGGACGGCTCCTATCTGGCGGAGCTGCTGCTCGCCAAGGGGTACGAGGTCCACGGTCTGATCCGCCGGGCCTCCACGTTCAACACCCACCGGATCGACCACCTCTACTCGGACCCGCACGAGGCCGACGCGCGCCTGTTCCTGCACTACGGGGATCTGTCCGACGGGTCCCGGCTGGTGACGCTGATGGCGCAGATCCGCCCGGACGAGGTCTACAACCTCGCGGCCCAGTCCCACGTGAAGGTCTCCTTCGAGGAGCCCGAGCACACCGGGGACACCACCGGGCTCGGCACCGTCCGGCTGCTCGAGGCGATGCGCCTGGCGAGCGTGGACGCCCGCTACTACCAGGCGTCGACCTCCGAGCTCTACGGCGCCACCCCGCCGCCGCAGAACGAGGACACCCCGTTCTACCCCCGCTCCCCCTACGGCGCGGCGAAGATCTACTCCTACTGGATCACCAAGAACTACCGCGAGGCCTACGACATGTTCGCGGTCAACGGGATCCTGTTCAACCACGAGTCCCCCCGGCGCGGCGAGACCTTCGTGACCCGCAAGATCACCCGTGCGGTGGCCGCGATCAAGGCCGGCAAGCAGGAGAAGCTCTACATGGGCAACCTGCAGGCCATCCGCGACTGGGGCTACGCCGCCGAGTACGTCGAGGGCATGTGGCGGATGCTGCAGGCCGACGAGCCCGAGGACTTCGTCCTGGCCACCGGCGCCCCCTGCACGGTGCGGGAGTTCCTGGAGATCTCCTTCGAGCACGCCGGGCTGGACTGGCGCGAGCACGTCGAGTTCGACGAGCGCTACCTGCGCCCCACCGAGGTCGACGCCCTGATCGGTGACCCCGCCAAGGCCAAGGACAAGCTCGGCTGGGAGGCCACCATCAAGGCCCCCGAGCTGGCCCGCCTGATGGTCGACGCTGACATCGCCATGCTCGAGCACACCGAGGGCTGGGTCGACACCGTCGAGCTCGCCTCCTGGGCCAAGTGACGGAGGACCCCACCATGACAGCTGGCACCACCGAGATGACCGACAGCACCGCGACCACCTTCACCCCCGGGCCGCTGGACCGCACGGCTCCGTTCTACGTGGCCGGCCACCGCGGCCTGGTCGGCTCCGCCATCTGGCGCAAGCTCCAGGCCGAGGGGTTCACCGACCTGATCGGCCGCACCTCCGCCGAGCTGGACCTGAAGGACCGCGACGCCGTGTTCGCCTTCTTCGCCGAGGCCAAGCCGCGCTACGTGGTGCTGGCCGCGGCCAAGGTCGGTGGCATCCTGGCCAACAGCACCTACCCGGTGGACTTCCTCTCCGAGAACCTGCGGATCCAGGTCAACGTCCTCGACGCCGCCCTGGAGCACGGGGTGGAGCGGGTGCTGTTCCTGGGCTCCTCCTGCATCTACCCGAAGCTGGCCCCGCAGCCGCTGAAGGAGGAGTACCTGCTCACCGGCCACCTGGAGCCCACCAACGACGCCTACGCGATCGCCAAGATCGCCGGCATCCTGCAGATCCAGGCCGTGCGCCGTCAGTACGGGTTGCCCTGGATCTCGGCCATGCCCACCAACCTGTACGGGCCCGGGGACAACTTCTCCCCCACCGGCTCCCACGTGCTGCCGGCGATGATCCGCCGCTACGAGGAGGCCCGCGTGTCCGGGGCGGAGTCGGTCACCAACTGGGGCTCCGGCTCGCCGCTGCGGGAGTTCCTGCACGTGGACGACATGGCCGATGCCTGCCTGCACCTGCTCGAACACTACGACGGGTCCGAGCACGTCAACGTGGGCACCGGCACCGACGTCACGATCAAGGAGCTCGCCGGCCTCGTGGCCGAGGCCGTCGGCTACACCGGATCCATCGAGTGGGACGCCACCAAGCCCGACGGCACCCCGCGCAAGCTCATGGACGTCTCCAAGCTGGCCGAGGCCGGCTGGACGGCCCGGATCCCCCTCGACGAGGGCCTCCGCTCCACCGTCGACTGGTTCCGCGAGCACCAGGACGGTATCCGCGAGTGACCTCGACCCACCCCCCGACCCCCGAGCCGATCCCGAGGAGAACCATGGAGCACCTTGACGCAGAGCGGGAAGCCCCCGCGCTCGATGCACGGGATCTCCTGCGCCTGGTGCGCACGCACTGGCGGGCCATCACGCTGATCACCCTGCTGTGCACTCTGCTCGCGCTCGGCTGGACGCTCGTCCAGCCCAAGATCTACTCGGCCACCGCGTCCGGACTGGTCGTGGCGACGGGCGAGCAGGACCTGGCCAGCGCCCTCGCCGGCAACAACCTGGCGCAGTCCAAGGCCGTCTCCTACGAGTCGCTGGCCACGGCCAAGCCGGTCGCCGATGCCGTGATCGACGACCTGGACCTCGACACGACGGCGGAGTCGCTGCTGCCGCGCATCGCCACGAATGTTCCGGTGGACACCCCGGAGATCCGGATCACCGCCGACGCCGAGGACCCGACCGAGGCGGCCGACCTGGCCAACGCCTGGGTCGTGGCCCTGGCCGGGCAGGCACGGGAGGTCGAGAGCCAGGGCGACGAGGACGCGATCAACCGCGTGGCCGTCCAGCCGCTGAGCAACGCCTCGCTGCCGCTGGCGCCCTCCTCGCCGAACCTCAAGCTCAACCTGGCCCTCGGCTTCGTGGGCGGTCTGGGCCTGGGCCTGCTCTACGCCTTCGCCCGGTACAAGATGGACCGCCGCATCAAGTCGGTGGAGGAGATCCGCGACGGCTTCGGTGTCGCGGTCCTCGGTGTCATCCCCACCGACGAGCGCCTCGCCGACCACCGCGAGATCATCGAGACCGGCTTCTCCGGCGGCCGCGGCCACCACGAGTTCTCCGAGGCCCTGCGCGAGCTGCGCACCAATCTCAGCTTCGTCTCCGTGGACCACCCGCCGAAGATGATCGTGGTGACCTCCTCCCTGCCGGGTGAAGGCAAGTCCTCGATCACCGCGAACCTGGCGGTGGCCATCGCCTCGACCGGGCGCAACGTCGTCGTCGTGGACGGGGACCTCCGCCGCCCGGTGATGACCGACCTGTTCGGGCTGGTCGCCGGCGTGGGCGTCACGGACGTGCTGACCGGGGAGGTGCAGGTGGACGAGGTCCTCCAGACCTACGACAAGTTCCCGAACCTGCAGGTGCTCGGCGCCGGCCGCACCGCGCCGAACCCCACCGAGCTGCTGTCCTCGAAGACCATGCACAGCATGCTCGAGACCCTGGCCGAGGACGCCCTGGTCCTGGTGGACGCTCCCCCGCTGCTGCCGGTCACCGACGCCGCGCTGCTCACCGCCTCGGCCGACGGTGCGATCATCGTGGCCACCGCGCAGCGGACCACCACGGACGAGCTGTCCAAGGCGCTGGAGAACCTGCACCAGGTCCACGGCCACGTGCTCGGCGTGGTGCTCAACCGCGTGCCCACCACCGGCGCGGACGCGGGCTACTACGGGTACTACGGCAAGTCCTACTACGCGAGCTCGGACGAGCAGCCGGCGCCCAAGACGGGCGCGCAGCCGGTCGTGGCCGCACCGGCCGGGAAGCAGCCGTGGGGCACCGTGCCGCGCGCCGAGCGCGCCGGTGCCTCCCAGTCGGCCGCGCCCCGGACGACGCAGGAGCCCAAGGCTCCGGCGCCCGAGGACGCCGCACCCGCCCCGCGGGCGCAGCAGTCCAACGGCCAGCCGTCTGCCGAGAGCTTCGGGCTCGAGGCGTGGAATCGCTCCGGCTCCTCCAGCGGGTCCACGGCCACGGGGCACTGAGCACGGTCGGTATCCAGCTCATCCGTTGACACGGGGCGTCTTCCTGCGGGAAGACGCCCCGTGGTCTTCCACGCCCACCCGGCTCAAGGCGGACCGCCGACAGTCTCTTCCCGGTGCCAGCCCTGCCCCTCGTCCTCCTGCAGCGAACCCCCGACAGCTTCCTCCCGGTGCCAGCCCTGCCCCTCGTCCTCCTGCAGCGAACCCCCGACAGCTTCCTCCCGGTGCCAGCCCTGCCCCTCGTCCTCCTGCAGCGAACCCCCGACAGCTTCCTCCCGGTGCCAGCCCTGCCCCTCGTCCTCCTGCAGCGAACCCCCGACAGCTTCCTCCCGGTGCCAGCCCTGCCCCTCGTCCTCCTGCAGCGAACCCCCGACAGCTTCCTCCCGGTGCCAGCCCTGCCCCTCGTCGGTTCCATCTTCCAGTTCGATGTGAGGTTGTCCCTGGAATGAGCGACTTCCTGTAACGCCTGGGTCCGCGGAGCTGAGTGCCTTGAGCCGGTATCCCTTGTCGAAGAGCTCACCACCGAGTTGCACGATCTTCTCCGCGGTGCCTCCGAGCCAGTAGTACTGGCCTCCCGAGCCGGGCCCCCACGCCGCCGAATAACGGATCGCGCCGTTGTGCTCCGCGGAGCTCAGTGCCTTGAGCCGGTATCCCTTGTCGAAGAGCTCACCACCGAGTTGCACGATCTTCTCCGCGGTGCCTCCGAGCCAGTAGTACTGGCCTCCCGAGCCGGGCCCCCACGCCGCCGAATAACGGATCGCGCCGTTGTGCTCCGCGGAGCTCAGTGCCTTGAGCCGGTATCCCTTGTCGAAGAGCTCACCACCGAGTTGCACGATCTTCTCCGCGGTGCCTCCGAGCCAGTAGTACTGACCTCCCGAGCCGGGCCCCCACGCCGCCGAATAACGGACGCTGCTCGTAGTCGGAGAGCAAGGCGTGGATGTCCCCAAACCCGCCAGAGGACCGTCGAGGTTAGCGTGCATGCGCGTTACCTGACCCTTGGAGAACATGGTCATGGCCCGGTCGTCCACGTAGTCCATGTAGTTCATGAACATGTCACCGTTTGGCCCATTGTCGCAGCTCACATGGGGGAAAGTTGGCACTCCGACGTTGGGACCGCCCTGATTCGGAGTGTCGTCCACGAAATCGCTCCCCTGACACCCATCGTCATCGTCGCCCCAAATATGCCGACAACCAAACTGTGGCCGCATTCGTGCACTGCGGTTCGCCCGCGGTCGAACGGCGCCGTGGCTGTGCCGTTTGTACCGAACGCACTGTGCGTCACGACAATGCCTGCAGTAGATGGTGGGCCACCCGGGAACTGTGCATACCCGAGCAGGCCTCCCGCCAACTCGCACACCCAAATATTGAAGTATCGACCGGAGGGCCATGCATCGATACCGCCGGACGCGGTGAATTTCACCGCATCGTCGAGGTCGGCAAAAGCATCGACCGCCGTCTGTGATCTCGTGACCCCGGTGGTGGGATTGCCGGCCGGATCAATGGTCGCCAATGAGAACTGCAGCCGACAGTCCCCCACGAGTGATTTGAATGCTGCGGGAACGGAAACAATATCTGCATTTCCCGCCCTGAAGTCCTCATTCAGTACTTTGATCTGGCTCCCCACCTGCGCCTGCGAAATGTTCTGATCGGGCGTTTTGTAGACCACGTGCACCACGACCGGGATTCGCGTGCACCCGATTCTCCCCGCGTACTGCGGGCTTCTCGCGGTGCGTGCCACTTGGTTCTCGATCGCGGCACGGCGAGCAGCATAGCCGGGCACCTCCTGCAACAAGCGTTGGTGCAGTCGCTGCGTGCCGCAACGACGAGTTATTCGGGCTTCCAACGACTGATCCTCCGGCCCGCGCTCAGCATTGTCGGTACCGGACTCATTGACGCCCATATCTCTCTCCCTCAGTCATTTTTTTCATCACCAGAACATCTCGACTGAAATGATCGACACGATACACTTGCGATGCACCTGCAATTTTCATGACGATTTTGTTATCGACAACATTCCAAGAACCCGGGGATTGCACATGGGAGTCGACCGAAGATGGGAAGTAGTAGACCGCTGAACCATCCGGATTGATTGTCAAAGCCTTCCTGGGAGCCCGTGTTCGGGGAAAATCATAATGTCTTCCCCGGAAGATCAAGACATCCTCGGAGCTTTCTTCCGCTGACAGGAACCAAGTACCTTGCATATTCGCGCCATCCATGAACTGGTCTCATTTCTGGGCTGGGGTCGGTCAAAACACGGCCGTCCCCACAGGTCTTGAAGGACTGATCGTTGCGTTGTCCATGTTATTGGTGCGTTATTACGGATAGGTTGTCGAAGAGGTTATGACTGTCCCGACTTCCGTTGCCTTTCTGACCTGCGCCATGACTCGGTTGCCCTGAAAGTTTCGATGACCGGCGCGTCTCCTCGCAAGATTCTGATCATGCCACGACTGTTTCCTGCCGAGTTCCTCCTTCAGTCCGTCACGCTCGTGCGGGCCGGCAGTACCATCACCCCACCGCCGTCGATTCGGAATCAGCACCGGCGCTGGACAACAAGGTTTTCCGGCACCAGATCGACTGCGGTGAGCGCCTTGGCCGCACGACCCACGAGTCGATGGAGCAGGCGAGGACGAGGAAGCCGATTCGCCGGCTCGAGGCCGGGGTCGAGACCCTCAAGCGAGCCGCGAAGCTGCTCGGGAGAGATTCACATGGGAATAGTGGGCAGAAGCCACTACCGACCTGCCCGCGTGCCCCATCAAGAGGTCACAGCAGGATGCTCGCCGCCCGACTTGGCGGCATGCTTTGATTGAAGACGGGCTTTGCGCACGGGATCCGGGGATGCGCCCTCAACCAGGATGCGCGGAATGGCCAGCACATCCCCCACAGCACGTACGTCCTGCCAGTCGATGGCCAAAGCCCTCTCCCCGATGGTCATTTCGCCGGATGTGGATTGATTCTTCCACTCCCCCGTGAGCCCTTGTATTTTGTACTGAATATTCGGAGTACTTTCCCCCGTCCAGTCATTCGGGTGGTACGGGAAATTTATGTCATAGGTCGGCAAATTGTTGATCTCGCCGTTCAGATCGGGCGCAATGATCGTGAAACCTGCGATTTTGGGACGCGAATTCTCCCCCGTCTGAGGCGGTGTCCACTCCCATTTGAACAATGCTTTGGAAGTGAGGTCCGTCACGGTCAGGGCCATGATGAAGATCAGATGGGTCCGCTGAATGAATTCGTCGGGCTGGAAGTAGAACGCTGCACCAGTGTCTGAAATGGGTTTTGTCTGCTCGAACTGATATCCCGGGCCGAACCCTTCGACGAAGTCGACTATAAGGTTGATCTGCGCAGAAGTCGGCTGGTGGGGCCAGGGGAATTGAATAATGCCGTCGGTCAGCCCACCAGTAGTACCACCGACAGCCGGGCACTGCACATTCTGCGGTCCCGTCGGAGTGGTATAACTCGCGGACGGTACTACGATCTGCACTTTGTCGCTGCTGCCGATCGCAAGCTTGAAGGGCAGCTTGATGTCGTCCTGCTCGATGAAGAGGTGGTTCTCAGGACTGAAGTCTCCCAACTGTTGCTCGAAGTTGAAAGAGATCTGGTGCACATTCTCTTCGATACCTGTGAAAGTGAGCCTTTGATTGAACTGGGCCGTTTCTGAAAGGTTCACGCTTTTCATTGCATAGGATACTCCGCCGAAGAATCCTCCAGGTTTGGAAGCCTCGACCGGCTTGGGGTCAGGCTCGATCCAATTGCCTACTTCCATTTTTAAGTAGATGTCGAAAATAGCATCGAGAAGCTTGTTCACATCCACCCCCTCGGGCGGCTCGCCGACGACGTGCACATTGAGACCCTGAGAACGCCGAAGGTCCGCTCGTACCGTTTGGCGGTCAAAAGAACCATTGACGAGACCGAAATAGCTGGCCCGGGCCTTGGCATCCGACGAGAAGTAGTCGTAGACGACCTTCTTGAATCCGGTGGCTTGGATGGAACATTGGGGCACCATGTACTGATAACTATATGTGAACATGATGGCCACTTGCGGCGGGAAAGGAGAAGGGACGGCGCCGAGCATGGCAGCGAAATGGTCGGCTCCGTCGGCATTGAGTTCGAAGGCGAAGGCAACGGAGGAAGCTGCTCCCACGTCGATGCCCTTGAGCGGCTGGCCTTCCGTCACATACTGGTCTAAGCCGAATATGTCCATCTTTCCCGGAGCGAGACGCAAAGGCTGAAAATTGAACTGGCCTGCACTGGGCTGGAGGTTGTAGAGGTTTTGGATCAGTTCCGCCCATCGTTCTCTCTCTGCGTCATCGGGCAGTTCGACGACCAGCTCCACCATGAAGCTGAGAACGCCACCGATTGTCGTCTTGGAGCCGTCAGGATTGTTGCGCACTTTTTTGGTGACAAGGAACTCGGGGTCCTGCTCCTTGTTCTTTGCGATACGTCCCCATCGGGGGGCGTAGAACCAGGTGTCCCGGTTGTTCCCCTTGAACAGGATGAAAGCGGAGTCGGGGTCCGTGGCCACGGCGACGGTGCCGTCCACAAGATTGAAGTTGGGAAGATCCGCTGAAGCCAGTTGCAATTCCGCATCGGCATCAAAGGGATCTTTGACGGCACTGGGCAGTGCTTCACTCATTTTATGTCCACCTTTGCAACATAAGTTCCGTGCAGTTTGATTATTTTCGGTTCGTTTGGACTTCGTTCTGGTTGATGCCGGCTCCTCTGCCGTTGATGCCGAAAGCTTGCCACGGGCGCGCCAGGGTGGCTGGACACCTGATGTCATGAGGCCACCAGTCGAAATGCTCGTGCTTCTCTGTCACGTTCAGCACGAAGAAGTATTGCCTTCTCGGAGAGTTCGAAATATTGGTCGAACGGCACAAGGGGTCGACTCCGAAGGGTTCCATCGATCTCAAGCCGCATTCCCGTAGTATGTATCGGGTCGGGGATGAATGCGATCTCGAACTGAGTCGGAGAGGATTCGAGGTCCGCACTGACCAGCGTTTTCTGCCCGGCAGTTATCAATTCCCCGTCGACACTGTGGTTCCATCTAATGATGA
Organism: Kocuria sabuli; assembly: GCF_040981185.1. NCBI lineage: Bacteria > Bacillati > Actinomycetota > Actinomycetes > Micrococcales > Micrococcaceae > Kocuria > Kocuria sabuli. Next base: position 282,256 of record NZ_JAVHZE010000002.1, read on the forward strand.
GGTAGTCGCGCCTGCTCGGCCCTGGGTGAAGATCAAATATCAGATTGGTCCGCTGGATTGCTTGATTGGGTTCGAAGAACAGGTTGCCGCCCGTTTCTTCAATGGGTATCGAGAAGGACTTGACGAGTCCTTTCAATCCCGTGTCCGGCTGGAAATCAACGATGATGGTCGCGTGCACATGGTCCGGGAAACTCGTTCCCAATCGTGTTACGAACCCTTCGGAAATGCCTCCTCCTGCGCCGAACTCCCCCGAGCCGCACGGAAGATTCTCCTCAGTTCCTGAATATATGCAGTCCACGCGGTAGCGCGTCACCAGCCATTCAGGAGCGCTGCCTACGACAATTTTTACGGGCAGTACGCTTGGAGTTGTCATGCCGGCCGTCCAAAGTTGTTCGGTATACCGTGAGACTCGCATTTTTCGATCGGCTGTTCACGGTCATGGGCCTATGAAAACTCGAGTTCGTCGAGCAAGCACAAGAACATCAATGCACGGCGGAATGTGCCCGTGTCCGTTGGACATTGAATTGCTCCACGTGTCCGGTCCTCGAGTCGGTACTAGATTGTGTCGATGCCGACGGACTGGTAGCCCAGGCGGATGGCGTCAAGCTTGTTCTGTCTGTCGGTGTCTCCGCCGAAATAGGTGCGGGCGACGTCCAGGATCGATTGGAGGGCCTCCGAAAAGGTGGCCAGGGAGCTGAGCCGTGCCATGCCGAAGTAGGTCAGCACGGCGACGTCCTCGACGCTGAAGACTCGCGCCTCGCGGTCCGTCATCGTGAGGAGGTTGTGGACGGCCTTGTTGTGGATGCTGCTGTTGAAGTGGACCCAGCCTTGGTCATTGCCGTTGTTCGGCAGCTCGCCGGGACTGAGATGACGGAAGTCGTTCATGTGCATTGGGTGCCCGGTGCGGGACGGATCCTCGAAGTCCCGCAACGGGCGCCCGTCGCGTCGCAGTCCGCGGCCGATCTCCCAGTCCCAGGTACCGACATCGTGCCTGTCCGGGGCGGTGTACCAGTTGTTGATGATGACCCCGGCGATGTCCGCGAACGATTCGTTCAACGCTCCCGACTGGGTCGCGTACACGAGGTTCGAGGTGTGCTCGATCACTCCATGAGTGAGTTCGTGGCCGATGACGTCCAGGTAGCGGGAAAGGCTGACGAGCCGCCCGTCGCCTTGGACCTGGCCGTACCACATCGCGTTGTCGAACCAGAAGGCGTTGAGCAGGGTGGGTGGAGTCTCCATGCTTCTGGCCGTGACGTTCACGACGGATTTGATGGCCATACCCTGGTCGTCGAGGCCATCGCGCTGCAGGACCGACTTGTAGAAGTCCAGCACCCGTGTCGCGTTGACGTGGGCCGACACGGCGGCGCGGTTGGTGGTGCTGAAGTCGCTGCTGTCCGCCTGGACGGGATGAGCCGGCAGCGGCGGATTGTCGAAGATGTCGGCGAAGTCCAGATCGTAGGTCCCGGAGGAGCGCAGGGGATCGTTGAGCCAGCACTTCGTGTCGGCCTGGTCGACCAGTTGCCCGTAGAACTTCTGCTCGGTTTCGTCCTCGTCGATGCCCTTGCACCGCGCCGGGATTGCAGTGGGGACGGCGCTGTAGTGGAAGAGGACCTCGCCGTCGTGAGCGTCGACGAGGTAGGTGACCCTGGGCGGGACCGGCCGGCGGCCCAGGCCGTGGAGGTTCTCGTCTTCCGCGTCGGTCGTCCCATCGGCGGCGGGTGGCTCGGCGGGCAGTCCGTGGAAGAGCCAGGCCAGGTGCCAGCGTGAGTCCTCGTCCTTGTAGAAGTGCAGTCGGCCGCTCACCCCGGCCTCGGAAGGGATGTCGGCCCCTGTGTACTGGGCCACCTTGTCCAGTGCTTCAGCGCGGCTGAGGGACTCGACCGGGTCAACACCGGTGACCTGATCGAGGTGGGCGTTCACGCTCACCAGGTCACGGGCGTCGGTGAGCTCCACGACCGCGCTGGTTCCGAAGATCGGGATGCCCTGGGACGTCTGGGCGAAGCGGAGCTGGTGGGTGCCGAGCACCCGCAGGTCCTGCTCGCTCTCGGCGACCAGGCCGGGCACCAGCCCGGGTTCTTCCGGAGCCACCACGGCTTCCATCGCGCGTCGGTCGTCCTGGCGGAGGAGCTTGTCGAGGTAGAACCGCGCTGCCGCCTCGTTGCTGGTGAAGAACTGGGGCGGAGCATCCGTCGCAGCTCCGGTGGCCTCCTCGGCGAGGAACGACTCCGCCGAACGTGATGCCTCCCCCGAACTCCGGGCCGCATCATCGCCGGCATGGTAGTGGAATGTTTGAAACGAACCAGGCATTCGAACCGTCTCCTTGAACAGGTCTTTCCGAGGGCGGGGTCAGATGTTCATCGGGTGGTGGTCACCCAGGCCGCGGCGGCGATCAGGCGGGCGATGTCGGCGGCGTAGTCCGGATTGATCGCTGTGTCCGTGGGCAGGTGGTAGTGCGGGTTCATCTCCTCCGGCGGCGCGCCCGGACCGGGGCCGGCGAACAGGTCCTCCGAGGCCAAGCAAGCGGTATAGCCCTGCTCCTGGAAGCTGTAGTGATCGCTGCGGGCCTCGGCGGGGTCCCACTCCCCCTCATGGGGGTAGATCTGCGGAGCGGGCAGATCCGGGGAGACCTCCGAGACGAGCCCGGCGATCATCCGTGCCAGCGCCAGGGACCGGGTCTGCACTGTGGGCCGCGGCGTGATTCCGGCATGGAGCTCGAAGGCGGGCTCGGGCCGGACGTCATAGCCGATCATGTCCATCTGGAAGACGGCCACGATCGGGACGCCCAGCAGCCGCTGGTCGCGGGCATAGTCCTTGCTGCCCACCAGACCGTGTTCCTCGGCGTTGAACAGCACGAAGCGCACGCTCCGACGTGGCAGCTGCAGGGCGGCATCCAGGGCCAGGAATGCCTCGGCGGCGGCCAGGACCCCGGCGGTCCCGCTCGCGTCGTCGTCGGCTCCTGGGGCCGGGTCCGTGGCCGGGCGGTATCCGGGCTGCCGTGCCCCGGTGGAGTCCAGGTGCGCGGTGACGAGCACGACACCGTCCAGCCCGCTGCCGGGCAGCTCGGCCTCGACGTTGTCCAACGATCGGCCTTCGTGGGTGAAACGGTGTCGATGGACGACGAACCGGTCCTGTCCTGTCCGTTGCAGATCGTTCACCAGGGCGGTGACGGCCGCGGTATTGTCCTGGTGATGGATGTGTCGGCTGCTGATTACCACTTCGGCGGCGTCGCCCGGACGGGTGCCGGTGTAGCGCTCCACATGGCTGCTGAGATGCTGGGCAGAGATCGTCGTGGCCAGGATCTCGCGCTCCCCCGGGGTCAGGGTCCCCGGGGCTGCTTCAGCAAGGGGTGCCGGGGCTTCCCGCAGGTCGGGCTCGCCCAGCAGGGGTGCGGGAACGAGCTTGAGGTTGTGCCCGTGCCGGGTGTCCCGGAAGTGGTGGTCCTCCACCGATGCGCCCCCGGCCACGGCCACCAGGAGGCCCTCCTCGGTCGAGGCGAGAACCCCAGCGGTTTCCGGGGCCGACTCGAGGAGAGCCGTGGAGTTCCCGTCCGCGGTGAGAAAGCCACTGGCGGCCTGGGGGTCGTCGCGCAGCAGGTACAGGTCGGTGCTCAGCGGTTCCCCCTCCGCGCCCAGGCGGTCCACCCAGAACCCCAGATCGTCCAGCCACGCCACGGTGGCCGTCGTGGTGATCGCGTACACCGTGGTGCCGTCCTGTCCGGTGACGTGCACCGGCAGCAACGGCAGGTCCCCCAGCCGCGCTTGCCAGTTCGCACCGGCACGGCCCCCCGGCACCCTGATGCGGACGTAGCGCAAGGACGCGCCCTCCAGCACCGGTACGGCCAGGAGCGGGTGCGGGGCGACCAGGAATCCGGCCCGCATGGCCTGAATCCGTTCGCCCGGGTCCTCACCGACGAACAGGGCACGATCCGCCGCCCCGGCCCGCTCCCTGGCCTGCTCGAAAATCCGCGGAGAATTCTTCGCGCCGTAGGCCACGAGCCCGGATTCGAAGAAGTCTCTCAGGCCGGCCGCCCCCAGCGCCCGGTCGACGTCCTCGGCCGGGATCCCGCCGGGGTTCGAGAGGATCCCCAATCGAGCACCGCCGTCGCGGAGCCGCCCCAGGACCTCGGGAACGTACGGGTACACCAGCAGTCGGTCGATGCGGTCACCACCGGCGGCGACGGTGACCGAGGCCAGCGTGTTCCCGATATCGAAGAAGACCACCGTCCCCGTGAAACCCACCATGACTCCTCCTGCTCGAGTGCCCGAGGCCTCCGCTCAGACGGGGCCGCTTGATCGGTTCTTCCTGCAATGCCGGCACGACCCATTAGAGCAAGTGCCGTGTCATCGGACCGTTATCGCTCCGTCTCCCGTTCGTTGACGCTTGTTCCCAGCGACTGCCGCTCTGGGCCTGTCGTTCAACCCTTGATCTGATGGTGTCCCGCAACGGGTTCGGGAGACGCTCGATGGTGTCGATCGGGGCTGTGCGTCAATGGCCGAGTGGCAGGACCGCCCTGAAGGACAGGGTGTGTCCGGTGGTCCTCGTGGACTGCATCCACGTCGAAGTCCGCGACGGGCAGGTCGCCAACCGGCCGACCTGCATCGCCCTGACCGGCAGGGGCCGCGCCCGGTGGACCCAACGCCGGAAGGCAGCGTTCAACACCTTCGAGATGACCTTCGACGGCCGACTCTCCGCCGGCCGCCGAAGAACATCAACAACCAGAGATCACCGGGAATCGGCGTCACCACGAGGTGACTTCGCCTCCGACCCCCTACGACCGCAGGGGCTCGGACGGACCTCCGTCGTCGGTGAGCCCCTTGGTGCGTGTCCGGTCGGCGCGGGCGAGGTCGACCCCGCCCACATCGGCGTCCGTGAGGTCGGCATCCGTCAGGTCGGCGTCCGTGAGGTCGGCACCCCTGAAGACCGCCCCTCGGAGATCCGAGCCCCCGAGCTTCGCATTTTTCAGATACGCGTTCTCCAGGTGCGCGCCCCTCAGGTCCGCACCCCGCAGATCGGCATCCATCAGGTCCGCACCGGCAAGGTTCGCGCTGGTGAAGTTCAATCCATGGAGGTCGGCTGATCTCATGCTCACCTTGATCAGGACTGCGCGCTTGAGATCGATCAGGGAGTCGGGCCAGGTGGGACCAGCTGCATGCGCGCGATGCGCACTGATCATGGAGATGATCGCATTGCGAACCTCCCGGTCATCCCCGCCGTGTCCTTCCTGCCCACCCCCCGGGCGTGGTCTGCCGCGCAAGTATGAGCACATGAGTTTGACCGAGACATCGCGATGACCCTGCTCCTCCGCTGCCTGCCACTCGTCGGCCAAGGCGGCCAGGGCATAGATTCCCGCCAGACGCACGGTTTCGTGCTCGCTCGACAGCTGCTCGGCGGCGGTGGTGTATCTGTTCTGCCTCGCGGACATGACCTCGCGTTCGTGTGTTCTGTTCGCCGTGTCCGCCATGGTCTCGCGGGTCTTCATCGAGGCCCTGAACCCCAACAGCGCGCCGACGGCCACGATGCACCCACCGATCACGGTCGCCCATGGCTGTGACAGAGCTGTTAGAACCTCCATCGTGCCCCGGACACCTCCTGTCGATCGTCCGCCGGGAAACCAGACGTCGCCGAAGCCGGACATCGGCCCGGCCGGTATCTTGCCGAGGTTCCGTGCTCGAGGAGGGAGGGGCGAGGCGGCCTGGACATCTCTGTCACCTGCCCCGCTCTCACGCCTCACGGAGCTCGACGTTGTCCTCTCCGGTGGGTCCAGGAACACACATGTCGCCATCCACCGTGCTCTTGGCCAGGCAGGAGAGAACCGTTCCTGGTCGCGCACTGCCGAGCATCCGGCTGCGTACGGAGAGAAGAATCTCCTGCCCCCTCCTGGAGGTCAGGAGATCACGCGCATCCTCGACAGGTTCGGACTTTTCCAGCCGCAGCGTGACGAGACAGAAGCCCCGCAGACGGGGATGACCCTCGACGGCGAGAACTGTCCCCGTAATTGCCGTCCGGTTGTCGACGACGTGAACCATGGTGCGCCTGCGCTTTCTGATGATGGCGCCGCGGCGCAGACGCGTCTCCGGTCCGAGATGAAGCTGGTGTCCGTCGCGTGTGCGCCATGCGGGCTGCGTGGCGGAGCTTCACTCGCTGAGGGTCACCTTGGCGGTCATGTGAGCAGCAGAGCCGGAGATGTCCGTCACGGACACTGACGTCGGCTGCCCCGCGTACGAGTCGGAGGACGGATTGCTGCTTCCGTCGAAGGTGGTGTTTCCGTTGGTTCCCGGATATGGATCCCCTGCGTCCCCCCGGTCCACCGACCTCTCGAGCTCGCGCAGACCGTCGGACTGGACGAGACCGACCAAGTAGTTGTTCTCGTCGCTGTTGTCGTCCCTCGACTCGTCGACGTGCCAGATCAACAGGCCGTCCCCGGGCAGTTCCGTGTCGTAGCCGGTCCTCTGCCGGTTCTCGAGGAGGAAGTACTCGGGTCCTCGCTCCCCGTGGGTCCACAGCCGGTGGACTTCCTGGCTGATCTTCACATCGGTGAGCGACAGGGCTTCCCCTGGGGTGATCTGTGCTTCTGTGGCCCAGCCCTGTTGCACTTTGCACCAGGCGGACGGGTGGGCCGGTACATCACCGCCACCGTTCCACGAGCCACCGCCCATGAGGCACCAGTTCCCGACTCCTTCTGACGTGTCATCGATGTCGTACAGATCAGGGAATCCGAACACCAGGTGACCGAGCTCGTGCGCACACACGCCGATCCGGCTGTCCTCGGGGATGGTCAGATAGGCGTAGACGGTCCTCCCGTCGACATTTCTCGGTTGGCGCAGGGTCCACTTGTGCGACCAAATGTCTCCGGGATCGCTGGTCTCCTCGCCACCCCGGCCGGCATGCACCACCACGAAGGCGTCGACGTATCCGTTCTCGTCGTTGTCGTACGGCCCGAAGTCGACATCAGGTTCGGCCGCCGTGAGCGCATGGTCGGCCATGATGCGGGCGCGGCCCTGCCCGCTGGGTCTGCCGATGCCGAAATTGTTGTTGGCGTACCATTCCAGCGTTTCCGGCAGGGTGTAGGGACCCACGACTTCCCCGACGATGTCGACCAATCCGTTGGTCACTTCCAGGAAGTACTCATGGACACTGCCGTGCGGCAGGACGTTCGAGGAGAAGAACAGGTCCTCGAAGTGCGACCGATCCTGTTCCATGGGCCGGTCCTCGAACTGGGCCAGGACCACGATGACCCGCACCTCCCCACGCAGAGGAGCCCGTGTCGCCGCCTCTCTGGCCATCTCACGGCCGGAGGTGCCCTGGGGAAGCTCGGAGGGCGGGAATATCACGCCGTCGTCAAAACCCAGAGGGCGTCTGAAGGGAACGATTCCCAGGTTCGCCGCCACGCCGGGGTCCGGGCTCGCTTCCCGCAGTCCCGCCAGCACTTCTTGCATGCGGGCCCTCGCCTCGGGGCTGGGAGCCACGGCGCAGAAATCGTCCGGTGCCGGCGCGGCAGCCGACACACTCCTGCGGTGCACCCCTCGTGCGGGGGTCCCCGCTGGTGTGAGCTGCTGGATGTCCCAGGACATGGGGTTCCTCCCGATGTCGTCCCGTCCACGTGGAAGTGGCTGTCGGGACAGTGAACACGAGGATCCGTTATCTGCCCATCATTACTCATTGGTTACCACACTGTGCTGCGGCAGTCAGAGGTATTTTCCCGGGCTCGTCGCTCATCTGCGCATGCGCGGGTATTCTGCGGCGGCGGCCTCGGGGGACGCTGGAGTGCCACCCCGAAAGGTTCCGCCGGCACGCACGGCCACCGTGGCCGGGGCCATCGCGTCGGACGTCCTCGGTCCAGCATGCGCCGGTAACGCCACGATGACGGCCGCTGGAGAAGACTGAGTCACCGGTCCGGACGCGTACAACCCTCCGGACGCACCGATGAGAGCAGTGCAACGGTGCCGGGGAGCAGAGAACGGACTGAACTATCCGGGAGGACCACCATGATCAATCCAGTGGTCAACGATGTGCTGGACGCATATCACGAGGCGGTCGAGGCGCTCATGCGAGGAGACCCACAGCCGCTGAAGGACATGTTCTCGCACAGTGAGGACGCGATCTGGGCCAATGCACCGGCTCCTCCCACTTTCGGTTGGGATCGAATCTCCAGAGCACTCGACGGTGCACACGCTCGGACGGCCGAAGGGATGTCGATCGATTTCCAGTCGGTCTCTGATCTCATCACGGAGGACGAGGCGCACATCGTGGAAATCGAGAAGGGCTTCCGCGGTGAAAGTCGAACGAACCGATCGGTGCTGTTCACGTCCAGAACCACCTCCATCTTCCGACTGGAAGAGCAGGAGTGGAAGCTGCATCTCCGTCACACCAGTCCCATGACACCCTCCAAGGTGCACAAATGGAAACCCACATGGAGATACAAAATGGCGGTGGGAGCCGTTGTCCTTCTGCTGCTCCTCGTCATTGTCCTGCTCCATCTGCGGGACCCGGAGGCGAACACCCTCGAATTCGAGATGGCGAAGGTTGCCATGCAGGCGCTCGGCGTGGTCGTCATCGGTGCCTTGGTCGGACTTGCCGTGAACAGGCTGACGGAGCAGAAGGTGCAGGAGACCGCGCAGAAGAATTTCAGGCGGGACAATCTCCGCCGCCAGTACGACACCATGGTCTCGCTCTTCGACCGCTCCCTCAACGCCTACAACGAGGTGAAATGCATACGGCGGTCCCTGGATGCCAGGACCGGGCCGGAGGGGAATCGAATGATCGACGCGAAGACCTATGACGCTCACATGAAACGCTTGAACGCCCAGCAACTCGAATTCGAGAGCTTGAAGAGGACTGCCCGCGTCTGGGGCATCATGAACGTCGACGCGGAACTGAACACCGGATTGCTCACACTCGAGTTGAAGTTCACCAAGATCGAGAAGTACCTCAACAACATACTCGACGAGTACCAGAGGACGTGGCCCGCGGTCCGCCACGCCTCCACCCCCTTTCCGGCCCCTCCTCTTCTCGTGGATTTCGTGGACGAGACCGGCAACTTCAGGGAGAGGGCCACAAGATCGATCCGTGCCTTCGAAACCGACTTCGTGAAACTGCAGACGGAGGTGTCGAGACTGGATTCTCAATGAACCGGTGGAAGCGGTGCGACCGCTGGCTGTCCCGCCGGTTCCGCACCGAGCCGGGTCGACATCGTCCTCCTCCAGCTCATCGGACTCTTGTCCGGTGCGGTCTCCGGTGCTACGGGCCTTCGCCACCTGAACGGCCGCAGCACACGACTCGGGCTGCCGGTCGCGCTGTCCATCCTGAAGCTTCCCATGGGCGCCCTGGCTGCCGTCCTCGGCCTGCTGCTGATGCGCGGCGAGTTCATTCCCGGCCTCAGCAATAACGCCGAGATCATGCATTAGTTCGTTGGTGTGCTCGGTGGCATCTGCGGCTTGTTCTGCAGGCGTTCAGTCGTCTCGCGCAAGGCATCGGCTACGCGTTTTCCGAAGGTCTCCCCGGGTGACGGCGCGGCTTCCATCTGCGCCCGCAGCTCATCGGCCTCAGCCTGTGCCGCTGCCCGGACCTCCGGGTCCGGTGACTCCAGACGGGCCGCCAGGGCGGAGATCTCCCGCAGCGCTTCGCCGAGGGCCGAGACGGCGGCCCCCGGCGAAGCGGTGAGGTCCTCGGGCGACCGGCCGGTCTGCGCGGCCAGCCACATGAGGCCCGGACCGCGATCCTCGTCCCGGTCGGCCCCGCTCATCGCCCGCCCCCCGCCTCGTCGCTGGCATCGAGACCCAAGAACCGGCCCGGCGAGATACTCCCCCGCGCCACGTCCAAGACTTCTTTGGGGGTGGTCATCACGTGCCCGGCCTCTGGATGCGGAACAAGGTCGAGTCCGGTGGCGCACGCCCACAGGACCTCCCCGACGCGATAGCTCACGATGCCGGTTCCAGCGTCAGCCAGGAGCACGTTGAGCTCGGCCGTGTCTTCGTCGTCGAGAGTCAGGACTCTGTTGCTCGCCTCGGCGACGGCGACGGCAGCCTCCCGCGTCCGGTGGTCCAGGGGGTTGCCGCTGAGGTCGAGTACCTGCAGGGTCGGCAGGCCGACGACGGGTCGGCCGTCCCGCACCCTGTTGCGCCTTAGCACCGCCACCTGCAGCCTCAGGTCCGTCACCCAACCGGTCTCGACCAGGTCGCTGTTCCTGATTTCCAGCACCCGCAAAGACTGCAGCTCCGACAGGGGCGAGTAGTCCCCTACGGAACAGCCGATGAGCGACAGGGTCTCCAGTGCGCCGAACAGTTCGATGCCCTCAAGTGAACGTGCGGTGGTGACCGCCAGGTCCCGCAGCTCATTCGGCGCGGCGCCGGCCCGGGTCATCCCGGCGGCTTCCATCTCTGCCACGGAACGTTCGATGTCGGTGCTCATGTGGATGCCCCCTCCTTTTCGGTCGCAGTGTAGGCCGCCGCGAAGTTGAGCTCGATGTTCCGCCAGTTGCCTGACTGCCGCAGGGCCAGCTGGGCGATCGTCAGCTCCATGTATTCATCTTCGTCCACTCGGTAGTGCATGCCGATCGGGTCATTCAGCATCGAGGCGGGAATCATGCTCACGTCGCCGTCCCACACCCACTTCTGGAGTTGACCTTGGAGGTGCCTGATGTAGCCCAGGGGACCGAGCCCGTGGTGGGCGATGAACTCGTTGCGGAGCCAGTTGTGGAAATCCTCCGTGTCGATGATGCCGGTAGGCACCCATCGCCCGCCCTTCTTCTTCCTGAACGCGCCGACGTGACCGGACAGCACCACCGTGAACGCCGGACCGCCGTCCTCACCGACGTCTCGGGGAAGCACGCTCGGACGATGCAGCACCCAGCGCGTGGGCGAGCGCAATGAATTCTGAGCGGTGACCCAGCGCAGGCCGTCACGGATGCTGCCGGCGCTTACCGCACGTACCGCTATCTCGAGGACGCTGGGAATGAAGTTTGTGGGAATCCATTCATGAAGGGGGCGGGAGCCCCGATAGCGACTTTTGGCATAATTCATGGCCGGCGGGCTGTCGTTCCACACGGTGGAGAAGCCTTCCAGCGTGACACCGTTGAATTCTCCTGAAGATACCAACGCCCGCAGGAAAGGGATGATTCCTTTCGCCTGCATGATGGCGGTCTTGATGAGCGCATGCACGGCGTTCTCCGGCATGTCGACGAATGTGCCCCATGGGCCGCCCGACGCGGTGTAGGACATCGTCTGGATCCGCTGTAGCAGTCTGTCGTTGTCCTGCGCGGTAATGATCTGGCTCGCGTCGCTTTTCATCCGGTCGACCGTGTCGTCGCCGAGCACCCGCAGGAACTGTGGTCGGACGGTGTGGTCAGGATCGGGTGACTGGGTCTCGAACGCGTGGATCTTGAAGTCGTTCGAGGCGCTCGATCGCGCCTCCTGCTGGCTACCGACAAGGAACCAGGGCAGCAGCTGGCGATGGGTGGCGGGCCGGGAGAGCCACGCTCGGGCGCCGTCGGAGTTGACGACCGACATGTCCCAGATCGGCGTCGTGCCGTCGGGCGCGAGCTTCGGCCCAGATAGGACACTCTTCCACTGGGACGCGACCGATTCCGCGTATGCAGCGCCGTGCCCTTGGATGTGAGCCGCGATGTCGAGAAGGTACTCGTCCGGGTCCTTCTGCCCGAACAGCTTGAAGACCTCCCGCAAGAGGTCGGCCAGGGACCGCTGGCGGCTCTCGAGCCCGTTATCGTTCGGTGGCTCGCTGTCATCGGCAGGGTCCCGGTTCGCCTCCTCGAATGCGCGGGCGAGCACGTCGGCGTCGGTGTCCATGGCCGTGATCACGCTCTCAAGCTCGTCGAGTTTGGCGGCGGCGGCCGAGCGGTCGTCGTCGTTCTGGACGGATGACAGACGGCTCCGCCACTCGGTGATCCTCTCCCGGATGGCGGCCGGCGCGGATGCGACCATGAGGGTCGCCTCATCCCCCGAGCGCTCGATCCAGGTGCGGTGCGCCTCGCCCGCCGCGGTGAAGCGCACCGTCGTGCCCAGCTCCGTATCGCCGTCGCCATTGACCTTTTCCTCGCCACTGAGCCCCAGGCGCGCCAGCAGGGCTTTGGCCCTTTCCGCGAGGAACCCGATGACCCGATCCATCGCGGCATACACGACGGTCTGGAGGCGCTCGATCACCCCGGCCACCTCCTCGGGCAGCCCTTCCAGATGCAGGAGTCCGGCGAGGAAGTCGATGACCGGCGGAATGAGAGTTGCGAGGGCTCGCTCCACGGCACTGGCGAGACCGCTGAGGTTGCCCGCGATCACGTCCGCCATGCCGTTGACCACGGCCTCCACGAAACGGAAGATCTGCGCGGCGTTGCGGAAGACCCACGCGCAGATCCGGTAGATCAGCTCGATCGCCTGGGCGATGGCCCCGACGGGATTGAGCATCCCGAGCACGCGGCCCACGACCTGCTGGATCAGCACCTCCATGAGGTACTCCACCGCGGCATCGAGGATCATCCCGACGACGCTCTCGGGTTTCAGCTGCTCTTCCACGAGTTCGACGAGCCCTTCCGGGCCCCGTTCGATGAGCACGGAGATCAGCTGCCAGGCCTCCTCGATGACCTCGACGGCAGTGGGGCCCACATGGCGGACAAGAATTTCCCGCATCCGCGGCCACGTGACTCCCATGACCTGCAGCGCGAACGTCAGCAAGGAGCGGGGCGAGAAGTCCCGCGGCATCGGGATCGGTGTCTCGAGCTCGGAGAACAGCCAGGCCCAGAAGCCGCCCAGCACGTGCGTGCCGAAGTGATCGAAGAACTGCTGGAAACCCAGTTTGAGCCCGGCCACGAGATTGTTGACGAACCGCACGGGATCGTCGGCGATGTCGGAGGCGACCTGCTCGATGCGGGCGACGAGCGTCCAGAAGTCCCCGGGCGGGATACCGACAAGGCGCAGCAGCCCGTTGATAACCGCCCGGACCGGGTCGTCGATGAACTCCTCGATCGCGGCGACGACCCGCCCGACCAGGCCACCGGCCTCCTCCCGCCGGGCCTGCGTCTCGGCGTGAACCTCGTTGACGGCCTGGATGGCTCGCTGGGTCACGTCGTCCACGAAGCCCATCTGAGCGGCGGTGACCCGTTGGCTGAGACCATCGAGCATGCCACTGAAGCGTGCCCGCTCGGCCGCGGCCCAGTCGGGAAACTCGTCCTCCATCGCCTGGAATGTCGCGTCGATGTCGTCGCGGGCTTGGCGGATCAGGGCTTGGGCGGCGGCGACGACACCGTTGACGTCCGTCGAGATGTCCAGCAAGAGATCGCACACGCCGTCACCGAACTGTTGCTCGGCGCGGTTGTACTCGTCCGTCACCCAGTCGGGCAGGCCGGTGATGTAGTCGCCGACGGCGAGGAGAGTGCCGCCGACTCCGGAGTGGCGCTCGTCGATCCACCGCTTCACCCGGTCTAAGGAATCGTGGAAGTCCTGGGAAAGTCTGTTGAGACCGGCCTCCCAGCGAGCGATCGCGGTCCGGGTCAGCGGCTCCAGGAGTGTGTCCACCCGTTGCTGGGCGTCGTCGTAGATGCGTTGGGCCCGTGCGGCGACGGCCTCGCGGGTCTGCTCCTCCGAGGTCACCATGGCGGCCTGCCCGGAGCCGACCGAGTCGACGGTCCCGGCGCGGGAGGCACGCATCGCGGCGACGGCCCGCAGCTGCAGCTGCGCCATGTCCGCCTGCGCGGTCTCGATGGCCTGCTGCTGCTCCGCCTGGATATCCTGCGGGGTCCGCTGCGCCGCCTCGCCGAGTTCACCCCGCGCGGCCCGGGCCTCGGCGAAGGGACCATCGGGGATTTCCCGGGTCACGCGGGTGTCGATTCCCGACTCGGCGATCCGCTGGTCGGTCGCGGCGACGTCGGCGTCCAGGGACGTGTGCTCGGGCGGAATGGGGTCCGGGGCGGCCGTCCCGGCGTCGACGCCGGTGCCGGGCACCGCGGGGGGCGGCGCGCCGATCGGGGTGGCCGTGAGCGCGGGAGTACCGGCCGGGGCCTGCGCCATCGCGTCGTACGGGTCGGTGACCTCGGCGGCCTGGGTCTCGACCGAGCTGGTGACGGTGGCGCCCGCCCGCTGCGCCTCGCGGGTCGGGTCGGACTCGAGCAGTTCGTCCTCGTCCTCGGGACGGTTGGAGCGGATGGCGGTCCGGATCCGCTCGCACAGAGCAACGGTCTCGGGGCTGGGAGCGGGCAGGTCGCCCAATTCCGCGGCGAGCTCCTCCTGGGCACGGGCGGCGGTCTCCGCGGCGGGTTCGGTCACGGCACCCCGGGCGTCCGCGACGGAGGCGGCCGCGGGTGGGAGGTCCCGGGCGGCCCGGGCCGAACGTCCCGCACCACCGGCGACGGCGCCGCCGCGCGCCGCCGCGGACGGGCTGAGCGCAGTGGGCGGCTCCGGCATGATGAGTTCGACGACCGTCCCGGCAGCGGGCTCCCCGTCGGCGGCGACCTCCACCCCGGCCGCCGGTGGCTCCGCTGCACCCTCCTCGCCAGGTGCGAGGCCCTCCCTGGGTACGGTGCCTCCGGCGGACGAGGAGGCCTCGGTGCCTGGTGCCCCGGCCCTGTCCGGGGCGGTCCGCTGCGCAGCGGTCTCCCCGGCGCGCCGGTCGGCGGCGGCCACGACGTCAGAGGCCGCGGCGGGCACGCCCGCCGGGACGACGTCCGCCCCGGGGGGTGCGACCTCCGGGCTCGGCGGGGCCGAGGGCACCGGCGCCCGAGGTGCTGCGAGCACGGCTCCGAAGAGCCCGGCGAGCGCGGCGCGGATCGCGGCGTCGAGAACCCGCAGCGACTCGGGGCTGTCGGCGCCGTAGAGACCAGGCGCGAGGAAGAGGTCGGTGTCCGTCACGAACGCGGGCACCCCGCCCAGGGACGCGTCCCGGTGGACCTGCAACCGCGACGGCTCGACCCCGAGGAGTCCTCGATAGACCTCGGCGAGGCGGGGGCTGAGCGGCTCGCCCGGCGGCAGGGCGCCGGCGGGCAGACGGATCGTGGCCTGCCTCCCGGACCGGAGGACCTCGACGTTCTCGGCGGGCCGCCACACGGCCTCGGCGGGCAGGGAGCGCAGGTCCACGCCTAGGACGGCACCCCGCAGCGTGACGGCGGGCGCCGACAGGGGCTGCTCCGGGCTCCAACCCTGGACCGACCACGTCGCCTCCCCGAGCCCGAGGCCGGCGAGCCCCACCCGGGCCCGCATCGCGACGGTGCCGTCGAGGGACCCGTCCGCGCGGAAACCCGCCCGGCCGCTCAGCTCGGCGAATGGCACCCGTCCGCTGAGCAGTACCTCGCCTCCCGCCACGCCCCACTCCGCCCGCCCCGCTACGAGCCCGCCCGCGGTCAGAGGGCCGAGCCCGACGACGGTCCCCCCTCCGGGCGCCCGCGGCACCGCGCGCAGCACGGACTCCGCGGCCGGCCCACGCCCGGCCGTGGCGAGGTCTGCGGCGGAGCGCGCGGACCCCGGCGCGGCGGTCTCCGTCCCGCGCACCTCCGGACTTGCCCGGCCCGCCAGGCCGCTCACGCCGGCACCGTCCGTCCCGCCTTCTCGAACTGGCGGCGCACGCCGGTCCGGAGGTGCTGGGCGGTGACGACGCCGCCGTCCGCGGCGGCCAGGTAGGCGGCGTCCAGCACGGAGTCCCGGATCTGCGCGCCGGTCAGCGGATAGCGCCGGGCGAAACCGGTCAGGTCGATGTCCTCCGCCAGGGGCAGCCGGTCCGGGACGACCGCCGCCCAGAGCCGCTCCCGCTCCCCCGGCCCCGGCTCGGGGAACTCGACCATGACGTGGATCCGGCGCTGGAAGGCGGTGTCGATGTTGGCCGCCAGGTTCGACGTGAGCACGACCACCCCGGGGTGCTGCTCCACCCGCGACAGCAGGTAGGAGACCTCCTGGTTGGCATAGCGGTCGTGGGCGTCGCTGACCTCCGTGCGGGTCCCGAAAACGGCGTCCGCCTCGTCGAAGACCAGGAGGCAGTGCTCGCGCGCGGCCCGGTCGAAGACCTTGGCCAGCGCCTTCTCGGTCTCGCCGATGAACTTGGAGACGAGCGCGGAGAGGTCCACGAGATACGCGGGCAGCCCGGCCGACGCCGCCAGGGCCGCCGCCGTCATCGTCTTCCCGGTCCCCGGCGGGCCGTGGAAGAGGGCGATGAGCCCGGACGCGTTGTCGTGGTGGGTGCCGAACCCCCAGCCCTCGACGACGACGTCCCGGTTCGCGATCCGTGCCGCGAGCTCGTCGACCCGGGCGCGGGCGGCGGCGGGCAGGACGACGTCCCCGAGGTCGTGCACCGTGGTGAGCGTCCGTGCGGGGAAGTCCGACGACGCCGTGGAAGCCGCCGGCGGCAGTCCGAGCGCCCATGCGACGAGCCCCGGGTCGGGCCGCAGCGCCCCGCACAGGTCGTCCGGCGGGTCGAGCACGAGGAGCCCGCGGGACCGCAGCCGGCCCCCGGCGGAGAGCAGGACCGTCGCATCGAGCCGACCCCGGAACGAGCGGGCCACGAGGGTGCGGGCCACTTCGCCGGTCAGGCCGACGACGCCCGGACGGTCGGTGAGCTCGCCGTAGCGCACTGCGAACCGCTCGTCCACGAACGGCGCGATCGCGGCCACGAGCACCACGGCCTCCGCCGCGGACAGCCCGGCCAGGGCGACGACCTCCGCCAGTGGTCCTGCGCCGTCGAAGCGCCGCAGCGGCGGCAGACCTTCACCCGTGTCCTCGATGCCGAGGCACCGGCCGGCCGGGCCGCCTCGGCGCTCCTCGACGCGCACGGCGATCAGCGCGTCGAGCATCTCGAGGGCGGCGCGCAGTTCGGCGACCGGGGCGGGCGTTCCCCGGTCCGTGGGGTGCGCTGCCGGGTTCATCGGAACCGCACGGTGAGCGGGGGCGACCACGGCAGCTTGAGCAGCCCCACCGGGTAGGGCAGCAGCGGCAGCAGGACGTCGAGCGGGTGGGCTGCGGCGGTGAGCAGAGGCGGGTCCCGGTCGTTGTCCAGCACGCCGAGGCGGGTGATCCACGAGTGCCGCACGAACGACTCGGTCGAGCGCTCGAAGCCGGGCAGCTGGGCCGCGAAGGACGCCAGCACGGTCGCGGCCGAGGCGGCCACCTCGGGGAGGGCTGGCAGCGGCACGCGGGTCCGACGGGCCGGCTCCAGCGGGTCGGGGCGCCCGGCGAGCAGCCGCACGAGCGGGTCGTCGGCGGCGACCGGATCGTCCGGGTCCACGACGGCGCCCAGCGCCGCCTCGCGCACGTCGAGGGGATCGAGCCCCGGGTGCAGGTCCTCGGCCCGCCGGCAGTGGTCGCCGAGCCACGGGTAGAGCAGCACGAGCCCGGCAGCCCGGGTGAGCCCGTCCAGCGGCAGGCCGCCGTCGTCCACCTCCATGAGCTCCGCGAGCGCCGCGAGCAGCGCGAGGACGTCCCGCTCGGGTTCCGGGCCGGTCGCGGCCTCCGGCGCCGGGCTGGTCAGCGGCCGGGTCGGTGACGTCGCGTCCGGCTGGACCGGTTCTGGTGGCCGGGGCAACGGTGACGCCGTCCCGGGCTGCACCGGGTCCAGAAGCCGGGCCGGGCCGGGGAGGGCGGGAGCCGAGCCCCCGACGTCATCGGGTGGAGGTGGATGCGGCGAAAGGCCCAGGAGCGTGGCCAGGCGCCGCGACACCTGGGCCCACTCCGCGGCGGGCAGCCGGTCCCGTACGGCGGCTGCGGTCCGGAGGTCACCGAGGGTCAGCAGCGCGGCCGGCAGACGCCGTCGTGCGGTTGCGTCCGGGGCGAGCCAGGCCCGGACGGCGGCCACGGAGTCCGGGTGCGAGCGGGCGGACGCCGTCGTGCTCCGCCGGGGGGGGTCCTGGCTCCCCGGGCCGGAGGAGGCAGCCGGGGCCGCGGTGAGCACGCCGGCCCGGATGGCGTCCGCCCACAGCACGGCCAGGGTCTCGTCGTCGTGGTCGGCGACGTCGAGCTCAACGACGACACGGTCGACCGTGACGTCGCCGACGTCGGCCAGCGCCCGTTCGAGCGCTCGTGGGAGGACCGTAGCGGCCACGCGCGCCAGGCGCCGAGCGGCAGGTCCGCGGAGCCGCAGGGAGTCGACCGCCACATCGGTCACGGCAGCTGCCCCCCGAGGTTGCGCAGCTGGGCGTCGAGACGGCGGCCGAGGTCCTCACTGACCCCGGTGGCCTTGACCGCCGTGCGGAGGGCTTTGAGCACCTCGAGGGTGGCCGCCCCGATGATCGCCTCGTCGGCGGGTCCCGCGGGTTCCACGGCTTCCGCGAGCTTCTCCCGGGCGCGGTCGGCTGCGGTGACGTGGCGCTGGAAGTTCGGGTTCCCCGGATCGGGCAGGGAACGCATCGCTTCGAGCGTGGTCGCGGCGAATTCCACGACGCCCTGGCCCAGGGCCTTGTCGATCCCCGCCGGTGTGGAGAGTTCGCGCACGCCGCTGCGGCCGGAGACATGCTGGAGGACCTCGAACGCGCCCTGGAGTTTGCTGACATCTTTGTCGACCAGCTCGAATTTCCGTGCGAACTGTCCCAACTGGTCACTGATCTCCTGGTTGAGACTCAGTTCGACCCGCTCCATCCGGGCGGCGTATGTTTTATGGTCGAATTCATCTTGGAAGACGGAGAAGCTCTTCTGCACGGTGGAGAGTCCCTCGTCGAGTTTGACGAGATCGCTGTCCACAATCTCGATCTTGGTTCCGATGTCCTTGGCGAGGCCCTTGAGGTCGGTGGCGCTCCGTTGCACTTCGCCAACGGCCTCCATCGCCGCCGGGAGGGCGGTCCCTACGACCCGTGTGTTGCGCAGGGCGGCCACCCGGCCGGTCGCGACCACGGTGCCGGCTGCATCGACGGAGAGCACGACCGTGTCCGAGGGGCTGAAGGCACCCGACAGCTGGTAGCCCGGGACCCTCTGCGCCTCGTCGTGGGTGAGAACACGGATGTCGGCAGAGCTGACTCGATCGGTGACGAAGTCCTTCAGGACCTTCTCGACGTCGATCGCGGGGCGCCCGACATATTCGTCCGCTCCGAACACGCCGTCCTGGAACTGGTCCCATCCCTCAGTCTCATAGAGCCGCCAGGGCTCCCTCCAGGGCTGCTCGTACGGCGGGTTCCAGAGGGGGTCCCGGGGGTCGATCGGGACGCGGGGGTCGATCTCCCACCGTGCCCTCCATTTCTCGGGGATCAGCGGCGGGGGGTAGACGACGTTGATGCACTGGCCCCTGACCCTGATGGATCCTCTCGGGCACGCCTGGGGTTCCGGAATGGTTCCCGTGGGCACGGATTCCGGCGGCGCGTAGCCCGCCAGCAGGGCCTCGAGCTCCTCCCGGTACCGGCCGGCGGGGTCCGTGCAGGTGCCCCCGAGATAGGCGTCGGTGAGCCCGCGCGGCGGCTCCCACGCGTGGCGGTAGGCACAGTCGAAGACCCAGGCCGAGCCGGTCTGGTGAACCCAGCCCAGGACCACCCCGGGCGTCGCCGTCGGGCGGTCGCACGAGACCCGCACGAGGGCCTCGACCCGCAGCAGGTCGAGAGTCGCGAACAGCACCATGTTCAGCCACCCGCACTTGTAGCCCTTGGTACCAGCCGAATCCTCCGAGGCGATCGACGTAGCCCGCAGCTGCGCAATGAGGGTGCGGTCCACTACCGGTCGCTTGCCGTTGGTGAGTCGGTCGGCCACGGCGTCCCGGAGATCGGAGAACGAGTTGATCGGCGTCGCGTCCAGCGCGAGCCGGATGGGCTCGCTCTTCAGGAGCTTCTCCGTGGCGAGGTCCTTCCCGGTTCCGGTGAGTCGGCCCGCGACGGTGCGCACGGCCACGGACCTCGTGTGCAGCTCCGCGTGCCCGGCGCAGTTCTCCTCGCCGCACTCGCGCGCGGGTTCGACCGTGTCGGTGGCCTCGAGCACCACGCTGAAACCGCCGGCCTTGGCCACGATGAAGTCGTAGGACGGGATCATCGCCGGCGGCGCCAGGGAGATCCTCTCCGGCTCCGCCAGGACGAGCGGTTCCCCGCGCTGGTCGACCGCCAGTCCCGGCCGGACGGTCAGGGACGTGCCCACGACGACACCGCCCAGTCCGCAGTTGACCCCGAAGCCGGTCATCCGTCCCATGAGCCGGTCACGCCCGTGCAGGAAGGCCCGCAGGCCGTTGAGTTCGGCCGCGGTGAGGGTCTGGCCGCCCTCGAAAACCGGGTACTGGTTCTCTGACATCGATGGCTTCCCTTCGGCCTATTCCTCCGGATCGGTCGGGAGCAGCCCGACGCCGATCCGGTCGGTGCTGCGGCCCTCGTTGATGCACTCGTGGATGTGGACACCGCTCTCATGGCTCACCACTGAGACGACGGAGCACAGGAGAGCATTGAGGTCCCTCTGCTGTTGCTCCACGGCAGTGGCGTACACCTCGACGTCGGTCTCCCCGGGGTTCTCGGGCAGTACCGGGGCCGAGCCGAGCACCGCGAGATCCTCGAACACGCCCGGGTCGGTGAAGCAGACCCGCATCCGCACGTGCGCCGGCGCGTAGCGGCGGACGAACTCGTCGGCCTCCGCACGCCGGGTCCACGCGCCGAAGCCGGAGGTGCTGGGCACGAACAGGGTGGCGGTGTACGGCAGCCCCGTGAGTCCCGGCCCCGGCGCTGTGAAGTGCTCGAGCAGATACGGCGCGTCCGATGGTTGCAGCCCGAAGTACAGACCGAACCAGCTGAGGAAACCGCGCGGGGTGCCGCGGCGGCGCCACAGGCGGGCGCACCGTGCCAGGAACTCCCGGCGCCGCGTCAGCCCGGCCTCGTCCCGTGCCCAGCTCGAGGGGAACACGAAACCGGCCCACGCGGCGACGTCGTCGTAGGCCGCGAGGTAGGACGCGAGCAGGGCGTCGGCCCCGGCGTCGAACGGAAGTTCGGCCGGCCACCGGAGCACGGCGTCGGGCCCGAGGCCCATGAGCAGGTCCTCGAGGCGTTCGACCACTGCGTGACTCAACTCGTCGACCAGGCCCAGGTAGGCGTCGACCTGCGCGAAGGAGACCGCGTTTTCCTGGTAGATGGCCGGGAGCTGGGCGGACAGCCGGGTGTGATCGGGGCTACGCATCGCCGCACTCCGTGCTCAGGGCGAACCGCACGCGCAGACAGTCGTCCTTCGCCAGCGTCGGTACCGCGTTTTTCGGTATCGGCAACTGTCCGGCCGCCTGCGGCACGAAGTCCGCGTCCCCCGCCACCTTCAGGGACAGTCGTTCCACGCCGCGCACGACCCTGTTGCCGACGACGACCTCGACGACCTCGCTGAAGCGGACGGGCCTCCCCGGGATCCAGCCGCCGGGGGGCTGGTCGGCGCGGGGCCAGGGCCCGTCCACTCCCGTCGCCGGCGGTTCGGCATGATCTGCAGGGAGACCGGCCACGAAGAACGCGGTGAGCCGCGCTCGGACGTCATCGACGACGGCGTCCCGGTCGGCACCCACGTCCGTGACGAGGACCGCCTGCACGAGGACAGGAGCCTCGGCGAGCAGGCTCGCCCCAACCTCGTCGCCGATGAGTCGGCGCGGCTCGAGATCGTCGACCGCGATACGCCAGTCGGGGAACGGGGCGCATGCCTCAGGGCCGACGGCGACCCGCAGCACCGCGCGGAGGAAGTCATCCACGCCGCCGCTCCCGGAAACGCGCTCGACCACGAGGGTCACGGCGGCGGCGTTCTCGTCGACGTCGATCGTGGGCAGCTTCCCGGTGGGCAAGCCGTTCCAGGCGATTCCGCGCAAGCGTCCGGGGACGGCCCAGGCGCGGCCGACCCGGGGATGGGCGCGCGCCCGCCGCGCGTAGTCCTCAGCAGTGACCGGCTCGCAGGTCAGCGCCTGGATCGGGTGCGGCGGCCACACGGACGAGCGGCCCTGCGCGTCTTCCAGGTCCTCGGGCACCGTGCCGGGCGGTTCGGACGACGCCGCCATGGCGATCCGGGCCTCGTCCGGGTCGAGACCGTCCGCCAGGAGGGCGTTCCGGGTGGCCGGAGCAGTGGCGGCCGTCGCCGACCGCACCTCCTCCAGCCGGGCGGCCAGCGCCTCGCGGGAGAGCCGGCGCCGCTCGCGGCGGACGAGTGCCGCGATCTCCTCCCCCCACAGCGGGAGGCTCTGCGCGAGCTCGGCCACCGCCCGGGCGTCGCCGGCCGCGGGCCGGTCGCGGTCGCGGTGGGCCTCAACGGCGTCGGCGACGACGTCGGCCTGCTCCTGCGCGACCTGCCGCACGAGCCGGGAGCGCATCAGGGCCACGACGGCCGGGCGGAGGGGCGCGTCGAGCGCTGCGGACCAGGGCGCCCGGGACAGCAGCGCGATCGCCTCCGCGGCGGAGGCACAGTCACGCACCAGCGGCTCGAGGACCACGGCCGAGGTGGATCCCGGGGACGCCAGGGCGCTCGCGATCGCGGTGAGGGACTCGGCCGGCAGGTGCGCGTGCCAGTGCCGGTCGGCGTCGTCGGCCCAGCCGCGGTTCTCGAGGGGCCAGCCGTCGAGGCGCCGCTGGGCCACCCGGTAGTGCAGGTCCGCGAGACCGAACGCGGCGACCTCGGCAAGGGTCACGCCCGGGTCCACCGGGTTGTGGTCGGTCCAGCCCGGGACGGCCGTGGCGGCGAGCCGGTCCATGAGGCGGGCGCGCACCGTCTCCCAGTCGGCGTCCGGCGGCTTCGGGACGAACCGAGCGATGGGTGTTGCGCCTGGCGTGGTCACAGCTGCTCCTCGCACGTGAGCCGGTGGTCGGCCGCCGAGCAGTACAGGCCCCGGCACGGGTCCACCTCGACCAGTTCGACCGCGGCGCCGGTGGAGTCGTGCAGCGCGAAGGACGTCACGACGTCGACCTCGGGGAGACGCTCGAGAAACGCCACGAGCGTGGAGGCGTAGAGGGTGCGGCCCCAGCGCATCGGGGTGCTTCCGGTCGGGTGCAGCACGGCCTCGAGCGCCGAGGCCACGGCCTCCTTGCCGGTGAGGGCGGCGATGCCGCGGCGCAGGAGGATCGAAGCGACGACGGTGACGGGGACGTACTCGGGGCACAGCACGTGCACGGTGGCGCCCACGGGCTTCACCGGCGCGAGCGCGTCGACGAGCCGCCCGGACAGGCTGACCGAAGGCCGCGGCCGGGGGTCGAGGGGTCGATCCGGGATGACCACGAGCCCGACGCTCCCGGGTGCACTGCCACCCGCGCGATCCGTGTGGGGCAGGCACAGGACGGCCGCAATCTCGGGAAAGGACAGCACCACGTGCTGCTCGTAGTCCCACGGCGTCACCCCTCGGCCGCGGTGGCGCGTGCGGGCGGAAGCCCGCCCGAGGTACTCGCGGTCCTGCTCCGGGCCGCGCCCCCGCACCGAGGCAACGTTGGTGACCTTCTTGACGCCGCGGACCGGGGTCAGCGTGCCCTTGATGGTGCCCGGCGGCAGGGCGGCTGCCGAGCTGGGGTCGAGGGTGGGGTCTGCCGCGGCGGAGACGAACTCAGCGACGACCGCGTCGAGCACGAGGTCCCGGATGTCGCCGAGTCGGTCCGGCTGGTCGGTGACGAGGCGCAACCACCGGCCGGCGTCCGCAGCCGTGTCGCGGCACCCGAGTGGCCATCCGGTGGGGGCGGCGAAGCGGAGCAGGCCGGACTCACGCAGCCGTCGCGTGCCGTCTGCCACGGCGAGTCCGGTCCAGGCGGACCCGTCCCACCACTCCCAGGACGCGTCGATTGCCCCTGAGCTGCCGCAGGGTGCCGCGGACTCGATCTCGAACCAGAGGGAGACGCTTGAGCCCACAGCGGTGTCCGGCAGGTCCAGGCCGAGGGCGACCATCGCGGAGGCGCCCGTCTCCGAGACGGCGCGGCGGAAGGGCTGGAAGATCCCGGCGGCCGGCTGCACCTGTCGGCGCCAACCGCTGCGGGCCTCGACCCGGGTTGCCGCGACCGGCGACGTGGTGTACCGGAGGGTGAGCGCGGAGGCGATGGGCGGAACCGGCAGCTCTGGCATCCTCGGCTTCGGCTTTCCCCCGGCCACAGCCTGTGTGGCGAAGTCCGCGACCTTCTGCTGGTAATCGGTCCAGCCGAAGTCCCCCTCCGCGAGGAAGGCGCGCACATAGTGCCCGTCCTGCCCGGACACGGCGAACGGCTCCGATGCCACGGTCGAACCAGAGATCGTGGCCGACACCGTGCCGAAGCTGCTCGACTTCTTCCCGAAGTTCGTCCACCCACCCTCGACCCGCCGCTGCCAGCGCACCGTGGGTATGCTCGAGGCGGACACGGCGCCGAACATCGCCTCCCACTGCGGGGCGATCGCTGCGTATCCCCCGCCGAGCACGGACTTGATCTGCAGGAGGCTGTCCTGCAGCTGGACGGCGATGGTGCCGGGGATGCCGCTGCCGCCCGCCGAGGAGGACAGCGGGGCGCCCCCGGTCTGCAGGACGGTCACCCGGATCTCCACGGTAGCGAGCGATTTGCCGAACGCCTCGTCCGAGCGCACGTAGAATGCGTCCCCGCGCTTGGCGACCGCGCCGTAGGGCTGGAATTCCTTGGTGACGTCCACTGCGCCGTCGTTGTAGAACGCCGCCTCCGGCACGTAAGGGGTGCGCTCGGCGACCCGTACCTCCACCTCGGTGAAGGTCAGGTCCTCGGGGACCGGCACGGTCGCCGGGATCACGCACTCGATCCACGGCGTGTCGCCGTCGGGGGCGCCGCAGCCGGACGTCAGCGGCACGAGGACCGAGGACCCGTCCACGATGCCGGACAGGGGGGGACTCACGCTGCCGTCGGCACGTGAGCATTGCCACACGGTGTCCGCGAGTCCGGCGACGCCGGTGCTGTTCTTGAAGGTCAGCACGGCTCGGAGGCCCCCGCCCTGGAATGAGAGTGCCGAGGAGTACACCCGCAGCAGGTGGGGGGCATCGGTTCCTGCCCCGGGCCGCAACGGGAAGTCCGGCGCGCTTGCCACGAGGCCCGGCCAGCCCGTAGCGGGGCCTCCGGGCACGAGCGAACGCACACCCGTCAGGACGGCGCCGTGGGCGGTGAGCGCGTCGAGCGTCCCGTAGTGGCGCTCGTTGCCGGAGGCGTCCTTGCCTCCGCGCAGGAGCGTGCCCCGCGGCAGGACGGCCGGGGCTAGCTTGGGGTCGATGCTCGCGTGGGCCACCACCCGGTCGGGCAGGGCGGGCAGCCGACCGACACCAAGGATCTCCTCGAGCCAGCTCCTGCGCACCTGCGCGGACAGTGTCGCCGCGTGCTCGTCGAGCAACGCGTACTCCTCGGCCAGGGCCGCCAGCAGCTCCCGGTCTGGCTCTCCCGCAGGGGACGGCACCGGCGTGCCGTCCGGACCGGCCCCGAACAGGACATCGGCCCACGTGGCGTCGGTGTCGAAGTCCACGAGGCGCCCGGCCGCAGCCATGGCGGCGAGCACCTGGGCCGGAGTCCGGATCATGACGCACCCGCCAGGTAGAAGGGCACCACGAGGCTCGTGGGGCGGCGGTGCCGGTCGATGCGGTACTCGATCGCCACGTCCACCCGGTCGTCGGCCTCACCGGCCGGGACGGCCCGCACCGCGTCGACCACGATCCGCGGCTCGCCGAGCAACAGGGCCCGCCGCACGTCGTCCGCGAGGCGGTGGCACGCGTCCGGGGTGCGGGGCTCGAAGACGTAGCGGTCCACACCGGCGCCGAGGCCCGGGCGCATCACCCGGCTGCCGAGCATCGTGCGCAGCAGGACGACCAGGGCCTCCGCGACATGTTCGGCGCCACCGGTCATCGCCGCAGCGGGCACACCGGCCGGGTCCTCCGCGGGGCGCCGCCACCGCGGGGGGAAGGCCCAACCGCGCCCGGCCTGAGGGTATTCGGCGGCGGTCATCCCAGGACCACCGTGGGGCTGCCGACGGCGACGGAGGCGCCGCAGCCGCAGGTGTCGCCGGCACGCAGGGCCGGGCGGCCCTGGACCAGCACGGTCGCCGAGCCGACGACGAACGGCGTGGCGGGTGGATGGGGTGGTGGGGTCGGCACCACGCACGCGTGGACATCCCCGACCACGGCGGCAGGCACGCCCGCGATGAGGACCGTGGCGACCCCCGGCCCCGCAACTGTTCCTCCGTGGGCCGTGGCGTCTCCCACGCGGGCTGCTGTCGGCATGGCCCCTCCTCTCGCTTCTTCGGTCGAATCATCCGGTCCGGCCGGACGGCCTAGTTGATGGTGATCAGGGATCCTCGGAGGCTCAACGACCCCGATGCTTTGAGCTCGAAGGTCGCAGAGCTCTCGATCTTCGACGGGCCCGAGGTGGTGGCCTCGAGTTTGAGCGCGTCCAGAGCAACGGTTCCGGACGGACTGCTGAGCACGATGTCGCCCTGCGCCGCGCTGAACTCGATGCCGTCGGCGGAGAGCCGGATCGCGTTGCCGGAGTCCCGGTGGGTGAGCACCACTTCGGAGTCCTGGTCGCTGATGACGAGGGAGTGGCCGGCGCCGGAAACAAGCGTCACGGCGCTGTTCTCGCCGTCCTCGAGCCGCAAGGTGTGGCCCTCAGGGGAGACCAGCGTGCGGACCGCGTTGGTCGCCGGGTCCACGGCGACGGGAGGCTGCTGCACGCCGTTGTGCAACGAGCCGAGCACCACGAGCTGCGATGGGTCGCCGTCGACGGCGCCGACGAGCACCTCCTGCCCGACGTCCGGCACGATGACCGCGCCCGAGCCCTCCCCCGCATCGACGCAGGACAGCCGCGCCCAGACGCCGTCCCCACCGTCGGAGCGCCACGGGAGCCGGACCTTGACCCGATTCAGCGCCAGGGGATCGTCGAGAGCCTCGACCACACCGAACGCGAGGGTCCTGTCCGCGCGGGCCGCCGGAACGGGCGGCAGGATCCGCGGCGGGAACCCGAGCTGGATTTCCGTCCGGTACCCCTGGGCGGAGAACCGGTGGCGCGCGGCCGTGAGGTAGTGCGGGCCCGACAGCCGACGGCCAGCGCCGGCGATCGAGACCCAGCCATCGCACCGCAGGCCCGGATCGCCCTGCACCACCCCCGTGCCGTGGACATGGCCGAGGGTTGCCGTCCGCTGGGCACCGAGCGCGCGGGCGTCCGCCTCGGCCGGCGCCGTGGTCGCGGCCGATTCGACCCGCTCCTCGCGCAGCGGCCACCCTGCATCGCCGAGGGCGTCGTCGTGGCGGGGCCGGCCCCCGGTGTCCAGACCCGCCGCCTCGGCGCTCTCCTCGCTGGCCTCGGCCTCGAGCTCGTCCAGGTCCCAGGCCACCCCGACGGCGGTGTCGATCGCCCGGGTGAGATCCTGCGTCAGGTGCAGCTCCACCAGGTCGCGGGTCCACGCGAGCTCGATGGGCTCCTGCGCCGCCGAGGGCGGGCGCATCACGAGAGTCGTGCCGCGCACGAGGACGATCCAGCCGAGCTCGGCGGCACGGCGGGTCAGAGCCTCCCAGTCGCTGATCCGATCGGTCACGAAGAACGGGTGGGTCACGCCCTCGGCGGCGTCCGTGCCGAGGGAGTAGTCGGCGGCGACAGCCGCAGCGACGTCCGCGTCGGTCACATCGGCCAGCTGTCGGGACCGTGCGGGGTGGTCCAGCAGGACGGAACGGGAGCGTCCCTCGACTCTCAGCACCGGTTGCCCGCCCCGGGGGAAGTGCGCGGTGAGGGAGACGATCACCCCGTCGAAGACGCTCGTGAGCTCCTCGTGGTAGCCCAGGAACACGGCGATGTCACTGCCCGGGACAAACGGGCCGTCGTCGCTGTGCCGCACCGCCCGCCGGTCCGGGTCCCAGTTCTGCACGAGGAGCGTGAGCCGCCCGTGTCGGCCGACCTCCTCGTGGACGTCGAGCTCCACGACATCGGCCGCCACGAGCGGCGCCAGGGGCTCTCCCCCGACCCGCACCTGGGCCTCCGGCCGGTCCCGCTGGACGGTGCCGTTCATCGCGCCGGCTCCAGGGGCGGGAGCACGAGGACCTGCCCCGGCCTGAGACCCCGCGGATTGGCGAGCCGGTTGGCCGCCGCGAGGGGGCGCCAGTAGGCCGGGTCGCCGTAGACACCGGCGGCGATGGCGTCAAGGCCGTCGCCCTCCTTGACCAGCCAGGTCTGGTACAGATCGGGCGACGCGGGCCGGTCCTCGGCGGCAACCTCCTGCGGCGACAAGGCCTCCTTGAGGGCGAGCTTCACGGTGGCGCGCAAAGGCTCACCCGTGCGGTCGAAGAGCTTATAGGTCACGTCCGCCTGGGTCAGGATCCCGCGGAAGCTGAACCGCCCCCAGTAGGCATGGATGTAGTACGGCTGGTGGGTCTCGCCCTGGTACTCGGTCAGGTGCAGCAGGGCGTCGAGCACATCCCCGATCCCGCCCGGCTCACCGACCACCCCGGTGCCGTCGAGCAGCAGGTCCATCTGCACCTGGTCCGGTTCGGCGCCGCTGTAGGACTGTTGCGGCGCCGAGGTGCCCGCCGACTGGGTCTGCTGGTAGAGATTCTTGCGCGAGAAGGACAGCTCGGTCGGGTTGAGCAGCGCCTGCCAGCGCACGCCGGCGGGCCGGTCGAACGCGATGTCGGTGTAGGCGTCGATGGTCAGCTTGGTCAGCTGCACGGCGGTGAGGTTCATCGGTCCCACTCCCGGCGCAGGACCTCGAGGACGCGCTCGGCGGCCCGGCGCACGATTTCCTCCGTATCGATCTCGGCGGGCAACCCGCCCGCGGGAGCGATCGCCGGGGCGGGAAGCGGGGCAACGACGGTCTCGGTGACGATCTCGCCGATGACGACTGCCATGTCAGATCACCTTCTTGAGGACGAGCCCGTGGTGGGCGATCTCGATCGCCTCGACGGCGGCGGCGGACGCCTGGGCGTCCAGGTCGGGGCCCGTCAGTTTGACCGGCCAGCCCCGGGTGAAGGCCCAGACCCGCACCGGTGTGAGCGCCCCCTCCACGGTGCTCATGAGCACGATGGTCCCGTCCCGGGGTGCGACGAGGCCGGTGACGTAGAACTCGGCGAACCAGTCCCACAGCTCCTGGAGCGGGCCGGCACCCTGGGTGAGGACGAGGTTCGGGAAGGACGCCCGGCCCGGGAAGCGGTGGGTAAAGCGGTTCTCGCCGCCCTCCGGGTACTCCTCCACGCTCACCTCGCCCGAGAGCCCGCTGCACTTGCTGAAGTTCACCGATGCCAGGCCGTCGATGGAAAGCACGAAGTGCGCCGTGGTGAACGGCAGGAGAACGGGCGAGACGACGGGGAGCACGGAGCTAGCTCCTCGTCTCGATCTCGATGCCCTCGCAGGCGAACTCGACCGACTCGATCGCGACGTCGGTGCCGGTCGACTTCAGGCCGGGGCCCTCGAGCTTGACGGGCCAGGCATCCCGGATCTTCCACGCCACCACGGGGTCGCCCTCCTCGTTGAGCAGGCTCACCGTGACGTCGCGGCGCTCGGCCGTGCCGACGGAGATTGAGTTGTACCACTCGAAGAGTCCGTTGCCGGCGACGACGGGGGCGATGCCCCGCTTGAGCGTGACGTTGGAGTACTTGCGCAGCCCGGGCTGCTTGTGGGTGGAGAACTGTGGGTCGGCGCCACCGCGGTACTCGATGACCTCGGCCTCCATGGTCAGCCCGCTCACCTCCGAGAAGCTCACGGTCCGCTCCTTGTCTCCCCAGGACACGGAGAAGTGCAGGGTGGTCAAGGGATACATGTCAATCTCCTTCGCGCCGTGCGGTCGTCATCGCGGTCGTCATGGCGGATGTCACTCGGACAGCCGCTTGTGGCTGAAGCGGAATACGACGAACTCGGCCGGCTTGGCCGGGGCGACCGCGACCTCTGTGATGATGAGCCCCAAGTCGATGTCGGTCTCGGTCATGGTCTCCCCGAGGCCCACCCGCACCCGGTAGGCCTGCTCGGGCCGGGTGCCGGCGAGAGCCCCGGCGCGCCACTGCTGCTCCAAGAAGTTCTCCACGGAGACCTTGACGAGGATCCACGTCTGGGCGGTGTTCGGCTCGAAGACCACCCACTGCGTGGCGCGGTCCACGGATGTCTCGAGCATGTTGAAGAGCCGCCGGACGTTGACGTAGCGCCACCGGGTGTCGTCGGTCGCGTTGCGCGCCCCCCAGAGCCGGGTGCCGCGGCCCGGGAAGGACCGGATGAGGTTGACCCCGGCGGGGTTGAGCAGGTCCTGCCGGCGCTGGGTGTACGTCTGGGTCAGGCCCACGATGCCGGTCATCGTTTCGTTGCCCGGCGCCTTGTGCACCCCGCGCAGCCGGTCGGTCCGGGCCATCACGCCCGCGACGAACCCCGAGGGTGGGACGGTCGTGAAGCGGTCGATGGACTGCGGGTCGATGGTCACGATCCGCAGGTGGGGCGCGTAGACCGCGGCGTGGGTGCTCGAGAGGTTGGTGTCGCGCCACTCCTGCAGCTTCTTGTCCTCGTCCTGGGAGAAGTCGGGCGGGTCGATGATCGCGAAGCGCCGGAAGTTCTCACAGTGCGTGACGACCTGACCGACGAGGTCGGCGTGCAGCAACGGGTCTCCCAGGGTCAGGGCGTCCGGGCAGATCACCATGGCCGGCTCGGCGACCTCCTCGAGACGGGACAGCCCCGAACGGAAGTCGTCGTTGCCCGGTGGCTTGTCGGCGCCGATGCGGTCGACCGCAGCGTAGAAGGGCGCCGCGGCCAGCGACACAGCCGGCGCGCTCGCGGCCCGCGGGGCGACGGTGACGTACGCGGACACCCCGTTGACGATGTCGTCCTTCGCGAAGTAGTGCGGGTGGACGGTGCTCAACGAGAGCCCGGCGAAGGTCTCCGCCCGGACACCGTCCGCCGCGACGTGGAGGGCGAAGCGCGCGGCGACGACGGACGCGCCTTCCACGGCGTACAGGTCGAAGCGCGCCAGCGACGTGTCCTGGATGCTGACCGGGGAGTCGAAGTGCAGGATGTAGGTGTCGCCGCCGACGGCTTCGACCTCCGCGATCGGGGCGAAGCCCGTGTCGAGCGCGAGCCGGTCCCCGGTCCGCGGTGCGACCGCGCACCGGACGGCGATGACGGGATTGGCGTCCTCCCCGAGCCGGAATGCCGCGTCGGTGTAGGTGTGCTCGAGGTCCGGCTCAGGTGCGAGCGAGAAGCCGGTGGAGGTGCGGGTCGCGACGACTTCGGGCACCTCGGGTCCCGTGTACGTTACCTCCGCGCCGAGAGGAAGGAACCCGTAGCTCGATGACACCACGGCCGGAGTGAGACCCTTGATGCTCAGCCCCGTGTCGGCAAGCCGGACCGCGACGACACCGGCGTTGACGAGGGCGGGCCCGCTCGGCGGTGCGGCGGCGCCGACCACCGCGAACTGGTTCTCCTCCCACACACCGGTGCGTCCGTCCCTCATAGTGATCCGTGCGGCTGACCTCTGCGGCGGGTTCGGCGCGAGATCGGCCGGAACGGGAGCCGTGAGCGTCCGGTCGAAGGCGAGCGCCGACATCGCGAGGTGCGTCTTCGGAGGCGCTTCGCCCGACGGCTCGCCGACCACGATCGCAGTTGCCGGGAAGTCCGCCCGCCGTTGGACGAAGGCGGCGCCCCAGACCGCGCCGGTGGGGTGGAGGGCGGAGGCGAGCGTGAGGGCCACGCCGCTGCCGGCGGTCACCACGTCGGTCACGAGGGCGCTCGAGCGTGACCCGTTGGGCGCCACGGCGACGATGACGTCTCCTCTCCGGAAACCCTTCCCGGTGGGCAGAGAGATCGACGTGGCCTCGGACGGCACGGCCGACGCGACCACCGAGCCCGTGGTCATGTCCGCCTCGCCACTGGACCTGAGGGTGATCGACGTCGGCGTCAGGGAGACGACCCTGGCGGACACCGGGGCCGCGGCGGCGCCCGAGGCGGGCACCGGGACCAGCGCGAGGTCCTCCCCCGGTCTGAGCCCGGCGGTGGAGGCCACCTGCAGAGTGTGGTCGCCCGTGGGCGAGACCGGGACGGCCGGGCCCGCCGTCGTCGCCCGGTAGAAGACCCCGGACGCCCCGGACTCGTCCGGCACGACGCTGACGGTCAAGTCGTTCCCCCACGCACCGGGCGAGATTGCCGTCACGGCGAAACTCGGCCTGCCCCCGTCGTCGAACGTCGTCCAGGTCGCCCCGGTGGACGGGTCCACCCGGACCACCCACGCCGCTGGGCCGCCGTTCTCGAAGAAGCCGAAGACGGACTCGGCCGTGCGGCCCCGGGGGGTCGCGGCGCCGAAGACGCGCTGGTAGTCGGCCCAGCCGTTGATCCGGGTCGGGTCGAGAACCGGCCCCTTCCGGGTCGTCCCGAGCACGGCCACGACACTTGTAGGGGCGGCGGCGATCGGCTGGGGTCCTGAGGGAACCTCCTCGACGTACACCCCGGGTGATAGATAGGTCACGTTGATCTCCTCGGCTCTCGCGTCAGGTGGTGTCGACCAGTCGGATCCTGGTGGCACCGGCTGTGAAGTCGACGGTCAGCGTGCGCAGCAGACTGCCGTCGACAAGCAGGTCCAGGGGTGTGAATGCCGCCGTCCACTCCACGGGAGCCGACCGGTAGGTACCCGGCATGAGCTCCGGGAGTCGAACCTCCGGGCGCGGGTCCGGCCCGGAGGTCGCCCGTGCCACGACCTCGGCCCCGGTGCGCGGAGCACCGTCCGCGGGCTGCGTCAGTACAGCGCTCAGCGTCATGGGCACAGGGCGCAGGACCACTTCGAGCTCGGTGTCGGTGAGAGGAGCCTTCACGGTACGCGGTGGCCGCCCGTCGACGGGCGGGAGCACCAGGACTCCGGCGAGCGCCTCGTCGGTCAGGGTAAGGACGGCCGTGGGCGGTGAGGACGGGTCCTCGACGTCCGTGCGCGCGACGACCACCACGATGCCGCGCGTCACCCGCAGGCTCCAGCCGTGGGGCACGGGCTCCAGCCGGGCGGCGAGGCCCCGCACGGGCCTCCCGGTCGAGGCGTGCACGACCCGGATCGTGTGGCGCAGCTCTGTGGTGCTCGTGGCGAGGATCATGGCGCGCCCGTGAACTCGATGCGGTGCTCGCGGACCCGTCCGGCGCCCTCGCGCTCGAGGACGGGAACGGGTGCGACGTCGACCTCGTAGAACAGCGCCAGCCGACCCGCACGGCCCAGGGAACCCCACACCTGGTTGCGCTCTTCGGACGAGGGTGCCAGCAACCGGATCACCACGGAGCCGACCTCTTCGGCCAGAACGGGGTCGAGGGCCGGGGCCCGGAGGATCGGGGTCGTGTGGAAAGCCTGCGCGATGCGGCCGAGCCGGGCCTGCGCCTCGTCGTGGTCACCGACATACGTGACGAGGTACTCGAGTTGCAACGACATCGGCGGCCGGACCAGGCCGGTGATCCCGTCCTCGAGCGGCCGGTTGCGCAGGTGGGGGTGCTCAGCAACGGCAACGAGAGCCAGGATCGCCTTGTTCTCCGGCAGCGGCACCTTGTCCGCCTGCGACAAGGAGTGCAGCACGACCCACGCGCCCAGATCGGGCGTGGTCTGGTGGACGAGGTCCTGCAAGGCCTCGCTGACCTCGCGGATCATGGCCTTTCCCAACGTCTCGGGGCCACGCCGTCGGCGTCGAGGCGCGCCTCGATGATCTGCTCGATCTCGGCGAACGATCCCACGTAGGCCTCCTCGTTCGTGGCCATGTCCCGCACACGCGCCCGGATCACTGCGGGTAGCGAGTCGACGTCCCGGGGCTCCGCCCAGACGTCGACGAGAAACCGCTGTCTCCACGCTCGCATTGCCCTTCCGTGACTTTCTTCCGTCATCAGGCTTGCGGGTCGCACTCACCGATCGATCACCGCGTTGTCCTCGGTCCATCACGACTGCGTGGAAAGACGAACTCTCGGAGACAGCGTGCGAAGTCAGGGCATCCGGTGGAGCAGGTCCAAGGAACGGTCGATAAGCTCGCCAAGTCGAGAAACCTCCCGGCGTGCACGCTGGAGTTCCGAGACGAGGACGGCGACCGAGACAGGTTGCTGGCCCTCACCCAGGGTGAGCCGTCCGTAAAGAGCTAGAGTCTCGGGCATCGGATCGGTGCCCAGTTCGGCCAGGAGAAGCATCCGACACTGCTCGAACTGCCGTTCGACGAGGTCACGGCGGCCGCTCGCACCGTAGGCCGCCATGAGGTGACGGTGAATGTCCTCACGGAGCGGCTCGACGGCGAGAGCCAGCTCACCATAACGGCTCACGGCTACTACATCACCTTGCCCGCCGTAATGTTGAATGAGGTAGTCGAGGGCTGTCAGGTAGAGGGTTTCCAATCGGTACCGGGCTGAGAGTATCCACTCGTCGTTGCACTGCTCCACGAGACATCCGCGGTGCAGCGCAATGGCGTCTTCCAGGAGGGCCACGTCCTGTGCGGTCAGGTCATCGGCGGATGATCGCAGGAGGGGCATCAGCAGGTTCTCGAAGAGGACGACGTCGATCGTCATTTCAACGCCCTGGTTGAGGCCCACCGTGCCGCTGGCGGGCCTGCCGATGAGGTCGACACCGGTTCGTGCCCGGACCTCTGTCTGGAGGCGCCAGACCGCGGTGTTGAGTCGGCGACGAGCCGTGCTCTCCGGACAGTCTGCGAAGAGGCTGGTCGCGACGACCACGCGGGCCCGACCTCTCTGGGGTGTCAGTGCGAGATAGGCGCAGAGCATGGCCGCACCGGGCGACAGAGCCACGGGAAGGCCGTTTGATACCAATGTCGGCTCCCCGAAAAGGTTCAGCCTGAGTCCGCTGTGGGCCATGATCATACCTGCACACTGTGTGGGCTGATTGGCGTAGAAAATACGCGATCCATCTTCTGACTTCAAGATATTTACGAACATGGACGGCGCCGCGCAGGGCTCTCAATGATCGATCGTTACAGTGTCCGCGAGCCGACGAATACCGCGTTGACTTGCAGGGAAGCAGGCCCAAAAGAAGATGAACATCCCGGTATCTCTAATACGGGAAAACAACTCATGGCATTCCGGTACATGCACAGCCCCGCTGCTTTCCGCCTTTCACGTAAGGCATTCTCCGCGCATTCCGGTCCGTCGCAATCGGACGTGGGCGGCGGGTTGCTGATGGCCCGCCTTTGAAGCCGTTGGGTGGTTGGCCCCTGTGAGGATCTCGGTGCTGGTACTGGCCCACACCAACGGGTGGCAGCGGTCGTTCCAGCCCGTGGCGCAGGCTCGGATCCGATAGTTGAGCTGGGCCACGGAGGCAATGTCGGCCCGGCACAGAATCTCGTTCTCCTGCGCGAGCAGGCAATGGCGCCGCTTCAGCGCCTGCAGCTCCTCCACCTCGGCGGTGGTGGCACAGAGGCGGACGCCGTCGTAGACGTGGGTCTTGTACAACGAGTTGTGACGGGTGACTTCTTCAGATCCCGAAATCACGGGCGGTCTGGGACAGCGGGGCCTCGTGCTTGCGGGCCACCGCCACCACGTCGCGGCGGAACTCCTCGGGGCAGGGCTCGGACACGGGAGCATCCTCACGGTGGAGCTGGATCCTCACGAGTCAAGGAAACCCGGGTCAGTCCCGCAGCCTGGGCCGGTCTTCAGCCGTCGTTGAGGTCTATGGCAGTAACAGGCCAGTAACGCCTCCGACCTTACGGTCGATGCACTCTCATTCCTCTCGCGCCGCGTCTCCCGGCCGCCGGCCGGATCGTGGAGAGCGGCCCTGAGGGCACCGCACGAGCCTCAGGAGTGATCGTGGTGTCGATTCCCGATTCCGTCATCGAAGCCACTGAGCGCAGGTTCCACGCTCGCCAGGACCCCCGGTCGACCACGATGGACAAGATCCAGGCGGCCCACGCCCCGGACGGCCACCTGCTCGATGTGGACGAACCCGACCGGGTACGGCTGCGCTCGGAGCACCTGCTGCAGCAGCCCGTGGTCCGGGCGACGGCCGGGGTGGCGCCCACGGAGACGGCGGCGGCCGCCCGCGGTGTCCTGGAGGACCCACGGCTGCTGGAGCGGATCATCGGCGACAGCAATCTGCTCGGCGTGGTCTTCCTGGAACTCGGTACGGCCGCTTCCCGCAGCGTGGCCCGGGTGCACATCCGCGTCGGGTCCCGGCCGGCGGGCTTCGGCACCGGATTCCTGGCCTCTCCTCGGCTGGCCATGACGAACAATCACGTACTCGAGGACGCAGAGACGGCCCGGTCCTCGCTCCTGGAATTCAACTACCAGGACGGCATCGACGGGCTGCCCCTGCGCTCGCACTTCTTCGCCCTGGACCCGGACGCGTTCTTCCTCACCAACCCGGAACTGGACTGCACCGTGGTGGCCGTCGCTGACCGGTCGCTGCCTCGGGACGGATCCCCGGCCGTGCCACTGGAAACCTTCGGGTTCCACCGCACCAGTGCTGTGCAGGGCAAGATCGTGCTCGGGGAGTCGATCAACATCGTCCAGCACCCCGAGGGCAAGCCCAAACAGATCTCCTTGCAGGAGAACGAGCTGGTGGACCGCCTGGAGTCGTTCCTGCACTACCGCACCGACACCGCTCCGGGTTCCTCAGGGTCCCCGCTGTACAACAACCAGTGGGAGGTGGTGGGCATCCACCACTCCGGGGTGCAGGCGAAGAACGAGGCCGGGCAGGTCCTCGCCCAGGACGGCACCGTGTGGACTCCCGATCGCGGAGAGGCCGCGGTCCAGTGGGTCGCCAACGAAGGGGTGCGCATGAGCAGCATCCACAGCTGGTTGCGCACCGAGGCGACCGCCCTGCCCGAAGCCGGGCAGCTCCTGCTCAAGGACCTTCTCAACTCTCCCCCGGCCACGACACTGGCAGAACAGGCCGCCCAGGCCCCGGAGGGCATCACCGTCCCCGTCGTCCCGCCTCTGCAACCGGTAGTCCCCTGGACCGCTGAGGACACGGCTTCACCCACTGTCCCGTTGCACGCGAAGACGCTGCGCCGTGGTCCTTCCACCGCCGCGGGTGCTGCGACCGGGACCGCGACGACACCGGTTGATGGGGACGAGGCCGAGGCTCGTGCTGTCGATCCCGATTACGGCCACCGCCCCGGCTACGACCCCGACTTCCTCGCC
This sequence comes from Kocuria sabuli, assembly GCF_040981185.1. Lineage (NCBI taxonomy): Bacteria > Bacillati > Actinomycetota > Actinomycetes > Micrococcales > Micrococcaceae > Kocuria > Kocuria sabuli. Next base: position 319,151 of record NZ_JAVHZE010000002.1, read on the forward strand.
TGGCCCGTCCCGCTCCCCGGGCTCACCGAGGACCAGCGCACCCGGGCCGCCCGGAACCTGCAGGCCCGCCCGGGCACGGACCCGACCGTGGTGGACTACCACCACTTCAGCCTCGTGATCGACGCCCCGCGGCGGTTGGCCCTGTACACCGCCGTCAACGTCGACGGGGCCCGCAGCCGACGGCCCGACCGGGACGACCGCTGGCTCTTCGACCCGCGACTGGTGCGCGAGGTGCAGGTCGGCAACGAGCTCTACTCCCGCAACGACTTCGACCGCGGCCACCTGGTCCGCCGCCTGGACCCCGCCTGGGGCTCCGACTCCGAGGCCCGCAAGGCCAACGACGACACCTTCCACTACACCAACTGCGCCCCCCAGCACATGAAGTTCAACCAGAACGCCTCCACCTGGCTCGGGCTGGAGGACTACCTGCTCAACCAGGCCACAGCCGATGGGTCCCGGGTGACCGTGTTCACAGGCCCCGTGCTGGAGGACGGCGACCCGGTCTACCGCGGCGTCCGCATTCCACTGGCGTTCTGGAAGGTCGTCGCGTTCCAGCGCACGGACGGGCACCCCTCGGCCACGGCCTACCTCATCAGCCAGCGAGACCTGGTGACCGGGATCCTGCGGGAGTCCTTCGTCCCCACCACCCACCAGGTCGCCGTGCGCCGGATCGTCGAGCTGACCGCCCTGGACTTCACCCACCTCGCCCACGCCGACCCTCTCGACGCGGCCGGCGCCGAGCGAGCCCGCGCCCACGAGTCCTTCGACGACCGTCTGCCCAGCCACGTCGTGGGCTCCTTCGACGATCTCGTCCTCTGAGCCGGCGAACATCCTGTCGAGGAGTTCTCATGCAGCTGTCGCCGATGGACAACTGGGAGCCCACGTGGACGGGAAGCGGGGCACGTCGGCTTCCTCCTGCCCTGAGTCCCCGCGCAGGACCACAACCGCCTGCTCATGGAACTCATCCACAAGCTCGAGTCCCATCGGTCGCACGCGCCCCTGGGCTGGCACCTGTGCTCGCCGAACTCATCGGCAACCAGCGACTTCGCCCGGTCCGGGGGCTGCAGGACGATGCGAGCTAGAACGTCGAGGCCGCTCTGGGCGCGCAGGCGGACGAACGGCTCGGCTAGGCGTCTTCCGGGATCGGCACCTTCAGGATCTGGCCGACGTGGATCAGGTCCGGGTTGGGGATGCGGTTGGCCGCGGCGATGTGCTGCCACTGGGACCCGTAGTCGGCGGCGATCTTGCTCAGCGTGTCCCCGGCCACCACTTGGTGCACGCGGTAGCCCTGCATGCCGGGGATCAGGATGACCGGGACCTCCACCAGGTCCTGGCCCGGCGGGTGCTCCCCCGAGGGATCGTCGCCGAAGAACTGGAGCATGGCCGGCCCGGTGGACTCGAAGGAGATGCTTTCCTCGTGCACGAAGGCCTCCATCAGGCCCATCGATCCTGCCTGGAAGAACCCCTGGTCCACCACCCGGTCCCCGTGCAGCAGACGCCACCCGTAGGCCGCCTCGAAGGCGGTGCCGACGGCGGCGAGCGTCAGCCGGGTGCCGACGAGGTCGTAGGGCAGGGGGTGGCGCAGCTGGATGCCGTACGTGGCGTTCATGATGTTCCCTTCTGGTCGACGGACGCGGGTTCCTCCCGGTCGGTCCGTTCGGCGACCTCCGCGGCGAGCGCCAGCAGAGCCGCGGACACCTCCCGGATGACGTCCTCGGCCTCGGCCCAGGGAGGCTGGAAGCTGTGCGCGCACTCGATCGTGAAGCCCAGCACCCGGGAGCGCGAGGAGTCGGTGAAGTGCCGGCTGTAGGCGTAGTCGTCGCTGGCCCCGGAGGTGGGGTACAGCCCGCCGAAGGCCGGTGTCACCGGGTACTCGTCGCCGCGCACCTGCCGGATCGCGTCGCTCATGGCGGTCCCCAGCGCCACCTCGTCGTCGAGGTCCGCGGCGGGCAGGTACTCGCGGTAGGCGGTGTCCCCGGGGATCCCGCGCAATCCGTCGAAGTCCGGATTGCGGAAGTTCTGCTCCGGGTCCGTGGTCTGGTGCTCGTCGCTGCCCCAGTTGTGCAGGATCACGGGGACGAAGCTGTGCACGTCGACGTGCCAGCGGATCCCGGGACGGGTGTCCAGCAGGTGCACCACGTTGCGGGTCTCCGGCTCCGAGGCGGCTGACGGCCCTCGGTAGACCTGGCGGCGGTCGCACGGGTCGGCGGAGGTCGCCACGTCGGCGTCGGGGTGGAAGAGCGCGGTGTGGTCCCAGAGGAAGTCGAAGTTGCGGTTGACGTCCACCCCCGTGCAGATGCCCCCGGCCGGGTGGGGGCGCCGGTTCTTCCGCCACATCGGCTCCACCGTCTGGCTGTGGCGGCGCCCGTCCGGGTTGACGCACGCGAAGACGTAGAGGTTGGTACCCTCCAGCACCTGCTGCACCCGCTCCGCGGGCACCTGGTGGTTCCCGTAGACGAGGCCGGTGCCGAGGGTGCCGGCCTCCAGCAGGTCCGCGGCCAGGGACACCAGCGCGTCCGGCGGCACCCACTCCCGGGCGTGGACGCCGCCCAGGAGCAGCACCCCGTTCCGGTCGGGGTCGGCCCCGATCCGCAGGCACCGGGTGCGCCGGTCCTCGTGGGTGGGATGGGGCAGCTCGATGAGCTCCGTGAGCTCGGGGTACTCGGCGGCCAGGGACTGCAGGGCCGTCTCGATCTCGTCGACGTTGAGGTAGGCCATGGCGATCAGCGCTTCTCCCCGAGGCCCCGCACGGGGGCCATCTGTGTGCCGCGGACGGTGGCCCCGCCGCGCTCGGCGTCGCCGCCGCTGAACCGGTTGCCCGTGCCGACCTCGGCCTGGCGCTCCCGGCCGACGGCGGTGGCGTTCTCCCGGACCTCCAGCCGCACTCGGCGGGCGGAGCGGGTGCTGCGGGCGGCCTCGAGCCGGTCCTCCGGCAGGTAGGCGTCCACGACCCAGCCCTCGGCCTCCCGCCGGGGGGTCGCCCGGCAGCCCAGGTCGGCGTCGGTCTCCTGGGCGAAGGCCCGCAGGTCCTCCAGCGCGGCCCCGTGGACCTCCACGTGGATCAGCTCGGCGTCGTCGTTCATGACATCTCCTTCACCGGGTCGGAGAGCAGCTGCTCCGCCGCCTGCACGGCGGCCACGGCGTTGACCCTCCCGTAGCCGTAGTCGTCGTGGTGCCCGTCTGCGTCGTAGGCGACGCCGCCGACCTTGTCCGCGGACTCCCGCATGATCCTCCTCAGCTGCTCCCTCGTGAGGCCAGGGTTCACGGCCAGCGCGAGGGCCGCGCAGCCGGCCGCGCACGGGGCCGCGAAGCTGGTGCCCGTCGAGAGGTGGTAGCCGCCGTCGCCGCCGGTGCTCAGCACGTTCACGCCCGGTGCGATCAGCTCCACCTCCGAGCCGCGGGCCGCGTCGTGCTCGAGGTCGTCGTGGGTGGAGCGGACCACGGCGATCACGTCCGGGTGGGAGACCACCTGGTCCGCGAGCACGTCCACGTTCCGTCCGTTGCTGGCGGCCCAGAAGACGGCCATGCCCGCACCGCCCCGTGCCTGGCGCGGGGCGAAGGACAGCGCCAGGTCCAGCGCGGTCCCCAGCTCCCACGCGGCTCCGTTCGGGCCCAGGCTGCAGACCAGGATGTCGGCTCCGGACGCCGGACCGGCGTCGGGGAGCTCGAAGGACGGGTCGGCGGCGTAGGCCACGGCCCGAGCCAGGGTCACCTGGTCGCCGACCTGGTCGGGAAGGCACGCGATCAGCGTCAGGTCGCACTCCGGGGCGGCGCCGGAGCCGCCCCGGTCGTTGCCCTGGCGGGCGCCGACCATACCGGCGCAGAACGTCCCGTGGTCGCCGACCGGCATGCCCTCTGTGCCCCGGACGAACTGCGGCCGCACCCTCGGACCCGGGTCGGTGTCGACGAAGAACCCCGAGGTGTCGAGCACGCCGCCCTGCAGGTCCTCGTGGGTGACCAGGAAGCCGTTGTCGATCACGGCCACGCGGATCCCGGCTCCCCGGGTCCGGTCCCAGCAGACCTCGGCGGAGACGTCGGCGTGTGGGGTGCCCCCGGACTGGCCGGTGTTCGACCACTGCCACTGCTCCCGGTATCGGGGATCGGTCGGCGCGGCCCGCCCGGGGATGTGCTCCTGGAAGCTTGGCTCGGCGATCTTGACCCGGGGGTCGTCGTGCAGGGCCACGGAGGCCTCCAGGGCGTCGGGGTACGCCGTGGCGTCCACCTCGAAGAGGTTGGGGGCGAAGCGCAGCCGGCTCACCAGGTCCAGGTCCAGCTCCGCGAGCACCTGATCGGCCCCGTCCTCGGGGATGTCCTCCTGCAGCTGGACCACCAGGCGCTGCGTGACGATCCCGAAGCGGCCGTCCTGGCGCTTGACCAGCTTGCCGGCGTCCTGGGCCGGGCCTTCCGGGGATCGTGACTCGAGGAGACTGTGCGTCTCGGCCGTGGGGCTGACGAAGACCCAGTTGGCCCGGTGGAACGCCTCGAGGGTGTCCTCCGGCAGCCCCAGCTCGGTGGCGCCAAGCTCCGCGCCCAGTGCTGCGCCGAGTGCTTCTCGCGCCTCCGCGCCGCCCGGGGACTTCACGGGGACGACGTCCTCGACCTCTTCCAAGGTCTTCCGCTCGCCGCGCTGGTAGTAGGTCCGTTCCACTGCGTTCCTCCTGGGTCCGTGGCCACCGGGCGGTGACGCGGCGGGCCGGCGCCGTCCTCACGGCCGGCAGCCGACGGCGCGCCTGCGTCGTGGTGGCAGAAAACTAACCCTCCCGCCGTTATTACTGCGTTGTTGTTACTGCATGAGTGGCCCCTCCCGGCCCGGTCCCACCGGCCGGGGGTGCACGCCCCGGCTCACGGCTCGGGGGCCGGCTCCGGGACGGTCATGGCCGCGATCTGGATCAGGTTGCCGCACGTGTCGTCGAGCACCGCGGTGGTCACCGGACCCATCTGCGCCGGCTCCTGCACGAAGCGCACGCCCAGCCCGGTGAGCCGCTCGTACTCGGCCTGCACGTCGGCGACGGCGAAACTGTTGAACGGGATGCCGTCGGCCACCAGGGCCTCCTTGAACGGGGGGACGGCCGGGTGCGCGGAGGGCTCCAGCAGCAGCTCCACCCCGTCCGGGGCCTCGGGCGAGACGACGGTCAGCCAGCGGAAGGGCCCCGCCGGCACGTCGGTCTTGACCTGGAAGCCGAGCTTGGTCGTGTAGAAGTCCAGGGCCTTCTGCTGGTCGTCCACGAAGACGCTGGCAGTGGTGATGATCATGGGATGTCCTTCGGTGGGGGCGGCAGGGCGTCGAGCCACTGCCGCACGTCGTCGAGCGGGGAGGTGTCCAGGTGGTGCACCGTGGTGCGGCCCCGAACGGTGCTGGTCACCAGGCCGGCCTCGCGCAGCACGGCCAGGTGCTTGGTCACGGCCTGGCGGGTCATCGCCAGGCCGTGGTCGCTGATCAGGCGCACCGTGAGCTCGAAGAGGCTCTGGTCGTTGCGCGCGGCCAGCTCCTCGAGCAGGATCCGCCGCGCGGGGTGCGCCAGCGCCTGGAAGAGGATGTCCACACCCTCAGAGTAGGCAACCTCGTGGTTGCACATCCAGGCTTCCGGCGCAGCTCCCGGTATGTGACGACCGGGCAGCCCTTGCGGCGGTCCGCCCACCGCGGAGGGGCCGCGCACCGGCGCCGGGGCGGACCTAGCATGGGGCCCAGGACGATGCCGAGTGGTGCCGTGCCCGGCCGGTGGTCACCGCCGACGCGGCCGGGGCCGTCGCTCCCGAGAGCCGGGCCTGAGGAGAGGATCGCCGTGGAGGAGCTGGACCGGATCGCCGCCGCCTTCCCGGACCTGCGCTGGTCGAGGGCCCGGCGCATCACCGAGGGCTGGGACCACGTGGTGGTGGTGCTCGACGACGCCCTGGTCTTCCGCTTCCCGGTCGAGGCGGAGCCGTACGCGGACGGTCTCGGACGGGAGATCGAGGTGCTCGACCACCTCGCCGACGGCCTCACCGAGCCCCTCCCGGCGCGGGTCCCGCACTACGACCGGGTGGCCCCCGACCGCTCCTTCGCGGGCTACCGGATCGTCCCGGGCCGGCCCCTGACACCGCAGCTGATGTCCGCCCTGGCCCCGGCCGAGCGCGAGGAGATCGTGACCCAGCTGGCCGGCTTCCTCTCCGCCCTGCACACCGCCCCGGTCGCCGGGACACCGCTGGAGCGGGTGCCGGAGTCCTATCTGGTCGAGGACCAGCGGGGAGTCCGCCAGGGGGTCGAGGACCACCTCCGGGACGTGCTGACGCCCGGGGAACTGGCCGAGGTCGAGGAGGTCCTCGCCGACGTCGACGGACTCCTCACCGCGGATCTGCCCGAGGTGTTCGTCCACAACGACGTCTACAGCCGGCACCTGCTCTGGGACGAGGCCGCCGGGCGCCTCGGGGTGATCGACTTCAGCGACATGTGCCTCGGGGACCCGGCCGTGGACTTCGCCGAGCTGCACGAGTACGGCGAGGAGTTCGTCCGGGCCGTGTACGAGCGCTACACGGGCCCGAAGGATCCCGGCTTCCTCGACCGGGCGTGGACCTATCAGCGCTGGGTCGGGGTCTACATGCTCACCGACCACTTCGAGATCGGCAAGACCTCCTGGTCGGTGGCCCGGGAGACCTTCGACCGCTGCCGGGCCCCCGGTGCGTGAGCCGGCCGCGACATGCGCCAGGGGCGCCTCCCGTGCGGAAGACGCCCCTGGCGCGACATGCCGTGCAGGCCGGCCGGCGCGTTCCCGCGCCGGCCGGCCTCGACGTCAGCCCTCGGTGGTGAACCGGCGGCGCAGCACGATCCCGGTGGCCGCGAGCAGACCCGCGCCGGTCAGGGCCAGGAGACCCAGGCCGGTGCCCCGGTCCGCCGAGCTGCCGGTGCCGGCGGCGGCCGTCTGCACGTTCATGCCCTGGTTGGTGCTGTACATCGTGGAACCGGGCACCCAGTGGCTCGGGGAGGTCCCCGGGCTCCAGGGAGCGCTCGGCACGGCCTGCGGCCCCACGACGACGCCGTTGTCCACATCGACCCGGATGCCGCCGTCGGCGTCGCCGCCGCCGACGTAGTCGTCGCCGTGGTCGCCGTCGGTGTCGTCGTCGTCGCCATCGGCGCCGGCGGCCGCGCCGCAGGCCTGGAGGGCCTCGTCGAACAGGATCTCCAGCTCCTCCACGTCGACCCCCACGTCACCGAGCTCCAGCCGGATGTCGGCGAGGTCCTCGATCGTGGCGTCGAGGACCAGCTGGGCCTCGACGGCCACCTCGACGGCGATGTCCAGGTCCGCCTCGGCGGTCTCGACGGCGTCCTGCGCCGCCTCGACGTCGGCCAGCAGCTGCAGCTCGGCGTCCAGGGCGGCCTGGGCCGCGGCCAGGTCGGCCTCCGCCTCGGCCACGAACTCCTCGTCGGAGGCCACGAGCGCGCGGGCCTCCACGAGGGACTCCGGCTCCACCTCGGCCTCGGCCAGTGCGGCCTCTGCGTCGGTCACAGCGATCTCGGCGTCGGCGAGGACCGCGGCGGCGGCATCGACGTCCGCCTGGGCTACGGCCACTGCGGCCTCGGCGTCGGCGATCGATCCGGCGGCGTCCACGGCGGCCTGGGCCTCCGCGACCGCGTCCGCGGCGGCGACGGCCGCGGCGACGGCCGCGTCCAGGTCGGCCTGGGCGTTCAGCACGGCGGTGTCGGCGGCGACCTGGGCGGCGAGCACGGCGTCGAGGTTCGCCTGCGCGTCGAGCACCGAGGTCTCGGCGGCGAGCTGCGCGGCGAGGGCGACGTCGAGATCGGCCTGGGCGGCCTCCACCGCGGCGGCAGCGTCCGCCTGCACGGCCGCGGCCGCGTCGACCTCGGCCTGGGCGATGTCCACCGCGACCGTCGCATCCGCAACGGCACCCTCGGCGGTACCGAGGGTGACCTGCGCGGCCGCGACGTTCCCCACGGCCACGTCGAGGGCGGCCTCGAGCTCGGCGACGAGGGCCTGGGCGGCCGCGACCTCCTCCGGGTCGGCACCCGACTCGCCGAGCGCGAGCAGCGCGTCCAGGTCCACCTGGGCGGCGAGCAGAGCGGTCTCCGCGCCGGCCTGCACAGCGACGGCGGCCTCGACCGCGGCCTGGGCCCCGGCGAGGTCGGCGTTCGCCTCCGCCTGCACGGCCAGGGCCGTGGCCAGGCCCGCCTCGGCGTCGCGCAGGGCGGCGTCCGCCTCCACCCGGAGCGCGAGGGCGGCGTCCAGCGCCTCCTGCAGCGGGACGGTCGCGGCGTCCGCCTCGGCCTGGGCCGCCAGGGCCGCGTCGAGCGCGTCCTCGGCGGGGCCGACGGCCGCATCGGCCTCGACCTGGACCGCCAGGGCCGCGTCGAGCGCGTCCTCTGCGGGGCCGACGGCCGCATCGGCCTCGACCTGGGCCGCCAGGGCGGCGTCCAGGGCCTCGGCGGCCGCGACGGCGGCCGCGAGGTCCGCCTCGGCGTCCACGAGAGTGCCCTCGGCCGTCTCGAGGTCGACAGCGACCTCGGCCCGGACCTCGAGCGCGACGTCGAGGGCGTCCTGCGCCTCGGCGACCACCTCGTTGTAGGCCTCGAGCTCGGCGTCGAGCGCGGCCTGGGAGTCGGCGAGGTCGGCGTTGGCGACGTCCAGGGCCTCCTGGGCGGCGTCGCGCTCGGCCTCGGCGGCCTCGATGTCCACATCGGCCGCGGCCTCGACGGCCGCGTCCAGGGCGACCAGGGCCGCCTCGAGCTCGACCGCGGCGTCGAGGGCCGCCTGGGCGAGGGCGTTGCGCTCGACCTGGGCCGCGACGACGGCGTCGACGGCCGCCTCGAGCTGGTCGACGAGCTCGGCCTCGAGGCCGGCACGCTCGAGAGCGGTGCGCAGCTCGGCCTCGGCCGCGAGGCACGCGGCGTCACCGGGGGCGGCGGCCGCGGGGGTGGCCGTCAGGAACAGTCCGCCCGAGGCCAGGGCAGCCGCGGTTCCGGTGGCAAAGATCTTCTTGCGGAGGGTCATGGTCGTCCTCATCAGACAGGAGGCGGGAGGGGGCCCCGCCCCGAGGGGGGATTCTCATCTCACGATCAGTTTGCAATCGTGTACTCCACGGTACATGGGATTCCCCATCGTGAAGCAGCTCATCCGCCACGATTTTCGCCGACCTGCTGGACTGTCCCTCCCCCGGGTGACGGCTCCGCCCGCCGCCCTGCGGACCGGACCGCGCGGCGGCTCAGCCGGCCGCGGCGCCCGTCCCCGCGCTCGCCCGGTGGCGCTGCGCGTACCGCCGCTCCCACGCGACGACCGCGTCCGTGGCCTCGAACAGCTCGTCCGCCATCTGCTGGAGCACGGTGTCCTCCTGGCGGTAGGGGTCGACGACGTCGTTGCGCTCGGGATGGCGCACCGGCACCCGCTGGCGCAGCCGCGGCGCCTGCCGGACCAGCCAGGCCCACCGTTCCGCGCGGTCCGCCGGCACGGCGGCGTCCAGCTCCGCGTCGGTGGAGACGTACTGCAGGATGCGGGCGAACTCCCGGAGGGTGAAGACCTTCTTGAGCAGCCGCGGTGCCTGCTGGAGCACCGGCTGGGTGTGCTCCCGGGCCATCACCAGCACGAGGTCGACGTCCCGCAGGACCTCCGGGCCGACCTGCCGGGCCCGGTGCGCTGCGGCGGCCTCCAGGCCGCGGTCGTGGGCCAGCCGCCCCACCCGCTCCTCGAAGCCCTGGTCCACCAGCGCGTGCATCCCGGCGCTGGTCACCGCGAAGCCGCCCGGCGAGACCTCGTTGAGACCGTGGTCGAGCTCCACCGCCGCCATGGGCGAGCGGCAGACGTTGCCCGTGCAGACCGTCAGAATGCGCGTGGGGGCCATGGTTCTCCTCAGGGGGTCGAGTCCGGTTCATCGTATCCGGCGGGACCTCGCGGGAGGCGGCGACGCGTCCGCGGCAGGATAGCCCTGCGCCGCCGTAACACGCCGCACCGTTATTGATTATTTATGCAAATGCGCCTTTATACTCGACGTGGCTCCAGAGGATCTTCCCCCCATCCCCATGGCCCATGCGAGTCGTTCCCCCCAACGATCCATGCGAGTTAGGCGTTCCAGCGTGAAAGCACCCCCCCCGACTGACGCTGCCCGCTGCCCTCACGGCAGCGGTGCTGGCCATCACCACACTGACCCCCACCGCGGCCGTGGAGGAGGCCGCCCCCACCACCCTCTCGGCCGAACGGCAGGGCAACCTGGTCTCCAAGGTCGTGCAGTCCGACGGCGAGGTCGTCTCCACCCTCGTGGACGCGGCCTCGGGAGAGAGCATCCTCCCCGACCCGGCGCTCGCCGGCACCCGGCCCGCCGCGGACAGCGCGTCCGGCGGCGCCGTGCTGGGCCAGTGGGCCAAGTCCGAGACCCACTTCGAGCAGCTGGCCGCGAACTCCGCCCGCACCGCCGCAGAGCTCGACGGCGGGTCCGCCCGGTCCGGTGGGTCCGGCGCGGAGGAGGCCGTCGGCGGGGCTGCGTCGGCCGATCCGCTGGGTGCCGCCGCCGCGTGGGCGCCGGCCGGCATCAAGGGCACGGACGTCTCCAACTGGCAGACCTCCCTGAACTGGAGCAGCCTGTGGAACCAGGGCTCCCGCTACGCCTACGTGAAGTCCTCCGAGGGGGACAGCATCACGAACCGGCTGTTCACCCAGCAGTACGCCGGGGCCGACGCCGTCGGGATGTACCGCGGCGGGTACCACTTCGCGATCCCCACCCGGGGCTCCTCCGGAGCGACCCAGGCCGACTACTTCATCAACAACGGCGGCGGCTGGTCCGCGGACGGCAGGACCCTGCCCGGCCTCCTCGACATGGAGGACAACCCGTACCCCTCGCTGTACGGCAACCACTGCTACAACTTCAGCCAGGCCGAGATGGTCAGCTGGATCCGGGACTTCTCGAACCGGTACAAGGCCCGCACCGGGCGCCTGCCGGCGATCTACACGAACTACTACTGGTGGCAGGACTGCACGGGCAACTCCAGCGCGTTCAACGACCACCCCATGCACATCGCCGCCTACGGGACCGCGGCCCCCAGGGTGCCCAGCGCCTGGTCCACCTACGACTTCTGGCAGTACACCGACGCCGGCTTCGCCGAGCAGATCGACGCCAACGTCTACCGCGGGACCGCGGCCCAGCTGCGGGACCTCGTGACCAACCGCTACTACAAGCCGCTCGGCGGCCGGGCCCCGGCCGGGACCCCCGCGCCCGCCCCCACCCAGGTCCAGCCGGCCGGGTACTCCGTGAAGGGCGCGATCGGCAGGCAGTACCAGGCCCTCGGCGGCTCCTCGGTCTTCGGCACCCCGATCGCGAACGAGCGCGGCGGGCTGGTGGGCGGCGGCGTCCTCCAGGGGTTCTCCAAGAAGCACACGTTCTACTGGACCGCCTCCACCGGCGCCTGGCCCGTGAACTTCAACGGTGCCATCGGCCGCAAGTTCGCGGCCCACCGCTGGGAGAACGGCTTCGGCTACCCCGCCTCCCGAGAGGTCGTCGGCCTCGCCGGCGGCGGCGCCTACCAGGTCTTCCACAACGGCGGCGCCGTGAACAAGATGCTGTGGAGCTCGGCCACGGGCACCCACGTGGTCAAGGAGAACAGCGGGATCGGCGGCGTCTGGAAGCGCGGCGGCCACGAGCGCGGCTACGGCTACCCGGCCACGGACGAGGTCCGCGGGCTGGTCAACGGCGGCAGCTACCAGGTGTTCCGCAACGGCGGCGACACCTACAAGATCCTCTGGAGCCCCGCCTCCGGCACCCACCCGATCAAGGAGAACAGCGCGATCGGCCGGGAGTGGACGGCCGCCGGCGAGGAGCGCGGCTACGGCTACCCCACCACCGGCGAGTACCGCTCCGGCACCGAGATCCGGCAGCGGTTCTCGAAGAACTTCACCGTGCACTACTCCACCGTGACGAAGAGGACCTGGGTGACCCGATGAGCCACGCCAAGCACCGTGCCGCGACGCCCACCCGCACCCCGGGCCGCCTGGCCCTGACCGCGGCCGCCCTCACCCTGGCGGTCCCCGCCACCGGGATCCTCGCGGCGGCCCCCGCCGCCGCAGCGGCTTCGGACATCGTCACGGTCTCCCCCGCCACCCGGGCGGCGGACGCCCAGAAGCTGCTGGACCTGATCAACGCCCACCGCAGGACCAAGGGCCTCGCACCGGTGAAGCACTCGGCCACGGTCTCGGGCATCGCCCAGGGCGAGTCCGACCGCCTGACCCGCCAGGAGGTCATCGACCACACGGACACCTTCCTCAAGGACCCCCGGGCCGGGGCCTGGAACGCCGCCGGCGAGATCCACGCGGTCTCCTGGCAGGGCTCCGTCACCGACCTCATGACCTGGTGGAAGGGCTCCACCGCCCACAACAAGGTGCTCACCGACCCGAAGATGAGCGTCATCGGCATCGGCCTGACCTACGTGGACGGGTCCCTGACCGGGAACAAGCAGGGGTGGCGGCTCGTGGGCACCGTGGCGTCCTACGGCTACGCCGCCGGTCAGGCCCCCGCGGACGCCCGCAGCGCCGTGGGCAGCGCCCCCGTCGCCACTCCCACGACGGCACCGACCAAGGCCCCGACCACGGCACCCACCAAGGCCCCGACCACAGCTCCGACCACGGCCCCGATCACGTCGTCGGGCTACCCGGTCCGGGGCGCCATCGGCACCCAGTACCGCGCCCTGGGCGGAGCCGCCGCCTTCGGCGAGCCGATCGCCCACGAGCGCGTCGGACTGGTGGGCGGCGGCGCCCTGCAGAGCTTCGCCAGGAGCACCACGTTCTACTGGAGTCCGTCCACGGGCGCCTGGCCCGTGCGCTTCGACGGCGCCATCGGGCGCAAGTGGAAGGCCGCCGGCTACGAGCGCGGCTACGGCTACCCCGCCACGCAGGAGCGCGGCGGTCTGGTGGGCGGCGGCGCCTACCAGGTGTTCCGCAGCGGGGCGAGCGTGCACAAGATCTACTGGAGCCCCCGCACCGGGGCGAAGGTGGTCAAGGAGAACAGCGCCATCGGGCAGAAGTGGAAGGCCACCGGCTACGAGCGCGGCTACGGCTACCCCGCCACGGACGAGTACCGCTACGGCTCCGAGGTGCGCCAGCGGTTCTCCAACGGCTACACCGTGCACTGGTCCTCGACCACGAAGCGGACCTGGGTCACCCGCTGACCCGTCCCTGCCGGGACCGCCCGTCACCACCCCGGCAGGCCCGGCCGGAGCACCCCGGCCGGGCCTGCCGCTTGTCCGCCCCTCGCCGAGTGCCCCTCCCCGGCAAGGGCCACTTCCTTCTCCCCCGGCGGCTGTCCCTTCGGCGCCCCTGGCCGGTGCGCCCGACCGGTCCGCAGCGACGCTGTCCCCCCTGCGGGGAAGGAGATGCTGCGGAACATCCGGACCCGGCCGTGGCCCCGCTCACTTTCGACGATCCGCGGGCTTCCGACGAGCTCCTCCTGCGAGGGCCCGCGAACTTTTTTCGTCCACAGATCGGGGGACGGCCGAGGTCGGCCTCGTCCCCCACCGTGCGGACGTTCGCGAAGATTAAGTACCCATCCGTAACCACTTGTCCTTGCGATCCTGTGGGTTTTCATCCGCACATGTATGTGTAGGTATGCAAAGACAACTGCGACAGGGTGTATTTGCGGTTGTGACCGGAGGTCGTGCGACTGGCACGCTGACTCCGTCGGCCCGTCCGGGGGGAGGGGTCGACCGGTCCGTCGGGGGGACGGACCGCCGCCTGGGGGAACGAGCATGCTGTGGCCGACGCCTTTTCCGAACGACGACTTCCGCGCCGCCGCGGGGCGGAGCGGACCGGCAGCACCGTGGCGCCGCCGGTGTTCTTCGACCCCACGGGCAAGCGCTGGTACCGCATCCTCGCCACGGTCGTCGTCCTCGTGGTCCTGGCCGCGGGGTCGATCGCCTGGCTCGTGCCGCAGGCCCTCGCCCAGACCTGGGAGCAGCCGCTGCACCAGGAGGCGAGCTACCCCCGGGAGCTCCTCGCGACCGGCGATCCGGAGAACATCCCGCTGCTGGGCGACTCGTCGCACCCGTTCAGCCGGATCGCCCTGGTCGGCGAGCGGAACGGCGGGACGGTGCTCACGGACCCGTTCAGCGACGAGGTCTTCCGGACGCTGACCGAGGAGGAGGCCGCGACCGTCGGGGACAGCCCCTACGTGATGGAACGCTTCGGGGAGCTCCCGGAGAAGCAGCTCGTGCTGACCTTCGACGACGGCCCCGACGCGACCTTCACGCCCGAGATCCTCGACGTGCTCTCCGCCGAGGGCGTGCCGGCGACGTTCTTCAACATCGGCACCAACGTCGTCGCCCAGCCCGAGCTGTTCCGCCGGAGCATCCGCGAGGGGCACATGGTGGGCAACCACACCATGACCCACACGACGGTGTGGGACGACGCGCTGCGCAGCCGCGAGGAGCTGATCGGCACCGACCGGGCCATGCGCTCGGTCGGCAACTACGCGACCCGCCTGTTCCGCCTGCCCACCGGGGACCCCGACAACAAGCCCCTGCCCATCCTGGAGGCCCAGCAGCTGGGCTACCTGCACGTGGACTTCGACCTCGACACCCAGGACTGGGCCGCGGCACCGGGTGAGGCCGTGCGGCTGCCCGAGCTGGACGGGGCGGGGCACATCGTGCTGATGCACGACGGCGGCGGGGACCGCACCGCCACCGTCGCCGCCCTGAAGGAGCTCATCCGCCAGGCCAAGGCCGACGGCTACTCGTTTTCCACCCTCGCGCCCGTCGTCCCGGAGAAGTACCGGTCGGTGGCCGACACCGACCCGGTCCTGGCCGACGACGTGACCGCCCTGGCCGTCGCGGGGGTGACGGTGGCCCCGGACGTGGTGATGACCTGGCTGTTCTGGTTCGGCATCGGCTCCCTGACCCTGATGTCGGCCCTCTACGTGGTCCTCGCCCTGATCGGCCACCGCCGCCAGAAGCACCGGGTGTGGCGGAAGGTCGCCGAGCAGGACCTGCCCCTGGTCTCGGTGATCCTGCCGGTGTTCAACGAAGCACCCGTGGTGGCCCGCACCCTGGCCGCCCTGCGGACCAGCGACTACCCCCACCTGGAGGTCATCGCCGTCGACGACGGCTCCACCGACGACACCCTGGCCATCATGGAGGACATCGCCGCCACCTGGCCGGCCCTGAAGGTCATCACCCAGCCCAACGCCGGCAAGTCCGTGGCCTCCAACCACGCCATCATGGCCGCCACCGGGGAGATCGTCGTGACCCTCGACGGGGACACTCTCTTCGAACCCCGCACCATCAGCATGCTCGCCCGCCACTTCTACGACACCGCCGGCACCCGCCCCGTCGGCGCGGTGGCCGGGCACGTGAAGGTCGGCAACCGCACCGGGATCCTCACCATGTGGCAGTCCCTGGAGTACATCTCCGGGATCTGCGTGACCCGGGTGGCCGAAGGCGTGGCCGGGGCGATCTCCATCGTCCCCGGCGCCTGCGCGGCCTGGCGCCGGGAGGCCCTCCAGCAGGCCGGCGGCTACTCCCACGACACCCTGGCCGAGGACGCCGACCTGACCATGACCCTGCAGAAGCTCGGCTGGGCCGTGGTCCAGGAGAACCAGGCGGTGGCCTGGACCGAGGCCCCCATGACCGTCGCCGGCCTGGCCAAGCAGCGCCTGCGCTGGACCTACGGCAACCTCCAGGCCCTGTGGAAGCACGCCGGAATGCTCTTCCGCCCCCGCCACGGGTTCCTCGGGATGGTCGCCATGCCCTACACCATGCTCGCCACCGTGATCCCGCTGGTGTTCCTGCCGCTGACCGTGCTCATGGCCGCGCTCAACCTCGCCGCCGGCAACTGGGCCCCCATCGCGTGGTTCGCCGCGTTCGTGCTCACCATCCACGCCGTCATCTGCGTGCTCGCCGTGCGCATGGTCGGCGAGTCCTGGACCCACCTGCTCATCGTGCCCGTCTACCGGATCATCTACGAGCCCCTGCGCGCCTACCTGCTCTACGCCTCGCTCCTCCAGGCGCTCAGGGGCAGGATGATCGGCTGGTACAAGCCCGAGCGCACCAACACCGTGATCGACCTCGCCGCCCCGGCCCGGCCCGCCGACCGCGCGGCCCCGTGGCAGGAGGGCGACCGGGTTGAGCGGGTCTGAGCCCGGCCGGGACCGGTACCTCGACCTGCTGCGGGCGACCGCGCTGGTGCGCGTGGTCGCCTACCACACGTTCGCGGGCGCCGTCTTCAGCCTCGTGTTCCCCGCGATGGGCGTCATGTTCGCCCTGGCCGGGGCCCTGATGGCGCGGTCCCTGCGCCGGCCGGCCGCCGCGGTGCTGCGCTCCCGCGCCCGCCGGGTGCTGGTGCCGCTGTGGGTCTACGCCGCCACGGTGCTGGTGCTGCTCGTGGGGCAGGGCTGGAGTCCCGGGGCCGGCGGCTCCTGGGCACAGGTGCTGCTGTGGTTCCTGCCGGTGGGTGACCCGGTGTTCCCGGAGAGCATCGGGACGGGCGCCGTGGTGGACCCGACGTGGCCGGTGCAGGCCGGGGAGATCCTCTGGTACGTCCGGACGTACTTCTGGTTCATGCTGCTCTCCCCCGTGCTGCTCCGGGCGTTCCGGTCGCGCCCCTGGCCGGTGCTGCTGGCCCCGCTGGCCCTCAGCGGGCTGCTCGCCCTCGGGCTGGTGCCGCTCCCCTCGTGGGCCGGGGCCCCGGTGACGGACGTCGCGACCTACGGGTCCTGCTGGATCCTGGGCTTCGCCCACCAGGGCGGGCTGCTGCGCCGCGTCCCCCGCGGGGCCGTCCTCGCGGCCGGTCCCGCGGTCATGGGGCTGGGGCTGTGGTGGGCCGCCGGCCACCGCGGGGAGACGGGGTGGGACCTCAACGGGATCCCGCTCGCCCAGGCCCTGTGGTCGTTCGGGTTCTGCGCCGTGCTGCTGCGGATCTCCCCGGTCTGGCAGGAGCTGCCGCGGCCGCTGCGGTTCCTGGACGGGGCCGTGACCCTGCTGAACTCCCGGGCGATGACCGTCTACCTGTGGCACAACCTGCTGCTGGTCGGCGCCGTGGTCCTCGTCGACGTGCTGTGGCGCAGTGACGTCCTGGCCACGGCCGTGCCGGAGCTGCTGGCGAGCCCGTGGCTGACGTTCGTGCTGGTCTGGCCGCTGCTCGCCGTCGTCGTGCTGGCCGTGGGCTGGGCGGAGGACCTCGCCGCCGGACGCCGCCCGCGGCGGTGGCCGGTGCGCCCCGCCCCGGCCGGCCCGCGGGCCACGGACCTGCCCGGCCGGTCGTGGTTCTACCCGCGCTCGGTGCGGGAGGCGGCGCCGCTCAGTCCTCGAGGCCCCGGCTCAGGACCCGGGTGAACTCCCCGGGCTCCTCCTCGAGACCGCTGCAGAAGTCGTTGGCCTCGGCGGGATCGCCGTGCTCCGCGGTGCAGGGCCGGTCCCGGTTCAGCGACCAGAAGGAGAGCCGGCCCAGCCGCTGCTCGCGGGCGAAGTCGTTGAGCTCCCCGGCCGCCGCCGGGTCCACGACCTCCCCGGCGACGTCGTTGACGCCGATCATCGGGGTCAGGCCGATCCGGTTCCAGACCTGCTCCTCGGAGAGGTCCTGGCCCGCCGCGTCCCACAGGGCCGTGAGCTGGCCGTGCGCCGAGCGGGCCGCCTCCTCCGAGGCCGCCGCCATGGACTGCCCCGCCGGCCTGCTCTCGCTGTAGTTCATGGTCATGAGGTTCACCCCGGCGAGGTCCGCCCCGGCGGCGAGCAGCTGGGCCACGACCTCCACCGAGTCCTGGCCCAGCCCGTGCGGGGCCACCGGCAGGGTCACCCACGTCTCCAGGGGTTCGTCCCGTTCCTCCTGCAGCCGCTCCAGGACCTCGGCCCGGCGCCGGTTGGCGTCCCGGTCCTCGAGGTCGTCGTACTCGATGTCGAAGTCCACGACCGAGACCTCGTACCGGTCGAGGACCGTCCGGTAGGCCTCGAACAGGGCGTCCGGGTCCGAGCACGCGGTGGCGAGCTCGGACCCGGCGGCGCCGCCGAAGGAGACCACCACGTCGCCGCCGCTCTCGCGCAGCGCGGCGATCTGCTCCTCCATCCGCAGCGTCGTCTCCGCCTCGTCCAGCCCGTAGTAGCCGCCCCACGAGGGCGTGCAGGGCTCCTCCGGGTCGGCGACCACGAAGCCCAGCACCGTGTGCGACTGCCCGGCGGCCTCGGTGCCGAAGTCGAAGTACGGATAGGCCGTGGCGTTGACGTAGGGCCCGGACCAGGGCTCGTCCGGATCCGGACCGCAGCCGGTGAGGGCGAGGGCCGCCGCGGAGCACAGCAGCAGCGGCGGCAGGAGGCGCCGTCGGGAACGGGGTCGGTGACGGGTCATGGTGTGCGGGCTGTCCCCTTCGGCACGGTGGGTGCGGCGGCCGCGGCGGCGACGCAGCCCCTCGCCGGAGGGCGAGGGGCTGCGTCGCCGTCGGTCCGGCGGCGGGTCAGGAGCGGCCGTCGAACAGGCTCGTCACCGAGCCGTCCTCGAAGACCTCCTGGATGGCCCGGGCGATGAGCGGGGCGATCGACAGGACCGTGAGGTTCTCGAACTGGTGCTCCGGGGGAACCGGCAGGGTGTCCGTGACGACGACCTCGAGGGCCCCGCAGGAGGACAGCCGCTCCACGGCCGGGTCGGAGAACACGGCGTGGGTCGCGGCGATGATGACGTCCTTGGCGCCCTTCTCGCGCAGCACCTTGACCGCGCCGGTGATCGTCCCGCCGGTGTCGATCATGTCGTCGATCAGCACGCAGGTGCGGCCCTCGATCTGACCCACGACCTCCTTGGACACGGCCTGGTTGGGCCGGGTGATGTCGCGGGTCTTGTGCACGAACGCCAGCGGGCAGCCGCCCAGCAGCTCCGTCCACTGCTCGGCCACGCGCACGCGGCCCGTGTCCGGGGAGACCACGGTGACGTTGTCGACGTCGACGACGGAGCGCACGTGGTCCGCCAGCAGCGGGATGGCCATCAGGTGGTCGACCGGGCCGTCGAAGAAGCCCTGGATCTGCGCGGTGTGCAGGTCCACGGACATGAGGCGGTCCGCGCCGGCCGTCTTGTACAGGTCCGAGATCAGGCGGGCCGAGATGGGCTCGCGGCCGCGGTGCTTCTTGTCCTGCCGGGCGTAGGGGTAGAACGGGGAGACCACGGTGATGGACCGCGCCGAGGCCCGCTTCAGGGAGTCGATCATCAGCAGCTGCTCCATGATCCACTGGTTGATCGGGGCCGGGTGGGACTGGATGAGGAAGGCGTCCGTGCCTCGCACCGAGTCCCCGAACCGCACGTAGGTCTCGCCGTTGGCGAAGTCGTACGCGGCCGTGGGGACCAGCTCCGTGCCGAGCTCCGACGCGATGCGCTCCGCGAGCTCCGGGTGCGCCCGCCCGGAGACCAGGACCAGCTGCTTCGCACCTGCGTTGGTGATGGCGGTCGTCATTCTTGCTCGCTTTCCTCGGTGGTGTGCCCGGTGGTGATCTGCTCGGTGGTCCCTGCGGTCGCTGCGGTCCCTGCGGTTGCGGCGGTCCCTGCGGTCCCGGCGGTCGCTGCGCCGTTGCCCAGGGCCCGCGCCGCGGCCTCCGCCGCGGCCGTGCCCTGGCGGTGCTCGACGACCCAGTTCTCCACGATCCGCTGCGCGCCCTCGGTGAGCGCGAGGGCCCCGGCCGGCACGTCCTTGCGGATCGTGGTGCCGGCCCCGGAGTAGGCGCCGTCCCCGACGGTGACGGGGGCGACGTACATGTTGTCGGAGCCCATCCGGACGTGGTCGCCGATCACGGTGCGGTGCTTGTGCACGCCGTCGTAGTTGACGAACACGGAGGCCGCGCCGATGTTGGAGTGCTCGCCGATGGTGGCGTCCCCCACGTAGGTCAGGTGCGGGACCTTGGAGCCGTCGCCGATCCGGGAGTTCTTGGTCTCCACGAACGTGCCGATCTTGCCGTCCGCGCCCAGGACCGTGCCGGGGCGCAGGTATGCGAACGGACCGACGTCCGCGCGGGGCCCGACCACGGCGCCGGAGCCGTGCGTGCGCACCACGTGCGCGCCGGGGCCGACCTCCACGTCCGTGAGCGTGGTGTCCGGGCCGACGACGGCGTCCTCGGCCACCCGGGTGCCGCCGTGCAGCTGCGTGCCCGGCAGGATCGTGACGTCCGGGCCGATCCGCACCTGCACGTCGATCCAGGTGGTGGCGGGGTCCACGATCGTCACGCCGTTGCGCATGTGCGCCTCGAGGACGCGGCGGTTGAGGTGGGCGCCGAGCTGGGCCAGCTGCACGCGGTCGTTGGCGCCCTCCACCTCCCATCGGTCCTCGATCTTCAGCGCGTCCACGGGGTGGCCGGCCTCCCGGGCCAGCAGCGGGACGTCGGTGAGGTACATCTCGCCCTGCGCGTTGTCCGTGGTGACCTGCGCGAGGGCGTCGCGCAGGACGTCGGCGTCGAAGGCGAAGATGCCCGAGTTGATCTCGGTGACCGCGAGCTCGGCCTCGGTGGCGTCCTTGGCCTCCTTGATCTCGCGGAAGGAGCCGTCGGCGTCCCGCAGGATGCGGCCGTAGCCGCCGGGCCGCTCGTGGTCGGCGGTCAGCACGGTCACCGCGCTGCCCCGCTCCTCGTGGTGGGCCACGAGCCGGCGCAGCACCTCGGGGGTCAGCAGGGGGACGTCGCCGTAGGTGACCACCACGGTGCCGGCCAGCCGCTCCTGGGCGTCGAGCGCCTCCACCGCCACCTGCACCGCGCGGCCCGTGCCGGGCAACTCGTCCTGGTCCACGATCAGCGCCCCGGGGTCCTGCTCGAGGACGTGGGGGGCCACGAGGTCCCGCTCGAAGCGCACCACGGCGGCCAGCCTGCGCGGGTGCAGGCTGCGCGCTGCCACGAGGCTGTGCCCGACCATGGAACGACCCCCGATCCGGTGCAGGATCTTGGGGGTCTTGGACTTCATCCGGGTGCCCTTGCCGGCGGCGAGGACGATGACGGCGGCAGGCCCGCCGGCCGCCCCCGGATCGGTGGCGGGGATGTGGGGGATGCTCACGGCGGGATGCAGCTCCTCGGTCGTCGATCGTCGAGAGGCTCCGGTGAGCTCACCGGGTCCGTCTCGGTTCCGTTGTGCGGGCCTGAGCCCTCAGGCTGTCGGGCGGGATGCGGACGTTCCGCCTCTAGGACTCGAACCTAGACTCCGCGGCTCCAAAGGCCGGGGTGCTGCCGATTACACCAAGGCGGAGCACCGCCGTGGAACGGCAGTGGTGCACACCGTGCACAGGGAGCCACCCTACCACCCGGCCGTCAGGCGCCGGCCGCTCCCGCACGCCCCAGGACCACCAGGATCCGGCCCGCCGCGGCGGCCTCCCGCAGCTCCGGAACGGCCGCGAAGAGGTCCTCCGCGGTCTCCTCGTCCACCCCGCACACGATCAGGGGCGCCCGGTCCAGCAGCGGCCGCATCCGCTCGAACGCGGCGGCCGGGCCCTCCCCCGCCGCGGTGGACGCGGCGACGTTCCAGGCCACGGAGGCCAGGTAGTGCGAGTCCATGTCCAGGGTGCCGTCCGCGCGGGCGCGCTCCAGGAACTGGATCAGCTCGACCTCGTCCGCGGTGGGCCCCTCGGTCTCCAGCAGGAGGTGCACCTGGTGGTCCGAGGCCGCCTCCGCGAGCGCGGCGAGCATCGAGAAGATCCGGTCCTCGCTGCGGCGACGACCGCCGACGCCGGCCCCGGGCACCACGAGGTACTCGGCGCCCACGCCGGCGGCCAGGGAGAGGTGGTCGTCGAGGACCGCGATGACGCCCTCGTCGGGGATGTCCTCGTCGATGGAGATGTCGGCCCGCAGGATCAGGGGGGCGGCGCCCGCTCCGCGCAGGGCCTCGCCGACCTGCCGCTGGGGCACGGTGCCAAGGTGGCGCCCGGCCAGCTGACCGGGTCCCGCGGGGATCTCCACCGGCCCGGGATGGTTCCGCACGACCCGCACGGCGGTCTCCAGATCCGTGATCCCGTCCAGGCGGGTCCCGAGCGGGTGGACGGTGGGCGAGGAGGACTGCTCCCTCGGCTTCTGCTGCTCCATGGCTCCATGTTCTCACCCGCACGTGTGCCGTGGCTGAAAACTTTCTGTTCGCACACCGGTGCTCCCCGGTCCTGCCGGACGCCCTCAGCGCCGAGTCCCCACGATCCGCACGCCACCAGCGCCGAGTCCCCAGTTCCGTGGCAGTTCCCCACGATCCGGGATGGGGAATCGCCACAGGACTGGGGACTCGGCGGGCAGGGGACGGAGTCTGCGGCGCAGGAGGGCGGGCGGAAGCCCGGGGGCGGGCACGCGAGTACCCTTGACGGGTGGCACATCTACTCGGCGGCGAGAACCTGCATCTTGAATTCCCCACCAAGACGGTCTTCGACGCCGTCAGCCTCGGCATCGACGAGGGCGACCGGATCGGCATCGTGGGCCGCAACGGCGACGGCAAGTCCACGCTGATGAAGCTGCTCGCCGGGCGGCTGAAGCCGGACGGGGGCCGCGTCACCGTGCGCTCCGGCGTGCGGGTCGGCATGCTCGACCAGGCCGACGTGCTGGACCCGGAGCTGACCGTGGGCCACGCCGTCGTCGGCGGCCGCGAGGAGCACGAGTGGGCCGGGGACGCGAAGGTCCGGGACGTGCTCGGAGGGCTGGTCAAGGACCTCGACTGGGACGCGAAGGCCGGCGAGCTCTCCGGCGGACAGAAGCGCCGCGTGGCGCTCGCCGCGCTGCTGGCCGGGGACTGGGACGTCATCTTCCTGGACGAGCCCACCAACCACCTCGACGTCGACGGCATCACGTGGCTGGCCCGCCACCTCAACAACCGCTGGCCGAAGAACCAGGGTGGCCTGGCCGTGGTCACCCACGACCGGTGGTTCCTGGACGCCGTGTGCACCGACACCTGGGAGGTGCACGACCGGATGGTGGAGCCCTTCGAGGGCGGCTACGCGGCGTACGTCCTGCAGCGGGTGGAGCGGGACCGGCAGGCCGCCACCGTGGAGTCCAAGCGGCAGAACCTCATGAAGAAGGAGCTGGCGTGGCTGCGCCGCGGCGCGCCCGCCCGCACGGCCAAGCCCAAGTTCCGGATCGAGGCCGCGAACCAGCTGATCGACGACGTCCCGCCGCCGCGCGACACCGTGGCCCTGTCCCAGCTGGCGGTCTCCCGGCTGGGCAAGGACGTGGTGGACCTCGAGAGGGTCTCCGTCTCCTACCCCACCGAGGACGACGGGCCGCGGGAGGTGCTCCGGGACGTCACCTGGCTGATCGCCCCCGGCGAGCGCACCGGCATCCTGGGCGTCAACGGCGCGGGCAAGTCCACGCTGCTCGGCCTGGTCACCGGGGAGGTGCAGCCCACCAGCGGGCGGGTCAAGCGCGGGAGGACCGTGAAGATCGCGACCCTGACCCAGCAGCTGTCCGAGCTGGAGGACGTGGCGGAGGACCGGGTCTCGGACGTGGTCGCCTCGAGGCGCACCAGCTACCTGGCCGACGGCAAGGAGATGACCCCGGGACAGCTGCTGGAGCGGCTCGGCTTCACCAACGAGCAGCTGGCCACCCCGGTCAAGGACCTCTCCGGCGGGCAGAAGCGGCGCCTGCAGCTGCTGATGATCCTGCTCGACGAGCCCAACGTGCTGATCCTCGACGAGCCGTCCAACGACCTCGACACCGACATGCTCACGGCCATGGAGGACCTGCTCGACACCTGGCCGGGCACCCTCCTGGTGGTCTCCCACGACCGCTACCTCCTGGAGCGGGTCACGGACCAGCAGTACGCCGTGATCGACGGCCGCTTCCGGCACCTGCCGCGGGGCGTGGAGCAGTACCTGGAGCTCGCCTCGCAGTCCCGCACCGGCACGGCCGCCGGGTCCGCGAGCGCCTCGAACCCGCTGGCGGCCACGGGGGCCGCCTCGAACGGGGCGGGCGGGACGACGGCGCAGGGCGGCACCAGGCTCTCCGGGGCCCAGGCCCGCGCCGCGCAGAAGGAGGTGGGCGCGATCGAGCGGAAGCTGGAGAAGCTCACCGCGAAGGTCGAGTCCATCCACGCGGAGATGGCCGCCCACGACCAGTCCGACTACACCGGCCTGGCCGGGATCGGCGCCCGGCTGACCGCGGTCCAGGACGAGATCGAGGAGCTCGAGCTGCGCTGGCTCGAGCTGTCCGAGGACCTGGTCTAGGCCGGCAGCGCGGGACCGGTGCCGGCCGAGCCCGACCGCGCCCGACCGCGCCCGGCCGGGGTCGGCGGTTTCGGAGCGGAACCGCCGCGGGCCGAGCCCGCAGCCGGGGCCGCTGCTCCCCGCCGGGGTCGTCCCCGGCGCGGACGGCCCAGCGCAACGACGGCGGCGGCAGGACCAGGATCCCGCCGCCGCCGCCGTCCCGCTCCTACCCCTCCGCGGGCTCGACCGGATCGACGCGGTAGGCGTCCGAGAAGTCCAGCTCCCAGACCGCGCCGCCGCCGACGGCCGTGCCGACCGGGTTCTCCGGTCCCGCCGCGATGCCCTCGGCCGGGGCCACGCTGTTCACCGAGGCGTAGACGCTGCCGTGCCGGCCGACGGCCAGGCCCGCGGGCAGCGGGACGTCGACCGCCCACCGCTGGGCGTCCTCGTGGTGCCGGTGCAGGACCACCACCTGGCCGGGCACCTCGCCGGAGGCCGGCGGGGCCTCGTCCGCCGGGGTCTCCCCCGGAGGCAGGGGCGGGGTCGGGCCGAACAGCTGCGAGACGTACAGGTGGTGGTCGTCGACCGCCACCCCGGTGATCCCGGTGAAGCCGTCCCACCGGTCCAGCTCGACGCCGTCCGCGGAGAACTTCACCACAGAAGCCTCACCCGGCCGGATCGATCCCAGCCCACCCACGTAGACGTTGCCCTGCTCGTCGGCGGCGATTGACGTCGGCACGAACTCGGCCGGTCCCCCGGGATCGTCCGTGCCGTCGGGCAGGACGGTGGTGGGCCACGTGGCCCACGCGGTGACCTCGTACTCCGGTGGGGCCTCCTCCGTCTGTGTGGAGAAGTCCGGCTCGACCTTCCAGACGGTGTTCGCTCCGGCGTCGGCCACGAGCGCGTAGCCGTCCGGCGACGTCTCGTCGTCCTCGTCCACGTACAGGACGGCGTACGGGTTGGAGTCGACCTGCGCGCCGTCCGGGTTCAGCTCCTCCTCGGCCGCCTGCAGGTCCGCGTAGGCGAGGACGGAGGTCACGTCCGACGCCTCGGCGACCGCCACCAGCAACGATCCGCCCCGCGCCGTGGGCACGGCGGGATCGAACCGCGCCGGGTCGTAGCCCGCGACGATGTGCTGCCCCTCCACGTCCGTGGTGTCAGCACCCGCGGCCCCCTCCGCGAAGGCCCCACCCGGCACCGCCGCGGACAGCAGTCCCTCGACCGGTGTCGAGACCGTGGGCGTGCGGTACCACGGGTTCTCGATCAGCGTGACCGCACCGGTCGGTCCCGTGCATCGGGCGTCGACGCACTCCGGTCCGCCGCGGCCCGCCTCGGCCACGACCAGCGACCTGTGCTTCTGGTCCCAGTTCAGCTGCCGCGGATTGTCCAGGCCCTCCGCGACGACCCGCGGCCCCGGCGGCTGCTCGCCGCCGTGCGCCAGTGCCGCGGGCACCGGTCCCACCAGCACCACGGCCGCCGTGACGACACCTGCTCGGATCTTCTTCATGACCCACCCCCGGTCGGACCCGCCGCGCGCGAGCCGCGCGACAGGCTCAGGCTAGGACCGGCTTTTCGACTCCGACCAGGAGGGACGGGCAACCGTGACGCCCTCGTCACCTACCTGCGGGTATGTGTCGGAGGGCCCGCGCTCCCCGGCGTCCGCCGCCACCGTCACAGCGGGCAAAGTGCTTGACTCCCCACCGCACCGGGCGTCCACTCGAAGGCATGAAGCCCCGAAACCTGCCCCGCACCACGCCCAGCACGGTCCTGCTGCGGCTGGCCCTCGCGCTGGCCCTCGCGCTCGCCGGCCTCCTGCTGGCCGCCCCGGCCGGCGGAGCCGCCGAGGTGCGCGGCGAGGACAGCGTCCGGGTCGCGGAGGGCGAGGTCGTCGACGACGACCTGTACGTGGCCGCGGGCGAGGTCGTCGTCGACGGCACGGTGCGCGGGGACCTCGTGGTCGCCGCGGGCCAGGTGCGGATCAACGGCACGGTCGAGGGCGACCTCCTGGCCGCCGCGCAGACCGTGGTGATCGAGGGCACCGTGGGCGACGACGCCCGGATCGCCGGGCAGATGCTCTCCCTCGGCGAGCGGGCCCGGGTGACCGGGGACCTCGTCGCGGCCGGCTACAGCCTGCAGACCCGCCCCGGCACCGTGGTCGGCGGGGACGTGCTCCTGGGCGCCTACCAGGCCCTGCTGGCGGGCGGCATCGACGGGGACGTGACCGCCGGCGCGGGCGGACTGGCCCTGGCCGGCGAGATCGGCGGGGACGTGGAGGCCGAGGTCGGCAGCCGCGACGAGATGCAGGCCGCCTGGGCACCGGCCACCGAGTTCCCCGTGCCGCAGGTCGAGCCCGGGCTGACGCTCACGGACGGAGCCCGCCTGGCCGGGGACCTCTCCTACCGCTCGGGCACCGAGGCCTCGATCGCACCGGGCGCCGAGGTCGCCGGGAGGATCAGCTACGAGCAGGTCGCCGTGGACGAGGTGGAGCCGGCCGGCCCCACCGGGCCGCTCACCCTGCTGCTGGACGGCCTGCGGAGGTTCGTCACGCTGCTGCTGGCCGGGCTGCTGGCCCTGTGGGTGATCCCCCGGGCCGTGACCGGTGCGGCCTCCGTGCTGCGGGCCCGCCCCCTGCTCAGCCTCGGGTGGGGCGCGCTCGCGATCGCCGGGACCGCCGTGGCCGTCCTCGTGGTCCTGTTCACCGCGATCCTGCTGGGCATCGCCCTGGGTCTGCTCACCCTCGGCGGACTCGCCGCCGCGGTCGTGGCCGGCGGCGTGGTGCTCGACGTCGTGCTCGTGCTGGGCCTGGTCCTGGCGATCGCCCTGGTGGCCCCGGTCGTGGCCGGCCTCACCGGCGGCGGGCTCCTGCTCCGGGACCCCGCGCCGGCCGGTTTCGGCAGGCGCGTGCTGGCCCTGGCGCTCGGCCTGCTGGTCTACGTGCTGCTGCGGTCGGTGCCCTACCTGGGACCCGTGGTCGCCCTGCTGGTGGCGCTGCTCGGCGTCGGGGCCCTCGTGGTGTGGGCCTGGGACGCCGCGCGCCGTGCCCGGGCGCACCGGGGCGGACGCGGAGCGGGTCCGGTGCGCGGCCCGCAGGCCGGCGCCGGCCCGGCGTACCCGCAGACCACCGGCCCGGCGTACCCGCAGGTCGGCGGGCCGGAGTCCCGGGCCGGTTCCGCACCGCGTCCGCAACCGGAGCCGGGCCCGCTGCCGGAGGGGCCCCCGGGCGCGTCGTCGTCGCGCGCGGGCTCGACGACCGCACGGCCGCCGTGGGCCACGGGCGGACCCGGCCCCGAGCCCGGGCCGGACGCCCGTCCCGACGCGCGTCGCTGACCGGTCAGGCAACCGGCAGCGAGAGCACCTCCAGGGCGGCGCGCAGCTTGGTGGAGGAGGTGTGCACCGTGTACGGGAAGTACACGACCTCCACCCCGACCGCCGCGAACTCCTGCTCGAGCCGCTCCCCCTTCGGGGTGCCGCGCCAGTCGTCGCCCTTGAAGAACACGTCGAAGCGCAGCTCCTGCCACGTGTCCAGCTTGTCCAGGAGCACCTCGGCGTGGACCTGGTCCACGTAGCGGATGTGCTCGACGATCTCCATCCGCTCCCGCAGCGAGACCACCGGACGGTGGCCCTTGGTGATCTCGATCAGGTCGTCGGAGACCACCCCGGCGATCAGGTGGTCGCAGTGCTGCCTCGCCTGGCGCAGGATGTTCAGGTGTCCCACGTGGAACAGGTCGAACGCCCCGGCCGCGTATCCCACCCTCGGTGCGGACTGGTTGGTGCTCATCTCGCTCACTCCCCCTCGTAGCTCGCCGGGACGTCCCGCGCCCCGGCCCGGTGGACCGCCCGGCCCCCGCCGGGAGTCCCTGTCGGACTGTCCGCCGCGCACCCTCCCGGTGCGCGGCGCGAAAACTGTGTGCCGGCCCCCGCCGATCCGGTTCCCGCCGGCTCAGCCGGCGGGCTGACCCGCGGGCCGAACCGCGGGCCGGCCGGCGAGCACGGCCGCGGCGGGTGCGGCCGCACGTCCCCGGCGGCGGTGGTGCCAGCGGGCCACGGGCTCCTCCACGAACCACCAGCACGCGATGCCGGCGGCGGTGCCCAGCACCACGTGCACCGCGACACCGCCCGGGCCGGGGAGCTCGCCCACGAGCGCCGTGAGCAGGTGCCGGGTGCCCAGGTGCAGCAGGTAGATGCTGTAGCTGGCCAGGCCCAGCAGCTGGATCGGCCGCCACCGCATCACCGCCAGCGCACGGGCGCCCAGGGCACCGGTGGGCCCGTGCAGGCCCCACAGCACCACCAGGCAGGCGGCGAGCGCCTGGACCGAGTAGCGCACGGTCTCGCGGAACAGCTCGTCGCGGATCAGCAGCGAGCCCAGGTACAGCAGCAGGGCCAGCACCAGCACCCGGTCCCGGCCCCACCACGCCGGGGCGCGAGCGCCCTCCCGGGTGGTGCGGGCGTACCACAGCGCGGCGAGCACGCCGATCGCGATGGCCTCCAGCCGGGTGTCCGTGCCGAAGTAGATCCGGTCCGCGCTCGCCCCGCCCAGGTGCAGCACCAGGCGCGCCGCCGCCGAGGTGACGGCGGCGATCCCGGCCAGCACGGCCAGCGCAGTGGCCGGGCGGCGGCGGCCCACCAGCAGCAGCCAGACCAGCGCGAAGGCCACGTAGAACTGCTCCTCGATGGACAGGCTCCACACCACGATCGAGCCGGGCAGCACGTCCACCTGCGAGTCGACGTAGCGCCAGTTGAAGAAGAAGAAGACCTGGCCCAGGACGTCGCCGAGGTCCACCGGCCGCACCAGCCAGGCGTAGAGCGCGGTGGGCAGCACGAGGGCCACCAGCAGCGGCGGCGCCAGCTTCAGGGCCCGCCGGCGGTAGAACCCGCCGATGTCGAAGCCGCCGGTGCGCCGGTGCTCCTTGAGCACCAGGTGCGTGATGATGAAGCCCGAGATGACGAAGAAGATCGTCACCCCGCTGCCCCCCGGGACCAGCTCCAGTCCCGCATGGGCGAGCACCACGAGCATCACCGCGGCGGCCCGCATCGCATCCAGGTGCGCGAACTGCCGCACGGGCAGCTGCGCCCGTCCTCCTCGGCGCACCGCTGCCGGTTCCGGCACTGCTGTCTCCCCCGCCACCACGCCCCCCTGCGTCACATCGCGGACGAGGCGCTCCCCCGAGCGCCGGCCGTCCCGCTTCCCGTCCGAGCCCCCCGTCTTTGCATCCGGGAACCTCGGTGATCGCCTCACCCTACTCCCGGGATATCCGCGTTTGCATCTGAATGAGCGGGTCACAAAAGGGGACACCGACGATCGTTCCCGATAGTGAATCCCGGGGTTAGACTCCATGCGATCCAATGAATCCGGGCGGGGGGTCGTCCGGAGCACCGCGGGGGTCCCTCGACCCGCTGCCCGCGGAGGATCGCACACGGCACCGGCCGATCCGTGCCGGAGCTCAGATCTGGGGGGAACTGACATGATTCTTGACCCGTCGTGCCCATCGAGCACTCGAGGTCCCACCGTCCACACCGTGCGCGGCGTCCTGGGCGGACTCGTGCTCGCCGGGCTGCTCACCGCCTGCGGCACCGCCGGGGCGACCGACGAGCCGGCGGCCGACGGCAGCCCGTCCGCGGCGGCCCAGGCCGAGCAGAAGGCCGCCGAGCCGAAGGACTCGGGGAAGAAGGACGCCGAGCAGAAAGCCGCCGAGCAGAAGAACGCACCGCAGAAGGACGCCGGTGGGAAGAACGGCACGGACGACGGGAGCAGCGGCGACGCGCGGGACGACAACCGCGCCGTGGAGCTGGAGACACCGCTGGACGTCCTGGCCTCGGACCTGCCCTCGGCGAAGCCCGTGGCCACCGACGCGCCGCAGGTCGAGCAGATCGCGGCCGTCTTCGATGCCCAGGAGGCCTTCGTGCCGTCCGACGCCCCGGTCCGGGAGAACCCGCAGTCCGCGGCCGAGCAGGAGACCACCGAGCTGGACCCCGCCGCGGTCGCGGCCGTCGAGAGGACGGCCGACGGCTCCGCGCTCCAGGAGGTCGTCGCGTCCCTGACCGAGTTCGAGCACCAGGGCTGGGAGCAGCGCGGGGTGCCCGTCGTCGTCGGCGAACCGATCTCCGCCCCTCTGCCGGCCGAGGACGGCGAGGCCGTCCGCGTGACCGTCTGCCTGGACTCGTCCCGGGTCACCGTCGTGGACCGCGACGGCAACGTGGTGCGCGGCGCGCAGAAGGACCGCCGCGCGCTGCACAACTACGACCTCTTCCGCCACCCGGGCCAGTCCTGGCAAGTCGTCCAGCACGGCTTCCCCGGCGACCCGACCTGCTGACCCGTCCGCACGAACCTGTTGAGGAACCAGACCATGGGAAACACGAACACCCCGCCCCCGGCGGACCGGGCCCGGCGCCGCGCGCGCACGGCCCGCGGCAAGGCCTCGCTGGGCATCGGCACCGTGCTGGCCGTCACCGCGACGCTCCTGAGCTTCGCCCCGGTGGGGGCGGCCACGCCGCCCCCGGTGGACGGGAGGACGGCGGCCACGGCCGCGGCCTCCTGCTGGGAGATCAAGCAGAGGGACCCGGCGTCCGCCTCGGGCGTGTACTGGCTGGTCACCCCGGCCATGACCGCGCCCGAGCAGTTCTACTGCGACCAGGTGACCGACGGCGGCGGCTGGGTCATGGTGGGCCGCGGCCGCAGCGACTGGAAGGAGTACTACCAGGGCGTGGGCACGCCCAAGGACGTCTCCTCGACGGTCACGGGCACCGCGGCGTTCGCGCCGAAGCAGCTGTCCTCCGAGCTGGTCGACGACCTGCTCAACGGCCAGCGACCGGACTCCCTCGAGGACGGGATCCGGCTGCGCCGGGCCCGGGACGCCCAGGGCTCCACCTGGCAGGAGGGGCGGATGAAGATCTCCGCCAAGCCGTACTGGAACTGGGCCTTCGGCTCCCGCACCCCGGTGACCTCCTACTCGTTGCGGTACGGCACGAGCGTGGTCTCCGGGACCACCGGCACCACGAACGACTTCGGCACCACCGGCACCGCCCGCGTGCGCTTCGCGGACGTCGCCGAGACCAGCTGGCAGCGGGGCTTCCGCTACGGCGACGAGGTGCTCGGCAGCAACACCTCGACCACCTACCTGTGGTCCCCGGCCACGGGCGGCAAGGGCGCCATGCCCTTCACCCAGATGTACCTGCGGCCCAAGGTCACCCAGCAGGCCTTCGACGGCAAGGCCATCCCGGACGCCGGGACCGCCGCGATCGCCCAGCGGGCCCTGCCCGAGAGCGGGGCCCAGCCGACCAAGTGGGGCGCCGTCGAGCGCGCCGACGGGCAGAGCGGCGAGATGAACACCGAGGTGCAGGCCCTCGAGCAGATCGGGAGCACGGTCTTCACCGGCGGCAACTTCAAGGCCATGCAGCGGACCCAGGCCGGCACCGGGCGCGTGGCCCAGTCCTACCTCGCGGCCTTCGACGTCAACACCGGTGAGCTGCGCACCGACTTCCGCCCGGTCTTCGACGGCCAGGTCAAGGCCCTCGCGGAGCTGCCGAACAACCGGCTGGCGGTGGGCGGGCGCTTCAGCACCGTCAACGGCGTCAGCACCCCGGGCTTCGTGGTGCTCGACGCGACCACCGGCAAGGTGGACACCGCCTGGAAGCTCAAGGTGGAGAACCTGCTCACCAACGGCGTCCTGCAGGTCCGGGCCCTCGACGTGCAGGGCGACTGGCTCTACCTGGGCGGCGCCTTCACCCACGTGAGCGGCGGCACCGAGACCAACCGTCTCTACGCCCGCGGCGGTGCCCGCGTGAAGATCTCCACGCGCACCCCGGACGCCGGCTGGAACCCGGAGTTCAACGGCACCGTGACGAGCGTCGACGCCTCGCCCCAGGGCGACCGGCTCTACGCGGCCGGCTACTTCAACCAGTCCCGGGGCGCCTCCGCGTTCCGCCTCGCCGCGGTGCGCACCAGCGCCGGAGCCGCCGTGGACCCCTGGACCTGGGAGCCGTCGATCGACATCGACTACACGAACCCGGGTGAGAAGGGGTTCCAGCTCGCCGTGCGCGAGCAGGGCGCCACCGTCTGGGCCGGCGGCGCCGAGCACTCGATGTTCGGCTTCGACCGCTCCACCTTCCGGCGCACCTCCGCGGGCATCACCACCTCCGGGGGCGACATCCAGGCGATCACCTCGACCGACGACACCGTCTACGGCGCGTGCCACTGCTTCAACTGGTTCAACGCCGGCGCCACGAAGTGGACCCGGCTCGCGACCCAGCCGACCACGGTCGCGGACCGGATCAACGCCATCGGTGCCTGGGACGCCAGGAGCGGACGCTACGTCCCCGGGTTCAACCCCGAGATCAAGGGCTTCGGCGGCTGGGGGGTCTGGGCCGCGCTGATGGACAGCAACGGGGTCCTGTGGACCGGCGGCGACATCAACCGCAGCATCTCCTCCACCGGCGCCGCCCAGTGGTCCGGCGGCTTCCTCCGCTTCGCCCCGCGCGACGCCAAGGCCCCGGCCTCGCCCACGGGCCTGAAGGTCGCCCTGGACGGCGCCTCCGACGCCCTCACCTGGACGGCGGCCCCCGAGACGGGGGTGAGCTACCAGGTGCTGCGCAACGACCGCCCCATCGGCACCGCCACGGGGACGACCCTGAAGGTCCCGCACGTGGACGGCGCCCGGTACGCCGTGCGCGCCGCGGACCGTGCGGGCAACGTCTCCGCCTCCACCCCGGTGGTCGTGGCCGGCGCGGCACCGGCTCCGGCGCCAGCACCGGCACCGGCACCGGCACCGGCGCCCGAGCCTGCGCCTGCGCCCGCGCCCGCGCCCGCGCCCGCGCCCGGGACGAGCACCCTGATCGCCGAGGGCGCCGTGTGGAAGTACCACCACGACCGCGCCAATCCGCCGGCCGCCGGCTGGTCCGGCACGGCCTTCGACGACGCCGCCTGGAAGCAGGGCTCGGCCGTGCTCGGCTGGGGCGACGCCTCGGTGAAGACCACGCTCGTGGCCGACGGCACCCGCCCGCTGACCACCTACTACCGCCGGACCGTGGACGTGGCCGACGCCTCGAAGGTCGCGAAGCTGACCCTCACCACCCGGGCCGACGACGCCGTGGCCGTCTACGTCAACGGCAAGGAGGTGGTCCGCTCCAACCTCCCCCAGGGCGAGCTGACGTCCGGGACCTACGCCTCGTCGGCGCGCCGGACCGCCACCGCGGTGGCCGAGCCGGTCGTCGTCGAGGTCCCCGGATCGGCGCTGAAGAGCGGCAAGAACGTGATCTCCGCCGAGGTGCACTCCAACTGGGCCAGCACCACCGACGCGACCTTCGACCTCTCCGCCGTCGTGACCGCCGGCACGCAGCCGGCGCCCCCGGCGGAGGAGCCTGCTGCCGAGGAGCCCGCCGTCGCGGACGCGCTGGTCGCCCAGGGGGCGGTGTGGAGGTACCACCACGACCGCGCCAATCCGCCGGCCGCCGGCTGGTCCGGCACGGCCTTCGACGACGCCGCCTGGAAGCAGGGCTCGGCCGTGCTCGGCTGGGGCGACGCCTCGGTGAAGACCACGCTCGTGGCCGACGGCACCCGCCCGCTGACCACCTACTACCGCCGGACCGTGGACGTGGCCGACGCCTCGAAGTTCGTGGAGCTGACGCTCACCACGAGGGCCGACGACGGCGTGGCCGTCTACGTCAACGGCAAGGAGGTGGTCCGCTCCAACCTTCCCGACGGCGCGCTGACGTCCGGGACCTTCGCCTCGTCGGCGCGCCGGACCGCCACCGCGGTGGCCGAGCCGGTCGTCGTGCAGATCCCCGGGTCGCTGCTGCGCAACGGCAAGAACGTGATCGCCGCCGAGGTGCACTCCAACTGGACCAGCACCACCGACGCCACCTTCGACCTCGAGCTGGCGCCCCGCACGGAGGGGAACGCCTGATGAGCACCGCCACCGCCGCACCGCGGCACCGCCCCGACTACCAGGAGGCCCTGGCCGGGCTGCGGGCCGCGCAGAAGCCCGGCCAGGGGGTCCCGGCCTACACCCGGTGGGTCAACCGCCCGCTCGCCCGCTTCGCGGCGGCCCGGGCGGCCGCGGACGGGCTCACCGCCAACGGGGTGACCGGCGTGAGCGCGGCGCTGTCGGCCACGGGCCTGGCCGTGCTCGTCGCGGCCCCGCCCACGCCCCTCACCGGTCTGGTGGTGGCGGTGTTCCTGGCCGCCGGCTACGTCATGGACTCCGCCGACGGCCAGGTGGCCCGGCTCACCGGCACGGGGTCCCCGGCCGGTGAGTGGCTGGACCACGTGGTCGACTCGGTCCGCACCCCGGCGATCCACCTGGCCGCGATGGCCTCCTGGCTGCTGCACGGGGGCCCGGACGGCACGGCACCGGCCCTGCTGGTCGTGCTGCCGGCGCTGTTCGTGCTGGTCGGGACCGGGCAGTTCATGAGCCAGATCCTGGCCGAGCAGCTGCGGCGGCGCGACCGCGTGGCCGGGCCCTCGACCGGGGGCCCGCTGCGCTCCTTCCTCAACCTGCCCACCGACGCCGGGGTCACCTGCTGGATCTTCCTCCTGTGGGGCTTCCCCGCCGTGTTCCTCCCGGCCTATGCCGCCCTGCTGGCGGCCCTGGCCGCGATCAGCGCGGTGTCCATGCGGCGCAAGTACGTCGGGCTGCGCGCCCGGCCCGCCGTCTCCTCCGATCCCATCGCATCCTCAGACGACAGGAGCACCTCCCATGTCCGCTGACGCCCTCGCCCCGGCCGCGACCGCGGCCTCCACCGCCCACCCGTCCGTCTCCGTGCTGGTGGCCACGGCCGGGCGCCCGCAGATGCTGCGCGACGCGGTCCGCGCCATCGTGGAGCAGGACTACCCCGGGCCCCTGGAACTCGTCGTGGTCTTCGACCGCATCGAGGTCGACCCGCTCGAGGACGTGGCGGTCCCCGCCGGGGTGGTACTGCGCACCGTGCCCAACACGCGCACCCCCGGCCTGGCGGGGGCCCGCAACACCGGCATCCACGCCGCGACCGGCGAGCTCGTCGCCTTCTGCGACGACGACGACGCCTGGGCGCCCGGCAAGCTGGCCCGGCAGGTCGGCTTCTGGGCCGAGCACCCGGAGGCCTCCGCCGTCGCGGGCGGGATCCGCATCGTCTCCCACGCCCGCACGGTCGAGCGCGTCCCGCCGGCCGTGGCCACCTTCGAGGACCTCCTGGTCTCCCGGACGGTCGAGATCCACCCCTCCGCGCTGGTCTGCCGCCGCGCCGACCTGTTCGGCGCCGTGGGCCTGGTCGACGAGGACCTGCCCTCCTCCTACGGGGAGGACTACGACCTGCTGCTGCGCCTGGCCCGGCAGGCCCCCGTGCACTCGGTGCCCGAGACGGTGCTGACCGTGCGCTGGGACCGCCCGTCCTTCTTCTCCGAGAAGTGGGAGAACATCGCCGCGGCCCTGACCTACCTGCTGCGCAAGTACCCGGAGTTCGAGACCACGGCGAAGGGCACCGCGGAGATCACGGGCCAGGTGGCCTTCGCCCACGCCGCGCTGGGCCGGCGGCGGGAGGCCGTCCGCTGGGCCGGGACCACGCTGCGCCGCAACCCGGTGCAGCTGCGGGCGTGGGGCGCGCTGGCCGTCGCGAGCGGCGCGGTGAGCCCGCAGCGGCTGCTGGACGCGATGCACAACCTCGGCCGGGGGCTGTGAGGCCGCCGTGGCGCTCCTGACGTCCCCGGTGGCCCGGCCCGCGCCGGCCGGACCCGCCGCCCTGCCGGCCTGGCCGCTGCTGACGCTGTTCTACGGCCTGCCGGTGATCTGGGCGCTCGGAGCCCTGCAGTTCGCACCCACGCTGCTGGCACTGTTCATGCTGGTGCTGCTGGTGCTGCGGCGCAGCGTCGTGGTCCCCGCGCCCGCCTGGATCCTGGCGGTCTTCCTGCTGTGGGCGGCGGCCGGCTCCGTGCAGATCGAGGGCCTCGGCTCCTGGCTGGGGTTCGCGCTGCGGTGGGTCAACATCTTCTCCGCGACCGTGTTCTTCGTCTACTACTACAACGCGCGGGAGCACCTGGACCACCGCCGGGTGCTGCGGGCGGCCGTGGCCGCCTGGACCACCCTGGTGGGCCTGGGCTGCCTGGCCCTCGTGATCCCCGAGGCGCGGCTGACCACCCCGGTGGGCCTGCTGCTGCCGGAGGTGCTCACCGCCAACGAGCTCGTGCAGGACTTCGTGTTCCCGCCGCTGGCGGAGGTCCAGCAGCCGTGGGGCGCGCCGGAGCCGTACAACCGGCCCTCGGCCCCGTTCCCGTACACCAACGGGTGGGGCTCCGGCTTCGTGATCCTCACCCCGCTCGTGCTGGCGTACCTGACCACCGTGCGGTTCCGGGCCCGGCACCTGCTCGTCGTGGCCGGCCTGACGGTCTCGCTCGTGCCCGCCGTGGCCACCACGAACCGCGGGATGTTCCTGGGCATCGGACTGGCCATGGGCTACGTCCTGGTCCGCTGGGCCCTCCAGGGCCGGGTGCTGCCCGCACTGTTCGGGATCGCGGTCGCGGCCGCGGTCGCCGGATGGCTGGTGGCCAGCGGATCCGTCGAGCGGATCCTGGGCCGCCAGCAGTACAGCGACAGCACCGGGGACCGCGGGGAGCTGTACACGGACACGTTCCTCGCGACCCTCGACTCGCCGCTGCTGGGCTACGGGGCGCCGCTGCTGGACGAGACCGTGGGCATCCACATGGGCACCCAGGGCTATCTCTGGACCCTGATGTTCTGCTACGGGTTCGTGGGCCTGGGGCTGTTCATGGCCTTCCTGCACGGCGGCACCCTGGCCACCCTGCGCGTGCGCTCCAGCACCGGCATCCTCGTGCACGCCGTGCCGGTGGCGGCCTGCGTCTTCTTCGCCTACTACGGCCTGGACGCGGTCCAGTTCATCCTGATCTGCCTCAGCCTGGCCGTGCTGCTGCGCGCCCAGCGGTACGGGGAGCAGCTGTGAACCCGCACCGGCTGGCCCGCTCGGGCTCGCTCACCTTCGCCTTCGTGGTGACCGGGGCGGTCCTGGCGTTCACCGCCACGCTGGTGGTCTCCAACGCCTCGGGCGCGGCCGCCGCCGGGCAGTTCTTCCAGGTGGTGGCGCTGCTGGCCATCGCCACCACCCTGTCCACCTTCGGCGCGGACACCGGGCTGGTCCGGGCGGTGCCGGCCCTGACCGCCCGCGGCCGGGCCGGCGGCATCCCGGAGGTGCTGCGGATCGCGGGGAAGCCCGTGCTGGTGCTGGCCACCGCCGTGGCCGGCACCACCGCCCTGGCCGTGGCCGTGCCCGGGCTGGTGCCGGTGCCCGCGGAGGTGCGCTCGGCGGTGCTGCTGGCCACGCCGTTCCTGGTGCTCGGCGCCGCGATGAACCTCGCCTTCGGCGCGCTGCGCGGCCTGCACCGCGTGCCCACCTTCTCGTTCCTGCAGAACGTGCTGCTGCCCTGCCTGCGGGTGCTCGCGGTCGTCGCCGTCGTCGCGCTCGGCGGCGGGCTGCTGTCCCTGACCGCGGCGTGGACCGTGCCGGTGCTCGTCGTCGCGGTCGTGGCCGTGGCGCTGGTGCGCCGCGCCGTGACCGCCCCCGCCGATCCGGCGGCGGCACCGGAGGAGGTGCGGGAGCGGTCCCGGGCGTTCTGGTCCTTCGCCTCCGCCCGCGGGGTCACCGCCGTGGTCGAGGCCCTGCTCGAGTGGCTCGACGTGCTGCTCGTCGCGTTCTTCCTGGGCCCGGCCGCCGCGGGCGTGTACGGGGTGGTGAACCGCTGCATCCGGGTGGGGACCATGCTCGACCACACCGCCCGCATCGTGACCGGCCCGTCCATCAGCGCCGCCCTGGCCGTCGGCGACGTCGCCACGGCCCGCTCCGTGTTCACCCGCACCACCGCCGTGCTCGTGGCCGGTGCCTGGCCCTTCTACCTGACGCTGATCGTCTTCGGCCCGGCGGTCCTGTCCTTCTTCGGCGAGGGCTTCGACGCCGGCTACCCCGCCCTGCTGGTGATCGCCTCGGCCATGCTGCTGGCGGTCTCCGCCGGCGGGGTGCAGTCGCTGCTGCTGATGGCCGGGCGCAGCCGCTGGCAGCTGCTGAACAAGTCCGCGGCCCTGGCCGTCGCCGTGGCCCTGAACCTGTGGCTCATCCCGCAGTGGGGTCTCGTCGGCGCCGCCACGGCGTGGGCCGCCTCCGTGCTCACCGACACCGGCCTGGCCCTCTTCCAGTCCGTGCGGCTGCTGGGCATCGCCCCGCGCTGGTCCGTGGTGGGTGCGATCGCCCTCACGGCCGCGGCCGTGGCCGGCGGCGGGGGGCTGCTGGTCCGGGCCCTGCTCGGGGCCGGGACCACGGGTCTGCTCGTGCACGCCGGGCTCCTGGGCCTGCTGGTGGGCGGCGCCGTCGCGGTCCTCGTCGTCCGCCGACGCGGGGACACCCGGGCCCGGCTGTCAGCCGAAGAGGCCACGGCCGGCCGCGGCCGGACCGTGGTCACTATGAATTTGCACAAGTAACATTCGTATCGATCGACATTCAGGACGCTGCCGCCGGGACGACCCCGGCAGCCGTCCACAGGGGGGACGTGGCCCCGCAGTGCGCGCCGGGGGGCGGGCAGGGGCCACGACCGATCAACGAGGGGGAAGTTCCACATGAGCGACACGCTGAGCACGATCGGCGCCGACCGGCGCAGAACCAGGGCGCACGCCGCGCGGGAGACCGCCCGCCACGCTCCGCCCGCCGACCTGGGCGCGCAGTGGCGCCGGACGCTGCGGCGCTGGCCCACCATCCTCGCGACCTGGCTGGTGGTCGCGGCCCTGGCCGTGCTGGCCGGTCTGCTGTGGCCGCCGTCCTACCAGGCCACCGCCTCCCTGACCGTGACCCCCGCCGCCGTGAACCCGCTGACGGGCGAGTCCGGGGAGGAGAAGATCGAGATGCACACCGAGGCGGCCACGCTGTCCTCGCAGCAGGTCGCGCTGCGCGCCGCGGCGGAGCTGGAGGACGTCCCGTTCGAGCGGGCCGACCCGAAGCTCGCGGAGGAGCTGCTCGAGGCCGCCGACACCGAGGCGCCCTCGCAGAGCCAGGTGCTCCGGGTGACCGTCTCCGACACCGACCCGCAGGAGGCCGCCGACCGCGCCAACGCGCTGGCCGCCGCCTACCTGGAGGACCGCGCCGGGACCGTCACCGCCGCCGCCGAGGCCGCCGTGGAGCGCCTCGACGACTCCATCGCCAGCCTGTCCAAGGACGACACCCAGGACTCCGCCGTCGAGCAGCTGCGCGAGCAGCGCACCGCGGCGTCCCTCATCGCGCCGACGCCCGGGCGGATCATCAGCGACGCGGTGGCCCCCGAGAACCCGTCCTCGGCCGGGCTGCTGCTCTTCACCGCCGGCGGGCTCGTCGGCGGGCTGGTCCTGGGCGTGCTCGCCGGCCTGCTGCGCGAGCGCACCGACCGCAGCGTGCACCGCCCCGAGCGGCTCGCCGAGGCAGGGACCGCCTCCGTGGTGACGCTGCGCTCCGAGGACGACGAGGACGGCGCCCTCGAGCTGCTGCGCCTCCTGGCCCGGGACGGGGAGGGCTCCGTGCCCGGTCCCGGCTCCCGGCTCGCCGTGCACTCCGCGAGGCCGGGCCAGGCCGAGGTCGCCGTCCGCGCCCTGCGCTCCGTGCTCGAGCAGTGGGGCGGGACGGTCGAGCTGGTGGACGAGGAGACGCTCACCAGCGCGGTCGGCCCGCTCGACGACTGGCTGACCCTGCAGGACGCGCCGCCCACCGTGCTGCTGGCCGTGGTGCCGCCGCGCACCAGCACCGCGCAGCTCGCCGCCCTCACCGACCGGATCGACGGCCTGGTGGTCACGGTCGACGCCCGCAGCGAGCTGTCCCGCTCCCGGGGCCTGCTCGACCGGCTGGCCGGGCGCCGCGCCGCCGTGGTCCCCGCGTTCGTCCTCCAGCGCCAGGCGCGGCCCGCCCCGGCCGGCACGACGGGAGCCTGACCGTGCGTCTCATGATGGTCTCCTCCGGCGGCGGGCACCTCGCGCAGCTGATGAACCTCGAGGAACTGTGGCGGGCCCACGAGCGGTCCTGGGTCACCTTCGACCTGCCGGAGGTGCACGCCCTGCTCGAGGGCGAGACCACCCACTGGGCCCACTTCCCCACCACCCGCAACATCCCCAACGCCGTCCGCAACGCCGGGCTCGCCTGGCGGCTGCTGCGCGCGGAGCGGCCCGACGCCGTGCTGACCACCGGGGCCGGCGTGTCCGTCCCGTTCTTCCTGGTGGCCCGGCTGCTGGGGATCCGGACGGTCTTCATCGAGTGCTTCGACCGGATCACGATGCCGACCCTCAGCGGGCGCCTGTGCTACCCCCTCTCGGACGTCTTCGCCGTCCAGTGGGAGGAGCAGCGCAAGCACTTCCCCGACGCCGTCAACATCGGCGCACTGATGTAGCCGCACGGCGCACCGGCACCCACCCAGCACCCCAGGAGGAACCATGGACACCATCGGACCCGACGGCCGGGGCACCACCTACGACGTGGTGGTCTCCCTCGGCACCGACCACCACGTCTTCGACCGGCTCGTCGACTGGGTCGACGACTGGCTCGTCACCCGCCCGGACGTGAGCTGCCTGCTGCAGCACGGCTTCAGCCGGCCCTCGAACCTGGCCGTCTCCGTCCCGCGGCTGCCGCGGGCGGACCTGCTGGAGCACTACCGGCGGGCCTCCGCCGTGGTGGTCCAGGGCGGACCCGGCTCGATCCTCGACGCCCGCGGGCTCGGGCTGATGCCCTTCGCCGTGCCCCGGCTGGCCCGGCTCGGCGAGCACGTGGACAACCACCAGGCCGTGTTCACCGCCTACATGGTGGGCCAGGGCGAGGCCCTGCGCCCGGACACCGGCGACGCGCTCGCCGGTCTGCTGGACGCCGCGCTGGCCCGCCCGGCGGAGTTCCGCACCGAGCCCCGCCGCGCCCACCCCGAGCTGGCCACCCGCCGGCTCGGCTCGGCGCTCAGCCGGGCCGGGCACGGCGCCCGGCACCGCGGGGACGTGCTGCGGCGGCTGCTGTGGACGGCGCGGGAGTCCTTGCCGCAGGCGCAGTGATCGTTCCCGGCGCCACCCGGACCCGGGAGGCCAGCACGAGGCGCTGGCGGCTGGCAGCCGGGGCTCAGGGAGCCCGCACCGCGAGGGCGGGCGCTCCCCGGCCCCTGAGCCGTCCGGCCAGGTCCTCGGCCGCGGAAGCGTCCGCCACCAGGTGCGCCACGGTGGGCCCGGAGCCGGACACGAAGCTCGCCAGGGCCCCGGCCGCCACGCCGGCGGCCAGCACCGGCTCCAGCCGGGGGGCGAGCGAGAGGGCGGCGGGCTGGAGGTCGTTGCGCAGCAGCGGTGCCAGCTCCCGCCGCGCTCCGGCGGCCAGGGCCTCCTCGAGACCCTCCGGCAGCCGGGGCGGCGGGACGTCCTCGTCCGTGCGCAGCCGGTCAAGCTCGGCGTAGGCGGCCGGCGTGGAGAGCCCGGCCGGGGCCGCCACGAGCACCAGGTGCAGCGGCGCCCCGACCGCCGCCGGCCGCAGCCGGGCCCCCGTGCCGGTGCCCACCGCGGCGCCGCCCGTCAGCGCGAACGGCACGTCCGCGCCGAGACCGGCGGCCAGCTCGAGCAGGGCGCCGTCGTCGAGCCCCGGCGCCCTGCAGGCCCGGGCGGCGAGCCGGTTCACGGCGGTCAGCGCCGCGGCGGCGTCCGCGGAGCCGCCGCCCATGCCGCCGGCCACGGGCACGGCCTTGTCGATCTGCAGGTGCAGGCCGCCGGGCAGCTCCGGGAAGCGCTCGAGCACCGCGCGGG
The DNA here is from genome assembly GCF_040981185.1 of Kocuria sabuli. Lineage (NCBI taxonomy): Bacteria > Bacillati > Actinomycetota > Actinomycetes > Micrococcales > Micrococcaceae > Kocuria > Kocuria sabuli. The sequence continues at coordinate 360,979 of NZ_JAVHZE010000002.1, forward strand.
CCGCTCGGACGGCCAGGTTGGAGCCGTCCGTGGGGACCGCGTCCAGGCGGAAGGTGCCGAGGCCGATCTGCTGGGCCACGAGCGAGCCGGGGACCGCGGCCACGCCCACGGCGATCCCGGTCCCCGCGGTGAGCGTGGCCGTCACGGTCTCGACGGTGCTCACCGCGCAGTAGAGGCTGGCCACGTCGTGGTAGCCGTCCGGGCGCGGCGGGCCGGCGGCGAAGAAGAGGTTGACCTTGCCGGGGGCCTGGGCCTGCTCCGTGAGCGCCGTCGTGCTCATGCCCCGCGCGCCCCCGCCGTGAGCCCGGCCGCGGCGCCGGCCTGCGCGATCCGGGCGAACTCGGGCACGCCCAGCTTCTCGCCCCGCTCCGCCGGGTCGATCCCGGCGGCCTCGAGCACCTCGCCCGCCGCCGCGGCGGACCCGGCCCACCCGGCCAGCGCCGCGCGCAGGGTCTTGCGCCGCTGGGCGAACGCGGCGTCCACGGCGGCGAAGACCAGCTCCCGGTCCACGTCCGCCACCGGCTGCTCCCGGCGCACGAAGCGCACCAGCCCGGAGGCGATCTTGGGAGCCGGCCAGAACACGTTCTTGCCGATCGTCCCGGCCTTGGTGACCTCGGCGTACCAGGCCGCCTTGACCGACGGCACCCCGTAGACCTTGGACCCGGGCACCGCGGCGAGCCGGTCCGCCACCTCCTCCTGGACCATGACCAGCCCGTGGCGGATCGAGGGGAAGCGGGCCAGCAGGTGCAGCAGCACCGGGACGGCCACGTTGTAGGGCAGGTTGGCCACCAGGGCCGTGGGCTCCGCCGGCAGCTCCAGGACGCGCATGGCGTCCTGCTCGAGCACGCTCAGCCGGTCCGCCAGCTCCGGCCGGAAGCGCTCCACGGTGTGCGGCAGCTGCGCGGCCAGCGGCGGGTCGATCTCCACGGCCACCACCCGCTCGGCGGCGTCGAGCAGCCCGAGCGTGAGCGAGCCCAGGCCCGGCCCCACCTCGAGCACCGTCTCCCCGGCCCCGAGGCGGGCCGCGGCGATGATCCGCCGGATCGTGTTGGGGTCGATCACGAAGTTCTGCCCGAGCGTCTTGGTCGGCCGGATGCCCAGCTGCTCGGCGAGCGCGCGGATCTCCGCGGGCCCGAGCAGGGGGCGGACGGCAGGTCCTGGAGGGGTGGATTCTGTCACCGGGATATCGTATCGGCCGCCCCGCTCCCTCCCCTGCGCCTCCCCTTTGCGTCTCCCATGCACCGAGTCCCCAGTCCCGTGGCAGATCCCCAGCGTCCGTCCTGGGGATCTGCCACGGGACTGGGGACTCGCGGAGGGTTCGGTGTCACTGCCCACGGCAGGCCGGCAACTGTGGGCGCCGGGTCCTCTCCACAGTGGCCGGGCCACCCGGCCCGCCGCTCCGCGAGCACGACTATCCACGAGCCATGACCACGCTGCGCAGCACGGCTGAGCTCCTCGACTCCGGGACCAGCAGCCGCGAGATCCATCGCCTCGTCCGGTCCGGCCGACTCGTCCGCGTCCATCCCGGCTACTTCACGGACGCGGCGCCGTACCGGGAGCTGAGGCCCGAGGAGCGCATGCTGCTCAGGTACGAGGCGTTCTGCCGTGCGGCATCGGTGCCGCCGGTGCTGTGCCTTGCCTCGGCCGCACTGGTCCTCGACCTGCGCCTGCGACGGGTGCCCACCCGGATCCACACGATCTCCGCTCCCGAGCACGGCACGCACAACGGCTACGCCGGTGTGGTCCGGCACCAGGCGATCCTGCCGGAGTCGGACGTGACACAGGTCGAGGGGATCAAGCTCACCTCCGGCGAGCGCACGCTGCTGGACTGCGCCCGCTACCTGCCCTTCGTCGACGCCGTGGTGCTGGCCGATCAGGCACACCGGTTCGGCCTCTCCCGTGCTCGGCTCGAGGGACGACTGACCGAGTGGAGGGGCCAGCGGGGTGTGCGGCGCGCACGGGCCGTCCTCCGGGCCATGGACACCAGGTCCGAGTCCGTCGGCGAGACGCTGGCCAGGCTGATGCTGGCGGAATCAGGGCTGCCCACGCCGGAGCTGCAGTGGGTCGTCAGGGGACGGACGGGTTCGTACCGGGTGGACTTCGCGTGGCCGGAGTGCATGCTCGTCCTCGAGTTCGACGGCGAGGTCAAATACGCGGATCCCGGCACGATCGCCACCGTGATCCGGGCCGAGCGACGCCGCGAGGTCGAGATCCAGGAACAGGGTTGGACCGTGCTCAGGATCGGGTGGGACGACGTCGTGCGCACTCCCCACGACACCGTCGCCAGGATCGAGGCAGCGATGCGACAGGCCGCCGGAGGCCGCTGAAGCCGTGCCGGGTGCCACACCGGGCCCGCATCGGCAACCCGTGTGTGTGTCGCGAGTCCCCAGTCCCGTGCCGGATCCCCAGCGGAGACATTGGGGATCCGGCACGGGACTGGGGACTCGACGCGGGGACGCGAGGGGCCAGGGACCCGGGACCCGAGACCCGAGACCCGGGGTCAGAAGTTGCCGTACACCTCCACCGTGCTGGCCCAGATCCGCTCGCACAGGGGCTCCAGCTCCTGCTCCAGGATCTCGGCCATCCCCCGCACCGTGTAGTTGACCACGTAGCTGGCGTTGGGCCGGCCCCGGTACGGGTGCGGGGTGAGGAACGGGGCGTCGGTCTCGGCGAGCACGAGCTCGGGGCGGGCGGTCCGCAGCGCGGCCTTGAGGTCGTGGCTGTTCTTGAAGGTCACGGTCCCGGAGAAGGACATGTACCAGCCGTGCTCGTTGCAGGTCCGGGCGAGCTCCGCGTTCCCCGAGAAGCAGTGGAAGACGGTGCGTTCGGGGGCGCCCTCCTCGAGCAGGAGCGCGACGACGTCGGCGTGGGCGTCCCGGTCGTGGATCTGCAGTGCCTTGCCGGTCTCCTTCGCGAAGCGGATGTGCTCCCGGAAGGACCGCTTCTGGTGCTCCCGCCCCTCCCCCTCGGTGCGGAAGTAGTCGAGACCGGTCTCCCCGAAGGCCCGCACCCGCTCGTGCTCCCCGAGCGCCCGGATCTCCGCGAGCGCCTCGTCGAGGGTCCCGGCCGCCGCGAGTCCCGGCGCCTCGTTGGGGTGCAGGGCCACCGCGGCCAGGACCCGGGGGTCGGCCTGGGCGGCGGCCACGGCGAAGCGGGAGGACGGGACGTCGCAGCCGACCTGCACGAGCCCGCCCACCCCGGCGAGCGCGGCGGCGTCCGCGGCGTCGCGGACCGAGACCTGGACCTGCCCGTCCTGGAGGTCGAGGTGGGTGTGGTTGTCGGCCACCGGGTGCGGCAGCGGCTCCGGCGCCGGCGGGTGGGCGAGGTTGCGGCGGCGTCCGTCGTCGCCCTGGGCGGAGCGGCGCCGGGTGCCCTCCCCGGCGGGGGCGTCCTCGGGCACGGCGTGGTGCTCGGGCGCGTAGGCGGCGGGGGCCGCGCCGGGAGCCGGTGCGGGCCGGGTCGCGGGGTCGGGCCACAGGGAGGCGGTCAGGAGGGTGGCGTTGGGGTCGGTCACGGGCGGCACCTCGGCAGGGGTCGGGGAAGGGGCGGGAAACACGCGGGCACGGACCAATCTACGAGGTGGGGTCGGACAGACATACTGGGGGCAGAAGCCCGAGCAGGAAGCCGAGGAGCCCATGGAGTCCTTCCCCCAGTACACGCAGGCGATCCTGGACCGGATCAACGCGGTGATCGACGGCAAGCCCGAGGCGGCGCGCACCGCCCTGAGCGTGCTGCTGGCCGGAGGCCACCTGCTCGTGGAGGACGTGCCGGGCGTGGGCAAGACCATGCTGGCCCGCACGCTGGCCACGGCGGTCGGCGGGACGGTGGCGCGCATCCAGTTCACCCCGGACCTGCTGCCCACGGACATCACCGGGGTCTCGGTCTACGACCAGGCGCGGCGGGAGTTCGAGTTCAAGCCCGGTCCGGTGTTCGCCAACGTGGTGATCGGCGACGAGATCAACCGGGCCTCGGCCAAGACCCAGTCCGCGCTGCTCGAGTGCATGGCGGAGGGACAGGTCACCGCGGACGGGACCACCTACCGGCTGTCCACCCCGTTCATGGTGGTGGCCACGCAGAACCCGGTGGAGATGGACGGGACCTTCCCGCTGCCCGAGGCGCAGCGGGACCGGTTCACGGCCCGGATCTCGATGGGCTACCCGGACACCGCCGCCGAGATGACGATGCTCTCCGACCACGGGGGCGGGTCCCCGCTGGAGGGCCTGCGCCCGGTCGTGCCCCTGGAGGAGGCGGCCCGCCTGGTCGCCCACGTGCGCGGGATCCACGTCTCGGACGCCGTGCGCGCCTACGTGGTGGCCCTGGGCCAGGCCACGCGCTCGCACCCGCAGATCCGGCTGGGCGCGAGCCCCCGGGCGCTGCTCCAGCTGCAGGCCGCGGCCCGGGCGGAGGCCGCGCTGAGCGGACGGGAGTACGTCCTGCCCGACGACGTCCGGGCCGTGGCGGTGCCCGTGCTCGCCCACCGGCTCATCCTGGACCGCCGCGCCGGCACCGACTCCGCCGAGGAACTGGTCCGGTCGGTGCTGGACGAGGTCCGGGTCCCGGCCGAGCCCACCTCCCGGTCCCGATGAGCCGTCGGCCGGGACCCGGGCCGGCGGAGGACGGCGAGCAGGCGGAGCAGCCCATGGACTCCCGGGCGCGGTTCACGGGCCGGGGCTGGGCGTTCCTCGGGGCCGGGGCGCTGTGCCTGCTGCTGGCCACCTGGCTGGGCCGCAAGGACGTGCTGGCGCTGGCGCTGTTCCTGGGCGGGGCCCCGCTGTTCGCGGCCCTGTCCCTGTACGTCGTCAAGCCCCGGGTGCTGCTCAAGCGCGGGGTGGACCCCGCGCTGGTGACCGCCGGGGACCCCGCCGTGGTGCGGCTGCGCGTCCGGCACCGGTCCCGCCGCGGCGGGGACGCCTCCGGTGCCGTCGCCGTGCACGAGCGGGTCCCGGAGCCCCTCGGCGGGGACCGGGAGCTGAGCGTGGAGGCCGGCGGGGAGCCGGCCGTCTACACCGTGCGGCCGCGCCGGCGCGGGGTCTACGCGCTGGGCCCGGCCACCGTGCGGGTCGCCGACCCGTTCGGCCTGGCCGCGGAGCTGCTCGACGCCTCCGAGCGCACCTCCCTGCACGTGGCCCCGGACCCCGTGCAGCTGCCGGAGATCGGCGCCGACCGGCTGCGGGACTCCGGCACCGACCCCGCCCGCACCGCGCAGCCGCAGCCCGGGCCCGACAACGTGACGGTGCGCGAGTACCGGCAGGGGGATCCGATGCGACGGGTGCACTGGGCCGCCTCCGCCAAGCAGGGCACGCTCATGGTGCGCCAGGAGGACCCCCGCAGCACCCGGCGGCTGAGCCTGCTCCTGGACCTCGACGAGTCCGCGTGGCCGGGCGAGCGGCGCTGGGCCGGCGTGCTGCCCAGCACGGCGGAGTTCGAGTGGGCCGTGTCCTTCACCGCCGCGGTGCTCGAGCACCTGACGCAGCGCGAGACCGCCGTCCACGCCCTGGACACCCGCGGCCGTCCCCTGCCCCGCGGCGGGGAGGACGACGACGCCCCCGCCCGGGCGCGCGTCACCGCGGTCGACGACGACGGCGCCGAGGACGCCCGGCACGGACTGGCCCGGGTGCGGCCCCTGCCCGCGCCCGGCGGACCGCCGGGCCCCGGCGCGCGCCCGGGTGCGGACGACGGCGACGACGACGGGCTGGCCGACCGGTTCGACCGCGACGGCCTGGTCCACCCGGTGCTGCTGGTCTCGGGGGACCTGGACCGGGCGGGCGCCGAGCGGGTCCTGCGGGGCACACTCCGTGCGGGCGCCGGCAGCGCGGTCCTGGTGGGCGCCTCCCCGGACCGGGTCCCGGAGGCGGCGGCGGTGCTCGAGGCGGCGGGCTGGTCCGTCGTCGTCGCCGGCGCGGCCACCGCCCCCGAGGACGCGTGGGCGCACTTGGGCACCGGGGCCCGGACGGCCGGGGCCGCCCGGTGACCGCCGCGCCCGTGCTCGCCCCGGACTCCCCCGGCGCGCCCCCGGCACCCCGGCGGCGCCTCCCCGTGCAGGCCGTGCTCGGGCTGGCCGGCACGGTGCTGGTGGCCGTCGGACTGTCCTTCGTGGGCCTGGCCGACGTCCTCGACGGCACCGGCTGGGTCCCCGGGTGCCTGCTGGCCGCGCTGGCGGTGCTGGCCGCCACGGCCACGTCGCGGGGGCTGCGGCTGCCCGCCGTGCTCGCGCCCCTGTTCGGCGCCGGCGCGCTGGCGCTCGTGCTCACGGTGCTGTTCCTGCGCGAGCCCGCGCTGCTGGGCTTCGTCCCGACCCCCGGGAGCTTGGCCCGGGCCGCGGAGCTCGGGCGGGAGGCCTCCGGGATCGTCGCGGAGCGCCCGGCCCCGTACCCGGACGCGACGGCGCTCGCGTTCGTCGCGTCCCTCGGCGCGGGACTGGTGACCCTCTTCGTCGACACCGTGCTCGTGGCGCTGCGGCTGCCCGGGGCCAGCGCGCTGGGCGTGCTGGTGCCGCTGCTGGTGCCCGCCCTCGTCCTGCCGGGCAGCGTCGGCGTCGCCGGGACCGCGGCGGCCGTGCTCGCCGCCCTGGTCCTGCTGGCCGGTGCCCGGCGCTGGGGGGCGGTGCGGGAGGCCCGCACCGCCGCGGCCCCGGGCACCTGGCCACGGGCCCTGGTCGTGGGCGCCGGGGTGCTCGCCGTGACCCTGCTGGTCCCGGGGTTCGTGCCGGGCTTCGTGCACGGGGCGTTCCCGCAGGGCAGCGGGCCGGGCGGCGACCGGGCCGCCGGGGTGGGTCCGCTGCGGGCCGTGGGCCAGGACCTGCGCTCGGCCGAGCAGCAGCCGCGGCTGGAGTACACCACGAGCACCGGCGAGCCCGAGCTGCTGCGGGTGCTCGTCCTCGACGACTTCTCCGGGGCCGAGTGGTTCCCGGACAGCACCGGCCTGGAGCCCGGCCTCGACGGCCTCGGCCCCGGTGCCCTCGGTCCCGGCGCTGCCGGCGGCGAGGCCCCCGAGCGCAGCATCGCCGTGGAGCTGCGGAACTGGTCCGAGCGCTGGCTCCCCCTGCCGTGGGCGCCCGTGGGCGTGACCGGGCTCGAGGACGGTGCGTGGGCCTGGAGCCCCCAGGACCTCACCGTGCACGGGGAGCGTGTCCCGTCCGGGGGCAGCGCCTACGAGGTGCGGGCGGTCGCGCCCGGGCCCACGTCCGCGCAGCTGCGCGAGGCCCCCGCCGCCCCGCGGACCCCGGAGCTCGCCCCGTACCGGGAGCTGCCGGAGGACACCCCGGCCGCGCTGCGGGAGGCCGCGAGGGACCGGGCCGGGGACGCGCCCACCGCGTTCGACCAGGCACTGGCCCTGCAGGAGTGGCTGCGCTCGGAGGAGTTCCGCTACGACGTGGACGCCCCGCCGGCGCAGGGCTACGACGCGGGCGGGATGGCCGCCCTCGAGGAGTTCCTCGCCACCCGCACCGGCTACGCCGGGCACTTCGCCCCGGCGATGGCCGTCATGGCGCGCGAGCTCGGCATCCCGGCCCGCGTGGCGGTCGGCTACCTGCCGCCCGCCGAGGCCCCGGGCCAGGAGCCGTTCGGGGACACTGCGGCGGACGGGGGCTCCTTCACCGTCCTGCCGCGGGACGCCCACGCGTGGCCGGAGCTGTGGTTCGAGGGCACCGGGTGGGTGCGCTTCGAGCCGACGCCCGGGACCGGGGACGTGCCCGGCTACGCCGCCGAGGCCCCGGCCGACGGCGGATCGGCGGAGGGCGAGGGCGCGTCCGAGCCCACGGGCGAGCCGACGGCGCCGCCCACCCCGGCGAGCACTGCCGGTCCCGGGGAGAGCGGAGCCCCCTCCGCGGAGCCCACCGCCGTGCCGACCCCGGAGGCCTCCGCGGCGCCCGCGCCGGCGGAGGGGACCGGGCCGGCCCGCTGGCCGCTGTGGCTCGCCGGCGGCCTGGTCGCGGCCCTGCTGGCCCTGCTCGCCGCGCTTCCCCGCACGCTGCGGGCCCGGCGTCACGATCGGCGGATGCGCCTGCTCGGGGACGCCGGTTCCCCCGCGGGGGCCCGCGCGGCGGCGGGCTGGGCGGAGGTCGAGGACCTCGCGGCCGACCACGGGATGGGGCGCACCGCCGCGGAGACCCCGCGGGCCTTCGTGGACCGGCTCGGCGCTACCGTGCCGGCGGCGGCCGCGCCGCTGGGCCGGCTCGGGCGGGACGTGGAGCGGGCCCTCTACGCGCCGGCCACGGCGCGGTGGTCACCCGACGCGGGCCCCGAGGACGTCGCCGCGCTGCGCACCGCGCTCACCGGGCGCGGCGGGCCCGGCGCCCGGCGCGCCCGGTGGCTGCCGCCCTCGGTGCTGCGCCGCCGCTGACCGGGACGGCCGGCCCCGCCGGTGGGGTGGCTCAGCCCTTGCGGGCGGCCAGCACGGTCTCGTACAGCTCGCGCTTGCCCACACCGGTGCGCTCGGCGACCTGCCCGGCGGCGTCCTTGAGCCGGGCGCCCCCGGCCACGAGGCCCTCGACCTCGGCCACGAGGTCCTCGGGACGGGCCGCCTCGGGGGCGGGGGCACCGGCGACGACGACGGCGATCTCCCCGCGCACCTGGCCCTCGGCGCACCAGTCGAGGAGCTCGGCGAGGGAGCCGCGCACGACCTCCTCGTGCAGCTTGGTCAGCTCCCGGGCGACGACCGCCCGGCGCCCGGGCCCGAAGGCCTCCCGCAGCGCGGTGAGCATGACCTCGAGCCGGTGCGGGGCCTCGTAGAACACCATGGTGCGGCGCTCGTGGTCGAGCTCGGCCAGACGGGCGGCCCGCTCGGAGGACTTGCGCGGCAGGAAGCCCTCGAACGTGAACCGGTCGGTGGGCAGCCCGGACACGGCGAGCGCCATGAGGACCGCGGAGGGCCCGGGCACCGCGGTGACGGTCAGGCCCTCCGCCGCGGCGGCCTCGGCCAGCCGGTAGCCGGGGTCGGAGACGGTGGGCATCCCGGCGTCGGACAGGACCAGCACGGTGGCGCCCGTGCGCACGGCGTCGAGCAGCTCGGCGACCCGCCCGGCCTCGTTGTGCTCGTGGTGGGTCAGCACCCGCCCGCGCGTGGTGACGCCGAGGCCGGCGGTGAGCCGGCGCAGCCGCCGGGTGTCCTCGACGGCGAGCACGTCGGCGGTCTCCAAGGCCTCCCGCAGCCGGGGCGGGGCGTCCCCCAGGTTGCCGATCGGGGTGCCCGCCAGGACCACCCGCCCGGAACCCGCGGGACCGCCGGAGGGGTCGGCGGGAGCGGCGGTCGGGGCGTCGTCGTGGGGTTCGATGTGCACGGGTCCACTCTACGGCCCGGTCCCCGGGGCACTCCTCCGGGACGTCCCGGACCGCCGCAGGCCCGTCCCCTACGATGACTTCCGTGAGTTCCTCGGTGCGCGCCCCAGACCTCGCCCCGGTGACGCGGCCGGCGGCGCCGGTGACCACGCTGCGCCGGTCCCTGGCCCCGGCCGCCCTGCGGGAGCGGCTGCTGCCGGCTCCCGCGGTGACGGCCCGCCTCGCCTGGCTGGCGCCGCTGCTCGTGGTCCTGCTCGGCGGGCTGCTGCGCTTCCACCGGCTCTCCCACCCGGACGCGGTCGTCTTCGACGAGACGTACTACGTGAAGGACTCCTACTCGTTGCTGCTGCACGGCTACGAGCGGCAGTGGCCGGAGGGCGCGGACGAGCTGTTCGTGGCGGGCACCCCGCCCGAGGCCCTGGACAGCCCGTCCTACGTGGTGCACCCGCCGGCCGGCAAGTGGCTCATCGCGTGGGGGATGTGGCTGGTCGGCGTCGAGGACCCCGTCGGCTGGCGCTTCTCGGCGGCACTGTTCGGCACCCTGTCGATCGCGCTGGTGTGCGCCGCCGGGTGGCTGCTCTTCCGCTCCGTGACGGTGGCGACGCTGGCGGGGCTGTTCACCGCCGTGGACGGGCTGCACCTGGTGCAGTCGCGGCTCGCGATGCTGGACGTGTTCCTGATGTTCTTCGTCCTGCTCGCGTTCGTGCTGCTCCTGCTGGACCGGCAGGACGCGCGGCGCCGCCTGGTCGCCCGCCTGGGGGTGCCCCCGGGCGAGGCCGTCCCGGAGGCGGAGCTGCTGCGCCGCCTCGCGTGGGGGCCGTGGCTGGGGGTGCGCTGGTGGCGGATCGCCGCGGGCGCGGCCTGCGGCCTGGCGGTCGGCGTGAAGTGGAGCGCCCTGTTCCTCGTCGCGGGCCTCGGCCTGCTCACGGTGCTCTGGGACCTCAACGCCCGCCGCGTGGCCGGGATCCGGCACTGGTTCCCGGCCGGGGTGCTCAAGGACGGGGCGCCCGCGTTCCTCGCGGTGGTCGGGACGGGGCTGGTGGTCTACCTGCTCACGTGGTCGGGCTGGTTCGCCTCGGCCGGCGGCTACGACCGCCGGTGGGCGCAGGAGCACCCGGGCGAGGGCGTGCTGTGGCTGCCCGCCCCGCTGCGCTCGCTGTGGGCCTACCACTCCTCCGCCTACGGCTTCCACAGCGGACTGGGCACCGAGCACTCCTACGAGGCGCTGCCGTGGCTGTGGCTGACCCTGGGCCGGCCCACCTCCTACTTCTACGAGGCCCCCGAGCCGGGCACGGCCGGGTGTGCGGTGGAGCACTGCTCCCAGGCCATCCTCAACATCGGCAACCCGCTGCTGTGGTGGACGGGGATCGCGGCCGTGCTCGTGGCCGCGTGGCTGTGGGCGGTGCGCCGGGACTGGCGCTCCGGGGCGCTGCTCGGCGTGTTCGCGGCCGGGTACCTGCCCTGGTTCCTCTACCCCGAGCGCACCATGTACTACTTCTACGCGCTGCCCGTGCAGCCCGCCCTGATGCTGATGCTGGCCGGGATGCTCGGGCTGGTGCTGGGCCGGCCGGAGGACTCCGTGCGCCGGCGGCGGGCGGGCCTGGCCGTGGTGGGCGTGTTCACGGCCGCGGTGCTGCTGCTGAGCGCCCACTTCGCGCCCGTCTGGTACGCCGAGACGGTCGGCTACGGGCAGTGGCGGGAGCGGATGTGGTTCACCGCGTGGATCTGAGCCGCGGCCCGGTCACCGCCCGGCCAGCCGCTGCTTGAGCTCCTGCCGCCGCCGCACCCGGTCGAGGGCCCGGTGCCGGCGGAAGGCGGTGGGCCAGGTCGCGGCCATGACCGCGAGGGCGCCCAGGAGGGTGAGCGCGCCCACGGCGATCGCGGCGTCCATCCAGAACTGGGTGGGATAGAGCCGGATGAGGGTGTCGGAGGCCCGGAAGGTCCAGCTGCCCTCCGCGAAGAACAGGGAGTGGAACAGGGCGAAGAACTGCTGCCAGCCCAGCACCGCCGCGACGGCCAGCAGGACCAGCAGGACCACGGTCAGCCACGACCCGAAGAACAGGGCGCCCGAGGCCGCCCCCGGGGCCTTCGCCCGCAGGTACAGGGCCGAGACGATCCCCAGGACGGCGAGGACGGCGACCGCCGCGAGGGCGCTCTGCAGCACCACCTTCACGTCGGTCATGTGCGCCACCTCGGAGGCCAGGAACAGCCGGCCGCCGTCCGGGCCCGCGAGCCCGCCGAGGAACTCGGCCGGTGCCCAGTTGAGCACGTAGTCCAGGCCGTAGGAGCCGAAGACCATCCGCTCGTCCGTGGAGAAGCCGTAGACGTCCGCCGGGAAGCCGGGGCGGTGGTACTCCGCCCACAGGAACAGGGGCGTGGCCACGGCGCGCACGGCCGCCGCCAGGAGCGCGAGCGGGAGCAGGACGGTGAGGAGGACCTGCTGCAGGCGCGGGAACCGGGGCTCGTCCGCGAGCGCGTCCCGGCGCAGGGCGGCCCGGCGGCGGGCCTCCGCGTCCGTCTCGTCGTCCCCCGCGGCATCGGCGGCGCCGACGGCACGCGAGCCGCCCGGGGCGCGCCGGGGTGCGTCGTCGCGGGCGGGTCCGTCGTCACGGCCGCGCTCCGGGTCGGTGCCCGGCTCCCGGTCCGGAGCGGGCTCCGCGGGAGCCACGGCGGGCAGCAGGCCCGTCCACACCGGCTCCTCGCTCCGTGCGGCGTCCGCCGCGGTGGAGCCGGCCTGCTGCCAGGGGGCCTTGTCGTTGCTGGTGGGGGGCACGGGCGGTCCTTCGGTCGGCGGAGGTCGGGGGCCCGGCGCGGGCGGGACCGCGCCGGTCGGTCCCGATCCTACCCACCGGGGACCTCAGGCGCGGCGGCTCACCAGTTGCCCCTCCACGACTCGTCCGCGTAGTGCTCCAGCGGGATGTTCCAGTCGCCGTAGCCGTCGTCGGGATCGGCCTGCGGGTACCCGGTGCCGACGACCTCCACGACGTCCCCGGGGCGGAAGACGTCGTGGATGAACTTCGCGCCCTCGGGGGACATGCCCACGCACCCGTGCGAGACGTTGGCCTCGCCGAGGACGGGCATCGCCGAGGGCAGCGCCTGGTGGACGAACTCGCCGCTGGCCGTGAGCCGGGAGACGTTCGAGGCCCAGAAGGTCTCGTACCAGTGCGCGTCCCCGGGCTGCAGGTCCAGGGAGTCGGCCTTGAACAGGTACGTGGGGGCCTGCTCCATGATCACCTTCCGGCCCGTGGTGGAGGGCCAGTCCGGGTTCCCGAGGGTGACGGGGAACCTGCCCGCGACCTCGCCGTCCACGTAGGCCGTCAGCGTCTTCGTCGCATTGTCCACGCGGGCGTAGTGCTCGGCGCCGATCGAGAAGCTGCGGTGCAGGTCGTGGTTGCCGACCATCCCGTTGCCGATGTCCAGGCCCAGGAGGTCGAGGGACACGCTCACCTCCGAGTGCGGCGCCCACGTCTCGGCGGGGCGGTAGCGCAGCACCGTGTCGGAGTACCAGCGGAAGGCACCCGCCCGGTCGCCGCCGCCCTGGACGGTGATCGCCCGCTCGACCTCGTCCTTGTGCAGGACGGGCTCCGAGAAGGAGAGCTGCAGGATCTGCCCGGTGCCGTAGACCCCGTCCTCGGCCACGTTGATCCGGGCATCGACCTCGTGAGCCGCCGACACGGTGCTGAAGGTGCTCGTCCCCGCGCTCGTGCTGCCGCCGGCCGTGGCGCCCCAGTGCAGCGCGTACGCGGTGTCGAAGGCCAGGACCCCGGTGCTGGTCCACGTGCGCCCGTCGGCGGAGCGCTCCCCGGGAACGGGCTCTCCCCCGGCCGCGGGGACCAGGACGACCTCGCCCAGCTCACCGTGGTCGGCGCGCACCACGACCGGGTCCACGGGGTTGTGCTCGACGGCGGCGTCCACGGGCGTGACCGAGACCTCGGCGGGCGCCGCGGCCGGGAGCTCCGTGCCGGTCGGGGCTGCCGTCGCCGAGGACCCGGCGGTGGGGGAGGCCGCGGACGGCTCCCCCGCGGAATTCCCGGCGGCCTGCGCGCACCCGGTGGCGAGCAGGACGGTCACAGCACCCAGCGCGATGAGGCGGCGGGCCGGCAGGCCGCAGGGGACCGGGCCGGGACGGGAGGAAAGGGGCATCATCGTGCGGGCACCTCGGACGTGGATCTGGGGGGCGGGAACCGCTCCGGGACGGACACCACGATAGGCGCACCGGCCCCCGCTCGGCCGGGTCGGACGGCCGGAAAGTGCGAATGTTAACGACTTCGTGACCCCGTCCGGCCCCGGGCGGCCCGCGTCCGGGCACGGACGGTGTCCCGACCGTGGCTCAGCGGACCGGACGCAGGCAGGCGATCCCGTTGCTGATCGGATAGACCGGGTGCACGCCGTCCCGGAACGGACGGTCGCTCATCAGGCGGTCCGCGTCCACGGGGATCAGCGTCCCGCCGGTCAGCGGGCAGCGCAGGATCGCGGCCAGCCCGGGATCCAGCACGCTCGCCGTCGGGGGTCCCGGCTCGGGGTCGGCGCCGGGGGGCGCCCAGGGGGCCGGACGGGGACCGGCCGCGGGCTCCGGGTGGTGCGCGGACCGGCTCCCGTGCGGGATCTCGGCCGGGACGGCGTGCGTCGGCTGCGTCGTTGCAGGGACAGTCATGGGGTCTCCTGGTGCTCCGGGGGGAAGAGCCTCCGTGCCGGACAGGCACGGTCTGCCGCCCATCCTAGGCTCGGAGGAGCACCGCGCCGGGGACCTCGGCCGGGCGCCGCGCCGCGCCGGGGGAAGCCGCCGGGAGCACCGGCGCTCAGACCTCGGGCAGGGCCGCGTCGCCCCGTCCCGCGGTCCGGCGCAGGTGCGCCCGCCGCAGGGACTCGGGCATGGGGACGTCGTGCCAGACCGGATCCGGGACCCGGCGCGCCTCGGGCTCCGGGGGCCCTTCCCGCGGCGCCTCCCGCGGTGCGGTGGTCCGGGGCAGGGAGACGTCGCGCAGCACCGCGCGGGGGCGGTCCCGGACGGGCGCGGGGGGCTCCGGCCCGCTGACCGCCTCGGCCACGGCACCGATGTCCTCGCGGCGCGCCCGCGTCTCCGGCAGCTCCAGCCGGACCACTCGCCAGCCGCGCGGCACGGTGAGCCGGTCCGCGTGCACCGCGCACAGGTCGTAGGCGTGCGGCTCTGCGTGCCCGGCGAGCGGACCGACGACGGCGGTCGAGTCCGAGTACACGTAGGTGAGGGTCGTGACCGCGTCCCGCGTGCAGGTCTGGCGGGAGCAGCGGCGGGTGGCACTGCCGGAGGAGCTCATCGGACGAAACTACCTCAGCGTGCGAGGCGGCGCAGGCGGCGGCGCTCGCGCTCCGAGAGCCCGCCCCAGATGCCGAACTTCTCGTCCTTGCTCATGGCGTAGTCCAGGCACGCGGCCTGGACGGGGCAGGCGTCGCAGACGCGCTTGGCGTCACGGGTGGAACCGCCCTTCTCGGGGAAGAAGGCCTCCGGGTCGGTCTGGGCGCACAGGGCGTCGGTCTGCCACGAGAGCTCCCCCTCGTCCTCCTCCACGGCGTACAGCCCGGCGACGGCGCCCCAGTCCGGGCTCTCGTCGGCGGCGGGGACCTCGAGGAGGTCGACGGCCGGGCCGGTCGATCCGTCCGAGAAGTTCTGCACGGCCTCGTGGGCGGCGAGGTAGGCGGTGGCCCGGTCCTCCAGGCTGCCTCCGGTACGGCGGACGTGGCGCTCGGCGGCCCGAGGGTCGGCCGGGTCCACGAACCAGTCCTCCGGCACCGAGCGCACGCTCCGCCGCAGGGCACCGAGGGGGGTGGAATCGACGAGCTGCTGGCGTGCGGCCTCTCCCATGAATTTCCTTCCATCCGACACGTTGGCTCCGGACTGGCATACTGCGGGGGGTGCCGGTCCGTTGCATCCCGGAGAACGTATCTTTGGTGATCGCCTGCCGGACTCTCTAATTACACTGGTGTAACTCCTGCGGCGTCAACCCTTGCCGGAAGGCCACCCTTGGAACCATAGCCGTCTTGAATTCCTTTGGGAGTAGACGTTTTTCCACGTCACATCCGGTTTCGTGCGCAAGGCGGTGCGGCGGGAAGAATACGCGCCGGCGCATATGCTCCCAGCCCGGATCCCGCACCCCAGCACCTACCAGGAGGACCCATGGACACCCCGTTCCCCACCTCTGTCCCCCGTCTGATGGACAGACTGCGGCCCAGCGCCCACCCTGCCCTCATCTGGTACGGGCAGGACGGCGAGCGCGTGGAGCTCTCCGGCCGCGTCCTGGACAACTGGGCCGCCAAGACCGCGAACCTGTGGGTGGACGAGCTGGACCTGCAGGCCGGCGACGTCGTCGCACTGGGCGACGAGGTGCACTGGCGCAGCCTCGCCGTGGCCCTGGGGACGTGGACGATGGGCGCCGCACTGCGTCCGGTCGCCCCGTCCGGGGACGGTGCGCTCCCCGGCGACCGGGCGGTGGCGGGTCTCGTGGACGCCCGGGGCGAGCTGCCCCCACTGCTCGGCCGGGCGCCGTCCGGGGCGCGGGCGGTCGTGCTGGACCGGCCGGCGCTCTCCCTGGGGTACCGGGGCGAGCTGCCCGGCGGGGACGCCCTGGACTACTGCGCGGAGGTCCGCGCCCACGCCGACGTGTACCTGGGACTCGAGGAGCCGGACCCGGACGGTCCTGCCCTGTGGTCGCCGGGCGCGGACGGGTCCGTCGGCCACGGGCGGCTGCTCCCGGACGCCGCCGAGCTCGTGTCCGGGCGGGAGCAGGTGTGGGGCGGCGCCGCGGCGGTGCACGTGCCGGGCCGGCGGATGGACGCCGAGCACCTGCTGCGCGTCCTCGGCGTGCTGGCGGGCGGCCGGGCCGTGGTGGTCACCGACCGCGCGGCGGACGCCTCCGACGGGTCGTGGCCGTCCGTGCTGGCGGCCGAGAACGCCGTGACGTTCTGACCGGTCCGGGGTCCCCGGACCGCACCGGCGCACGGGACCCCGGACCGGCCGATGTGCCCGGTCGGCAGCCCCGGAGCTCCGGGCGGGCCGCTCAGCGCTCCGCCCGGGCCCCCGGGTCCTCGTGGCCGTCCGCCCGGGAGCTGCCGGCACTGCTCGGCGCGCTCGGGCCGCGCGTCGCGCCGGGGCCGTCCGTGGCGCCGGAGTGCTCCCGCCCGGTCTCCCCGGCCGGGGGGCGGCCCGTGATCAGCGCGATCTCGAGGGCCGCGGTGTCGGCGAAGTTGGGGTCCTCGTCGAGCTCCTCGGCGAACACCCAGAAGCGGTAGGCGAAGTAGCGGAAGACCGTGCCGAGGATGGTCCCGATGATGGTCCCGGAGACGAACGAGGCGTAGGCGCTGGTGAACCCGAGCACGTAGTAGCTGAAGCCGAGGCAGCCCAGCTCGATGGCCATCCCGATGCCGTTGGCCACGAGGAACTGGATCAGCTCACGGCGCTTGTCCGCCTGGCGCTTGTGCCGGAAGGTCCACAGCCGGTTGGCCACCCATGCGAAGACGATGGCCACGGCCGTCGCCACGAACTTGGCCTTGAGGTGGCCGTCCTCGAACACCGTGTGCATCAGCACCCAGGTGAGCGACGCGTTGATGAGGAAGGCGAGCGCGCCCACGACACCGAACTTCATCAGTTCCTTGACGAACAGGTGCCACAGGGCATCGAAACGGTCGACGAGACGGTTCACGCGGCTTCAGGTCTCCCAGGTGGTGGTCGGTGGGCGCCGGCGGGCGCAGCGGTCGACGAGCACGGGAGGACACCCGCGGCGGACCTCGGGTCATCGTACCCCGGCCCTCCCGGGCGTTCCCGGGCGGGCGCCCGGGAACGGGCCGGATGAGGCGCCCGATGACGCGCCGGGCGGATCCGCCCCGCAGCGCCGCCCGCAGGAGCACGCGCACCCGGCGCCGGGGCATCCCCGCGGGCCGGGATACCCTGGACCGGTGAGAGCTTCTGGAACCGCCCCTGTCGTCGGCGTCGTCGGAGGCGGGCAGCTCGCCCGCATGATGGCGCCCTCCGCCACCGCCCTGGGAATCGAGCTGCGCGTGCTCGCCGAGGGCCCCGACGTCTCGGCGGTCGCCGCCGTGCCCACCGCCCCGGTGGGCGACTACACCGATCTGGAGGTGCTGCGCCGGTTCGCGGCGGACGTCGACGTCCTGACGTTCGACCACGAGCACGTGCCCACCGAGCACCTGCACGCCCTGCTCGCCGAGGGCGTCGCCGTGCGCCCCGGGCCCGACGCCCTCGTGCACGCCCAGGACAAGCTGCGGATGCGCGCGGCTGTGGAGCGCCTCGGCCTGGCCAACCCCCGGTGGGCCGCCGTCGGCGACGCCGACGAGCTCGTGGCCTTCGGCGAGCAGGTCGGCTGGCCCGTGGTGCTCAAGACCCCGCGCGGCGGCTACGACGGCAAGGGCGTCATGGTGCTGCGCACGGCCCGGGAGGCCCGCGGCGACGAGCCGGCGCAGTGGTTCTCCCGCACGGCCGGGCCGCTGCTGGCCGAGGAGAAGGTGCCGTTCTCCCGGGAGCTGTCCGCGCTCGTGGCCCGCACCCCGTCCGGCGAGGTCCGGGCGTGGCCGGTGGTGGAGTCCATCCAGGTGTCCGGCGTGTGCGACGAGGTGCTCGCGCCCGCCCCGGAGCTGCTCCCGGAGGTCTCGGCGGCCGCGGCCGCCGCCGCCCGCACCCTGGCCACCGAGCTGGGGGTGACCGGCGTGATGGCCGTCGAGCTCTTCGAGACCCCCGGCCGCGGCGCCGGGTTCCTGGTCAACGAGCTGGCCATGCGCCC
Organism: Kocuria sabuli; assembly: GCF_040981185.1. NCBI lineage: Bacteria > Bacillati > Actinomycetota > Actinomycetes > Micrococcales > Micrococcaceae > Kocuria > Kocuria sabuli. Next base: position 379,019 of record NZ_JAVHZE010000002.1, read on the forward strand.
GCACAACTCCGGGCACTGGACCATGGACGGGTCCGTGACCAGCCAGTTCGAGCAGCACCTGCGCGCCGTGCTGGACCTGCCGCTCGGGGAGACCGGGCTGATCGGCGGGTCGACGGTGATGAAGAACTACCTGGGCGGTGCCAATCAGGACCTCTTCGGCGCCTACCGGGACGCGATGGCGGCCGAGCCCCGGGCCAAGATCCACAACTACGGCAAGGCCGTGCGGCCCGGGCGCAAGATCGGCCACGTCAACATCACCGGCACGGCCGGCGAGATCCCGGAGCTGCGCCGCAGGGCGTCCCGCGCCGCGGCCGTCCTGCGCGACGGCCGCGCCTGACCCGCGCGCCTCCCACGGCCCGTCCAGCCGGGACGGTTACCGTAGCCCCTGACCGGAGCGCGGTCCCGCCCCATCACCACCCGAGCAGCCCAGGAGTACCAGTGAACGAGAAGCAGCAGCCTGTCGTGGGCGTCGTGATGGGGTCGGACTCCGACTGGCCCGTGATGGAGGCCGCGGCCACCGCGCTCGAGGAGTTCGGCATTCCCTACGAGGCCGACGTCGTCTCCGCCCACCGGATGCCCACCGAGATGATCGACTACGGCCGCCGCGCCCACGACCGGGGCCTGCGCGTGATCATCGCCGGGGCCGGGGGCGCGGCCCACCTGCCGGGGATGCTCGCCTCCGTGACGCCCCTGCCCGTGATCGGCGTCCCCGTCCCCCTGAAGACCCTCGACGGCATGGACTCGCTGCTGTCGATCGTGCAGATGCCGGCCGGCGTCCCCGTGGCCACCGTCTCCATCGGCGGGGCCCGCAACGCCGGGCTGCTCGCGGCGCGGATCCTGGCGGCGGGCACGGACGAGCGCGCGGCCGCCCTGCGCGAGCAGCTGGTGCGCTTCGCCTCCGAGCTGCGGCAGAGCGCCCAGGACAAGGGCGCGGCTCTGCGCTCCCGCCTCGGCGCCTGAGTCCGCCCCGTCCTTCCCCGCCCGACCTTCCCCCGCCGGAGCTGCCCGTGAACGGCCACACCCCCCGCGCCGATCAGGACCCCCGACCGCCGCGCGACCCGTCCGCCGACGACCTCGGGCCCGGCGCGCTGCCCGAGGACGCGGTCACGGCCGTGCGGCGGACCGACGACGACGCGGCGGCCCCGCCCCGGCTCACGGACCCGCTGCGCCACCCCCAGCACGCCGGGGAGGGCACCCGGGCGCGGCGGGCCTGGACGCTGCTGCTGTCGACGCTCGTGGTGCCCGGCAGCGCCCAGCTCGTCGCGGGCCGGCGGGCCACGGGGCGCACCGCCCTGAAGGTGGACGTGGTGGTCTGGGTCGCCGCCGCCCTGGCGCTCGTGAGCCTCCTGCTGTGGCGGACGCCCGTGGTCTGGTTCCTCACGAACTCCTTCACGTCCCTGCTGCTCATAGCGGGGCTGGTGGGCCTGGCCCTGGGCTGGGCGTTCCTCTTCTTCGACACGCTGCGCCTGATCCGGCCCGGGCTGCTCGCGCAGCGCACGCGCCGGGCGGTGGCCGCGGCGACCGTCGCGCTCATGCTCGTCACCTCGGGCGGACTGGCCTACTCCGCCTACCTGCTGTCCGTGGCCCGCGGGGCGGTCTCCGACGTCTTCGCCGGCGGGCTCCCCTTCCGTCCCGCGGACGGCCGGTACAACATCCTGCTCATGGGCGGGGACTCGGGGGAGGACCGCACCGGGCGCCGGCCCGACTCCATGTCGGTGCTCAGCGTGGACGCGGACTCCGGGCGCACCGTGACGATCTCGCTGCCCCGCAACCTGCAGAACGTGCCCTTCCCCGAGGACTCCCCGCTCGCCGAGGTGTACCCCGAGGGCTACAACTGCGGGGACGAGTGCATCCTCAACTCCCTGTACACCGATGTCGTCGACAACCACGCGGAGCTCTACCCGGACGCCGAGGACCCCGGGGCGCAGGCCATCAAGGACGCCGCCGAGGGGATCCTCGGCATCGAGGTCCAGGCCTACGCGATGATCGAGATGAGCGGCTTCGAGCAGCTCGTCGACGCCCTGGGCGGGATCACCGTCGACGTCGGCGGGCGCGTCCCGATCGGCGGCGGCACCGACCTCACCACGGGCCTGCCGAACGAGATCTTCGGCTACATCGAACCGGGCGTCCAGCACCTCGACGGCTTCCACGCGCTGTGGTACGCCCGGTCCCGCGAGGGCGCCACGGACTACGACCGCCAGGCCCGCCAGCGCTGCGTGCAGGCCGCGATGCTCCAGCAGCTGAACCCGGTCAACGTCATGACCCGGTTCCAGGACCTCGCCGAGTCCGGCACCCAGGTCGTCGAGACCGACATCCCGCAGAGCCAGATCGGCTCCTTCGTGGACCTCGCGATCGACGCCAAGGAGCACGAGCTGGTGCAGTTCGCCGCCGGCCCGCCGTACTACGACGCGATGTTCCCCACCTACCCCGACTACGAGCAGCTGCACCAGGACGTCGACCGGGTGCTCGAGGAGGCCACCGACCGCGGGGCCCGCGAGGCGGAGGCCCTCCCCCGCGGCGCCGCCGTCGGCCCGGGCGTCGCCATGACCGTCCCGGTCCCGGCCGCGCGACCCCTGGTCACCGCGCAGGAGCTCACGCCCAACGGCACCTGCTCCGTGCCCTGACCGGGGGCCTCCGGCCGGTCCCGGGACCGGCCGGAGGCCCCCGGACGCACCGGTACAGTGGGGGCGTGTCGAACATACTTCAGTCGAATGCATGGGCCGACTTCCAGCGGAACCTGGGCCACCAGGTGTTCCAGGCCTCCGGGGACGGGTGGCGCTACCTCGCGGTCCTCGAGGGCGGCCGGCTCGGCCGCTACCTGTACTGCCCGTACGGTCCCGTGGCCCGGACCCCGCAGGCCTTCGAGCAGGCGCTCGAGCACCTCGCGCGCACCGCGCAGGACGAGCGGTGCTGGTTCGTCCGGGTCGAGCCCGTCGACGCCGCCGTCACCGACGGGCTGGAGACCCCCGAGGCGTCGCTGCGCCGGCGCGGCCTGCGCCCGGCGCCGCGCCAGGTCCAGCCGGGGCACACCCAGGTGATCGACCTGACCCAGGACGAGGACGCGATCCTCAAGGACATGAAGTCCACCAACCGCAACCTGCACCGCAACATCGCCAAGAAGGGCGTGACGTTCACCACGTCCACCGACCCCGGGGACGTCGACGTCCTGCTGGGCTTCCTGGACGCCACGGCCGAGCGCAAGGACTTCAACCGCCAGCAGGACGCCTACCTGCGCGAGGCGGCGCGCACGCTCATGCCCCTGGGCGCGGCGGCCCTGTACGTGGCGCGGCTGGACGGGGAGCCCATCGGCGCCTCGCTCGTCTACGACTCGGACGACACCCGCACCTACGCCCACGCCGCGATGGACTTCGAGCACCGCCGGCTCTCCGCGGGCATCCCCCTGGTGGTGCGGATGGTGCTGGACGCCCGGCAGAAGGGCCTGCGCCGCTTCGACCTCTTCGGCACCGCGCCCGAGGACGCCGGCCCGGAGCACGAGTGGCACGGCTTCACGAAGTTCAAGAAGTCCTTCGGCGGCCGCCCCGAGGCCTACCCGGGGACCTGGGACCTGCCCGTGAGCCGCAGCCGGTACGCGGCCTACACCGGCCTGCGCGCCGCGCGGGAGACCGCGGCCTCGGCACGCAAGGAGCTCCCGGGCCTGCCGGAGCGGGTCCGCGCGGTCGTCTCCCGCCGCCGGGAGGCCTGACCGGGTCGGCCCGGACGTCCGCCGGCTCGCTCACCTGCCCGGCCGCCGGGCGGGGGCCGGCCGCACCGGCCGGGACCCGCGGCCCGGGCGGGACGCGTGAGCGCGCCACAGGGCCCGTCAGCGTCCCGCCGTGCCCGGCAGGGCCCGTCAGCGTCCCGCCGCGTCGCGCAGGGCGGAGAGCCCCTCCCCGACCACGCGCCGGGTGAGCTCCCGGGTCCGCCGGACCCGCGACCGGCCGGTGGTCCCCGCGCCGTCGCCGTCGGCGGCCGCCGCGTCGGGCTCCCCGGCCTCGGGCGGCCAGGACCTCGCCGGCGCGGGCTCGTCCAGGCCCAGTTCGGCGGCGACCGCCGTGCCGGTGCGCGCGGCCGCGGCGTCGGCCTCGTCCGCCGAGAACTCCCCCGCCGGGCTGCGCCCCAGGGACCTCTCCCACACCCCCAGCACCGGCCGTTCCGTGCCGGCCAGCTCCCGGACGACCTGGGGGACGTCCGCCTCGTCGGGGTCCCCGCCGTCGAGGCGCTGGACGCGGCGCTTCTGCAGCTCCACGATCCCGGTCAGCAGCAGGGCGTCGTCCATGCCCAGGTCACGGCCCCGGCGGGTGAAGCCCAGCCGGTAGATCGTGGCGAGCCCGCGGGTGTGCACGAACCACAGGTAGCCCAGCGCGGTCTCGGCGCCGTCGTCGCCGGACTCCGTGGCGACGAGCAGCAGGGAGTCGTCGCCCAGGTCCTCGAGCAGCTGGCTGATGAGCCGGGTGCGCAGTCCGATGTTCGACAGCGCCCGGCCCTGCGCGGTGGCCTCGCGCACGGCCACGCCCGGGGTGCGCAGCGCGGCGCGGGACCGCTCGAGGGTCGCCTCGGAGAGCCGGCAGGAGAGGTCCCGCTCGGTCTCCCCCAGCTGCACCTCGAGCCGGCGCGGCTCGTCCGCGCCGGCGCCCGCGGCCGAACGCGCGAAGCCGGCGGCGCCCAGCGCCTCGGCCGTGCCCGGGGTGCGCAACGTGTCGGGCTGGAAGCGCAGCAGGGCCGCCCCGTGCTCCTCCCGCGCCCAGACGGCGAGGGCCTCGGCGACCACCGGCAGGTCCTGGGACCGGTGGACGTGGGCGTGGACCGTCCCGGCGACCACGCGCTCGGCCTCGGAGCGCAGGTAGAGCTGGGCGTAGCCCACGGTCCGGTGCTCGGCGTCGTGGACCATGACCCGGTCCACCCGCAGACCGGGGCCCTCGGCGGAGACCTGCGCCTGGCCGATGCCCCACAGCTGCTGGGGGTGACCGCCGGTCACCCGGACGGTGGCGTCCCAGGTCTTGCGGTTGGGGCACGGGCTGACCGTGGTGCTCACGATGGAGTCCTCCTCATCACCCGGGCGCTCCGCCCCGGTGGGGGGACCGCGGTCGGCGCCCGCAGTTCGGCACCAGTCTAGGTCCGACGGGGGCCGCGGGAGCGGCCGGACACGGCCCGACCGGGACGACGAGGACCCCCCGTTCCGGTGGGCCGGTCCGAGGGGTCCTGCGTCGTGGCCGCGGGGGCCGGTCGCACCGGGTCAGCGGGCGTACTTCTCCCACTTGGAGGCGAGGTGCTCCGCCTCCACCATGCGCACGGTCCCGGAGCGGGAGCGCATCACGATGGACTGGGTGGTGATCCGGGGGCCGCGGTAGCGCACGCCCCGCAGCAGGTCGCCGTCGGTGATGCCGGTGGCGGAGAAGAAGCAGTTGTCGGAGGTCACGAGGTCGTCCGTGGAGAGCACCGCGTCGACGTCGAGCCCCGCGTCGACGGCCTTCTGGCGCTCGTCGTCGTCGACCGGCGCGAGCCGGCCCTGGATGATCCCGCCCGTGGCCTTGACGGCGCACGCGGTGACGATGCCCTCGGGGGTGCCGCCGATGCCCATCATGACGTCCACGCCGGTGCCCTCGCGGCACGCCGCGATCGCGCCGGCCACGTCCCCGTCGAGGATCATCCGGGTGCGGGCGCCGGTGGCCCGGACCTCGTCCACGAGCTTCTGGTGGCGCGGGCGGTCGAGCACGCACACGGTGAGCTGGTTGATGTTGATGCCCTTGGCCTTGGCCACGAGGTGCAGGTTCTGCTTGACCGGCAGGCGCAGGTCCACGAAGTCCGCGGCCTCGGGGCCCACCACGAGCTTGTCCATGTAGAACACGGCGGAGGGGTCGAACATCGAGCCGCCGTCGGCCACCGCGATGACGGCCAGGGCGTTGTTCATGCCGAGGGCGGTGAGGCGGGTGCCGTCGATGGGGTCCACCGCGACGTCGGAGGCCGGCCCCGACCCGTCGCCCACCTGCTCGCCGTTGAACAGCATGGGGGCCTCGTCCTTCTCGCCCTCGCCGATGACCACGGTGCCGTTGAAGTGCACGGTGGAGAGCAGGGTCCGCATCGCGTCGACCGCGGCCCCGTCGGCGGCGTTCTTGTCGCCGGCGCCGACCCACTGGCCCCCGGCGATCGCCGCGGCCTCGGTCGTGCGCACCAGCTCCATGGCCAGGTTGCGGTCGGCCACGTTGTTCATGCGCGCCTTGGTCGTTCCGGTGGATTCTTCGGCCACGATGTTCCTCACCTTCGAGTTTCCGGTCTGCGGGCCTCCGGGCCGAGGATCGGCCGAGGCGCGGTCCGCGTCCCGCCCAGCATATCGCCCGGCCGTCCCGTGGCTGCGAGGCGGCTCACACAAACTCCCCGCGGTGCGCCCGGACGGTGCGGACAGGGCACAATGGACGCGTGAGTTCCTCGACCCCCGACCGTTCCGCCGAGCCGCCCGTGGACGCGCGCGCCGACGCCGCGCCCGGGACCGCGCCCGAGGCGCAGCCCCTGCCGCAGATCACGGAGAAGCAGGCGCGGCGGCTCAACGCGCCCGTGCAGGGGATGATCATCTCGATGGCCGTCCTGCTCCTGCTGGTCCTGCCGTTCGTGTGGCTCCAGCCGCGCCCGGACGCCCAGCCCTACCGGCCCGACGTCGACGTGGCCCAGGAGGCGTCCTTCGTCGCCGACGACGCGCCCTTCACGCCGGTCGTGCCGGAGCCCGGCGAGGGCTGGACCGCCAACTACGCCCGCTGGAACGCCGGCGCCGCGGAGGGCGTGCCCTTCTGGGAGATCGGCTACGCCACCCCGCAGGGCAGCTTCATCGGCCTCGTGCAGACGTCGCTGTCCAACCCCACGTGGCTGGCCCAGCAGACCGAGGCCCTGCCCGTCTCCGCGGCCGTCGAGGCCGGGGGCGTGCAGTGGGACGTCGGCGTCCGCGAGGAGTCCCGGAACCAGGACGCCCTGACCGTGTACACCGGGGAGGTCAACGGCTCCACCGTGGTGCTCAAGGGCGACGCGCCCGGCGCCGAGCTGGACCACCTCGCCACCGCCGTGACCTCGGCCCTCGCCGAGGCCCCCGCCCCCGAGCCCGATCCCGCACCGAAGGAGCTGCCATGACCGCTGAGACCCTCCCCCAGGACTCCTCGCCCCGCACCCCCGCCGCCGCGTGGCAGCGCCTGCGCGACGGCAACGCCCGCTTCGTGGCCGGGGAGTCCGAGCACCCCAACCAGGACGCCTCCCGCCGGCAGTCCGTGGCGGCGGGGCAGGACCCCTTCGCCGTGATCTTCGGCTGCTCGGACTCCCGGCTGGCGGCCGAGATCATCTTCGACCTCGGCCTCGGGGACGCGTTCGTGGTGCGCACCGCCGGGCAGGTCATCGACGACGCCGTCCTGGGCTCCATCGAGTACGCCGTGGCCAACCTCGGCACCCCCCTGGTCATGGTGCTGGGCCACGACTCGTGCGGCGCGGTCAGCGCCACGCACGGGACCGCGCAGTCCGGGGACATGCCCCGCGGCTTCCAGCGGGACCTCATCGAGCGGATCCTGCCCTCCGTCCTCGAGGCCCGGCGCAGCGGCGGCACGGACGTCAACTCGGCCGTGGTCGAGCACACGAAGCAGACGGCGTCCCGGCTGCTCGAGCAGTCCCGGATCATCAACGAGGCCGTCTCGCGCGGCGAGGTCGCCGTCATCGGCGTCTTCTACCACCTCGAGGACGGACAGGCCGAGCTCGTGCACGGCCACGGGACCTGGCTGCCCTCGCGCTGAGCACGCCCGTCGCGGCGGGTCACCGTGCCGGACGTCACCGCCGGCTGACCTAGACTGACGCCATGGCAAACACCACGGCAGACAGCACGGCAGAGACCACCGAGTACCGCATCGAGCACGACACCATGGGCGAGGTGCGGGTGCCCGCGCACGCCCTCTACCGCGCCCAGACACAGCGCGCCGTCGGGAACTTCCCGATCTCCGGCAAGGCCCTGGAGCCCCAGCACATCGTCGCGCTGGCGCAGATCAAGAAGGCCGCGGCCAAGGCCAACGCGGAGCTGGGGGTGCTCGACGGCGAGCGCGCCCGGGCCATCGCCGAGGCCGCGGACCAGGTCGCCACGGGCCGGTACGACGAGCACTTCCCGATCGACGTGTTCCAGACCGGCTCCGGGACCTCCTCGAACATGAACACCAACGAGGTCCTGGCGACCCTCGCCAACCAGGTCCTCGAGGGCCAGGACGTCGAGGTGCACCCCAACGACCACGTCAACGCGTCCCAGTCCTCCAACGACGTCTTCCCGACCTCCGTGCACGTCGCCGTCACGGGCGCCCTGGTCAACGACCTGGTCCCCGCCATGACGCAGCTGGCGGAGTCCCTGGAGCGGAAGGCGGCCGAGTTCCGGGACGTCGTGAAGTCCGGGCGCACCCACCTCATGGACGCCACCCCGGTGACCCTCGGCCAGGAGTTCGGCGGCTACGCCGCGCAGGTGCGCTACGGCATCGAGCGCGTCGAGGCCGCGCTGCCCCGCGTGGCCGAGGTGCCGCTGGGCGGGACCGCCGTGGGCACCGGCATCAACACCCCGGAGGGCTTCTCCGCCCGCGTGATCGAGCTGCTCGCCGAGGAGACCGGCCTGCCGATCACCGAGGCGCGCAACCACTTCGAGGCCCAGGCCAACCGCGACGGCCTGGTCGAGGCGTCCGGCCAGCTGCGCACCATCGCCTACAGCTACATGAAGATCAACAACGACCTGCGCTGGATGGGCTCCGGGCCCAACACCGGCCTGGGCGAGATCCTCATCCCCGACCTGCAGCCGGGCTCCTCGATCATGCCGGGCAAGGTCAACCCGGTGATCTGCGAGTCCACGATCCAGGTCTGCGCCCAGGTGATCGGCAACGACACCACGGTGTCCCTGTCCTCGACCAACGGGGCCTTCGAGCTCAACGTGGGCATCCCGGTGATGGCCTCCAACCTGCTGGAGTCGATCCGCCTGCTCGCCAACTCCTCCCGGGTGATGGCGGAGAAGATGATCGACGGCATCGAGGCCAACGTGGAGCGCTGCCGCTTCCTCGCCGAGGCGTCCCCGTCCATCGTGACCCCGCTGAACAAGGCCATCGGCTACGAGGCCGCCGCGAAGATCGCCAAGCACGCCGTGGCGAACAAGATGACGGTGCGCGAGGCCACGATCGCCCTGGGCTACGTGGAGAACGGCTCGCTCACGGAGGAGCAGCTGGACCGGGCACTGGACGTCACCACCATGACGGGCCCCAACGCCTGACCCGCGGCTCTCCGCGGGCCGCCCCGCACGAGCTGCCCGCGCACGACGAGGGGCCGGGTCCGTCCGGGAAGGAAGTTCCCCGACGGACGCGGCCCCTCGCGTCGTGCGGTGGCCGCTCGTGCCCCCGGACCGGTGCTCCGGGTCAGGAGGTCACGGCGGGGCCGGACTCGTCGGACTTGGAGAGCTCCTTGATGAACTCGTGGCACTGCTTGGCGCGTGCGGAGTCCTCGGACATCACCTTCTCGAAGAAGTCGGCGATGTCGTCGCGGCCGGCGTTGCGGGCGTCCCGCACGTACTGGCCGTAGTCGTGACCTGCCTTGAGCGCGTGGTACTGCACGGACACCAGGTCGTAGGTGACGTCGTCGAAACCGGTTTCACCTGTAGCCATGTTGTTCCTCCTTGCTCGTGGTGCTCGTCGGATGGACGCTTCCGAGTCTAGGAACATGTGACGCCGCCTACAAGTAAGTACGCTGTGTTCTTACGAGCGTTCTCGGCGGCGGGCTCAGACCACGAAACGGGCGCGCCCGTCGTGGGCGAGGGCCGCCTCGAGCCGGGCGCGCTGGTGCACCGGCAGCGGCGGGGTCCCGGCGGGGTCGTACCAGCCGACCTCGAGGGACTCGTCGTCGTTGACGCGGGCCTCCCCTGAGACCCACCGGCAGCGGAAGGTGTGGTCGAGGAACTGGCACCGGTCCCCGTTGGGGTACTGCACCGGCTCGCCCGCCTTGATCGCCACGAGGTCCTCCACGACGGCGACGACGCCGGTCTCCTCCAGGCACTCCCGCACCGCCGTGACCGCGGGCTCCTCGCCGGGCTCCACGATCCCGCTCACCAGCCCCCAGTTGCCGTTGTCGCTGCGCCGGGCCAGCAGCACCCGGCCGTCCTCGCGCAGCACCACGGCGGTGACGGCGGGCAGCCAGAGCAGGTCGTGGCCGATCTTCTCCCGCAGGGAGAGGACGAACTCGGGGACGGGCATGCGCGCTCCTTGTCCGGCGGTGGGCGGCCCGGGACCGGACCCCCGCCCATTCTGGCAGGACCGGCGGGCTCAGAGCAGCAGGAGCACCCCGAGGGCCCCGGTGATCATCGCCGGGCCGAAGGCCACGCGGGAGCGGGCGCCGACCCGCCCCGCGACCAGGAGCAGGGCCCCGGCGAGACCGCCCACCACGAACCCGGCCACCGCCCCGAGCACCGCGTGCCAGACCGAGGCGAAGCCCAGGCACATGCCGAGCAGCCCGGAGAGCCGCACGTCCCCCATCCCCATGCCCGCGGGATGGAGCAGGCGGAGCAGGACGTAGAGCCCGCCCATCACCGCCAGCCCCCACAGCATCCACAGCAGCCGGGCGGGCTCACCGGCCACGAGCGCGGCGGCCCCCAGCAGCGCGCCGCACACGGGATAGAGCGGGCGCACCACGCGGCCGGGCAGCAGGTGCTCCCGCACGTCCGTGCGCCACAGCCACGCGCAGGCCCCCGCCAGCACGAGGACCCCCGCCGCGGCGAGCACGGCGGCGGCCCACCCGGCGGCGTCGCCGCGGGCGAACTGGTCGGTCAGGAAGGCGCGCACACGGGGCATCGTAGCCGCCGGGACCGCCGGCGGTCCCGGGCCTGTGGACCCGCACCCCCGTCCCTAGACTGGGTCCATGCACAGCCTCCCCGCCCCCGCGCCCACCGACCCGGAGGAATTCGCCGCGCTGTGCCGCTCCTCGCCGTGGCGCTGGGACACCCTGCGCTTCGTCCTGTCCTGGCTCGACCCCGGGACCGCCGCCCCCCGCGAGCCCGTGCGGGCGTGGGTGCGCCGTCCGTCCGAGCTACGGGTGGAGACCCTCGACCGCGTCCCGCTCTACACGGCCACCTCCCTGGAGCGCTCGCGCGACGACTTCTACGTCGCCTCGACCCCGTCCTCGTGGCTGCTCGCCCCGTCCCTCGTGGCACCGGTGTTCACCGACTCCGGGCTGGTGGAGCGCCGGCCCGAGGCCGCCTACGGGGACCCCGTCTTCGGGGGCGGGCGGTGGCAGGCCATCCTCGACCCGGTCGAGCTGGCCGGGGACGCCCCCGTGCCGCCCTATCTGCCGGAACGGCGCCCGTGCACGGTCGAGGACGTCGCCGTCGGCACCCACCACGGGCGCCGCGCGCGCGGCGCGGTGGTCGTGCCGGGCTCCGCCTACGCGCCCACGACGCCGGGCCACCCCTTGGCCCCGGCGCGCACCCGGGTGCTCCTCGACGAGCGGACCGGGGTCTGCGTGCGCTCGGAGGTGCTCGAGGGACCGTCCGCGGGCACCGGTCACGACCTGCGGATCGAGGCCGTCGACGAGTACTTCATCGACGACCTCTTCAGCTCCGTGCGCCTGGATCTCACCGACGTGAGCAAGCACCTGCCCTGGCCGGTCGGCCCCTGATCCTGCCCCGGCCGAGCGCCGCGTCCGTGGCGGACGCGGCCCTCGGTCCGAAGCCTCGGTCCGGGGCCTCGCCCCGGCGCCCGGGGCGAGGCCCCGGGACGGGCGGGGCTCAGCCGTCCAGGTCGCCCAGCACCTCGGTCACCAGGGCGGCGATCGGCGAGCGCTCCGAGCGGGTGAGGGTCACGTGGCCGAACAGCGGGTGACCCTTGAGCGCCTCGACCACGGCGGTGACCCCGTCGTGGCGGCCCACCCGCAGGTTGTCGCGCTGGGCGACGTCGTGGGTCATGATCACCTTGGAGTTCTGGCCGATGCGGGAGAGCACGGTCAGCAGCACGTTCTTCTCGAGGGACTGGGCCTCGTCGACGATCACGAAGGCGTCGTGCAGGGAGCGGCCGCGGATGTGGGTCAGGGGCAGCACCTCGAGCATCCCGCGGTCGAGCACCTCCTCGACGACCTCCGGCGAGACGAGCGCGCCGAGGGTGTCGAAGACGGCCTGGCCCCACGGGTTCATCTTCTCCTCCTCGGAGCCGGGCAGGTAGCCCAGCTCCTGCCCGCCCACCGCGTAGAGCGGCCGGAAGACCATGACCTTGCGGTGCTCGCGGCGCTCCATGACCGTCTCCAGGCCCGCGCACAGGGCCAGGGCGGACTTGCCGGTGCCGGCGCGGCCGCCGAGGGACACGATGCCCACCTCGGGGTCGAGCAGCAGGTCGATCGCCAGCCGCTGCTCGGCGGAGCGCCCGTTGACGCCGAAGACGTCCCGGTCCCCGCGCACCACGCGTGCCGCTCCGTCCGCGCGGACCCGGGCCAGGGCGCTGCCGCGCGTCGAGTGCAGCGTCAGGCCCGTGTTGACCGGCAGGCCGTCGGTGCCCGGGACCATGACCGACTCGCCGTCGTAGAGGCGGTCCACGACGTCGTCGGGCACGTCGACGGACGCGGTGCCCGACCACTCGATGTCCGAGCCGACCCACTCCGCCCGGTACTCCTCCGCCTCCAGGCCCAGCGCCGAGGCCTTCACGCGCATCGGCAGGTCCTTGGAGACGATGCACACGTCCCGGCCCTCGTTCGCGAGGCTCAGCGCCACCGCGAGGATCCGGGAGTCGTTGTCCTTGAGCCGGAAGCTCACGGGCAGGACGGTGTCCGAGACGTGGTTGAGCTCCACCACGAGGCTTCCGCCCTCGTCCCCGATCGGGACGGGGCGGTTGAGCCCGTTGTGCTCCACGCGCAGGTCGTCGAGCAGCCGCAGGGCCTGCCGGGCGAAGTAGCCCAGTTCCGGGTCGTGCCGCTTGCCCTCGAGCTCGGTGATCACGACGACGGGCAGCACCACCTCGTGCTCGGCGAAGCGCAGGAGCGCCCGTGGATCGGAGAGCAGGACCGAGGTGTCGATCACGTAGGAGCGCACACCGGTCCGCCGGTCCGCGGCCGCGGCGCTGCCGGCGGCCAGGGGGGCGGAGATGTCGACGATGCGCTCCTGGTTCTTGGAGATGCTCATGGCGGCCCTTCCTGCTCTGTCCGGCGGGCGGCGTCCTCGCCGCCCGCCTGAGGACAACGTACGCAGACCGGACCCGCTGCGCGAGCAGAAACGGTGAACGGCGCGGAAATTGCCCGCGACGAGGAGGGATCAGCCGCCGAAGCGCCGCTGGCGGGACGCGTAGTCGCGCAGCGCCCGCAGGAAGTCCACGCGCCGGAAGTCGGGCCACAGCGCCTCACAGAAGTAGTACTCGCTGTACGCGGACTGCCACATGAGGAAGCCGGACAGCCGCTGCTCCCCCGAGGTGCGGATGAGCAGGTCCGGGTCCGGCTGCCCCCGGGTGTAGAGGTGCTCGGAGATGTGCTCCACCGACAGCTCCTGCGCCAGCTCCCGCACGTCGGTGCCGGCGTCGAGGGCCTCCGTGAGGACCTCGCGCACGGCGTCCACGATCTCCTGCCGGCCTCCGTAGCCCACCGCGATGTTCAGGTGCGGACCGGCGTTGTCCGCGGTGCGCTCGGTGAGGTCCGCCAGGCACGCGGCGAGCCGCGGCGGCAGCATCTCGAGGGCGCCGACGGGCTGGACCCGGCAGATGCCGGCCTCGCGGAGGGTGTCCATGAGGTCGGAGATGATCTCGAGCAGGGGCTCCAGCTCGGCCGCCGGGCGCTTGAGGTTCTCGGTCGAGAGGATGTAGAGGGTGACCACCTCGATGTCCAGCTCCCGGCACCAGCCCAGGAACTCCACGATCTTCTGCGCCCCGGCCTTGTGCCCGTCCGCGGTCGAGGCGCCGAACTGCCGGGCCCACCGCCGGTTCCCGTCGACGAGGACGCCGACGTGCTTGGGCAGCCGCCGCGGGTCGAGGCCGGAGGCCAGCCGGCGCTCGTAGAACCGGTAGAGCGGCCGTGGCTTGGGCATCGGTGGGTCCTCCGGGGGTGTCGCCCGCGGCGCGGGCCGCGGGATCGGGTCGTGGTGGGGGTCGTGGTGCAGGACGTGGCGTGGTCCGTGGTGCCGGTGGCGGCGGTCCCGGGGGTGGCGGGGGCCGCGGTCCCGGGGGTGGCGGCGGTCACGGGCCCACCCGTCCGCCGGGGACGCCTCCTAAACTACCCGGTGGAGGATCGTTCGGATCCCCGCCCAGCACGCCGGAAGGAACACCATGAAGCACTCGCACGGCGGGCCCGGCCACGTCGCCGGAGAGCTCGGGGAGGCGGTCGGGAACCGGCTCGAGGACCTCGCGGAGCACAAGCCCGCGTGGCGGGGCTGGATCCACGCCAGCTTCACGCCCGTCGCCGTCGTCCTGGGGCTCGTGGCGATCCTGCTGGCCCCCACCGCGGAGCTGCGGATCGCGTGCGCCGTGTACGGCGTCACGGGGATCCTGCTCTTCGGCGTGTCGGCGATCTACCACCGCGCCTACTGGCCGCGCCGGATGCACATGGTCCTGCGGCGGATGGACCACTCGAACATCGCCCTGCTGATCGCGGGGACCTACACCCCGCTGGCCGTGGCCCTGCTGTCCCCGGGCCAGTCCCGGGTGCTGCTGAGCGTGATCTGGGGCTGCGCCGCCGGGCTGGTGCTCTTCCGGCTGCTGTGGACGTTCGCGCCCCGCTGGCTCTACACCCCGCTGTACGTGGTGATGGGCTGCCTCGCCCTCTTCTACCTCCCGCAGTTCTGGCAGACCAGCCCCGCCGCGGCCGTGCTCACCGCCGCCGGGGGCGTCGCCTACATCGCCGGTGCGGTGTTCTACGGCACCAAGCGCCCGCGGCTGCTCCCCGAGGTGTTCAGCTTCCACGAGGTCTTCCACGCCTGCACGGTGCTCGGCTTCGGGCTGCACTACGTGGCGATCATGGTCGCGATGCTCGGCTGAGCCCGCCGTCCCCCTCCAGCTGCTCGCGCAGCTCCGCGGCCGAGTGCACCGGGGCTCGGCAGGCGAAGTCGCGACACGCGTACACCGTGAACCTCCCCCCGAGGGCCTCCTTGCCGCGGGCGGCCCCCGGCGCGCCCGGGGCGTCGGCGTCGACCACGTGGACGCCGAGCACGGCCGCGGCCCCGACGGCGCGGCGCGCCTCCAGCTTGTCCTCGGCGGTCCCGCCCGCGAGCACCACGTGGGCGGGCGGGGAGCCCAGCTCGGCCCGCACCGTCAGGGCCCGCCCGGCGCCGCGGGGTGAGCGGTGGGCCAGGAGCTCCAGGGGCCCGAGCAGGGACGGGACGAGCCGGGCGCGGCGCTCGTCCTCGTCCAGGGCCCACAGCTGCACGAGCACCGCCGCGAGCACCGCGGTGCCGGACGGCGTGACGTCGTCGAGGGGGACGGCCCGTCCTGAGCTGCCGGCCGCGAGCAGCGGCGCGGGGACGTCGGCCAGGTCGGACCAGACCCGTTCGGGCGCCTCCTCCCCGCCGTCCGCGGCCGGGTGCGAGAAGCGCTCCTCGGCGACGCCGGCGAGCTCGCGCGCCCGCTCGAACCAGGTGGTCGCGCCGGTGGCCCGGTAGAGGGCCAGGAACGCCTCGGCCAGCATGGCGTAGTCCTCCAGCAGGCCCTCGATCGAGCCCCCGGCCGAACCGGCGTGGCTGGTGCGCGCCAGACGGCGGCCGTCCCAGTGCACCTCCCACAGGTGCCCCGCGGCCTCCTCGGCCGCGAGCACGAGGGCGGGGTCCTGCAGCAGCACCCCGGCCTCGGCGAGCGCCGTGACGGTCAGGCCGTTCCAGCCGGCCACGACCTTGTCGTCCCGCGCGGGTGCCGTGCGGGACGCACGGGCCGCCGCGAGCCCGGGCCGGACCGCGTCCCACAGGGCCTGCTCCTCGTCGCCGAGGACGCGTCCCGGGTGCAGCGGCCGGGGACGGCCGGCGGCCACCCCCATGAGGTCGGCCACGGCCGTGCCGCGGCCGGAGCCGAGCACCTCGACCAGCTCGGCGCGGGTCCACAGGTAGAAGGCGCCCTCGCCGCTGTGCACGTCCCCGTCGGCGGACGGCGTGTCCGCGTCGAGGGAGGAGGCGAACGCCCCGCCGGGCAGGCGCAGCTCGCGCAGCAGGAACCCGGCCGTGTCCGCGGCCGTGCGGTCGTAGCCGCGGCCGGGCTCCCGGGCCGCGGCGCGGGCGTAGGCGCGCAGCAGCTGGGCGTTGTCGTAGAGCATCTTCTCGTAGTGCGGCAGGGACCACTCCCGGGTCACCGAGTAGCGGTAGAAGCCGCCGCCCACCTGATCGAACACTGCGGAGGCCCGCATGGTGTCGAGGGTGCGGACCAGCAGGTCGCGGGCCCGTCCGGCGACCTGCTCCTCGGTCCCGGTCGCGGCCAGCTCCAGCAGCGGCAGGACCGTGGCGGGCGGGAACTTCGGGGCCCCGCCGAAGCCCCCGTGCTCGGGGTCCTCCTTCTGCAGGAGCACCTCGAGCGCCACGGCCGTGAGGTCCGGG
The DNA here is from genome assembly GCF_040981185.1 of Kocuria sabuli. Classification (NCBI taxonomy): domain Bacteria; kingdom Bacillati; phylum Actinomycetota; class Actinomycetes; order Micrococcales; family Micrococcaceae; genus Kocuria; species Kocuria sabuli. The sequence continues at coordinate 395,529 of NZ_JAVHZE010000002.1, forward strand.
CCGCCCTCGGCCGCCGGCACGGGCACGGCACCGCCGGACAGGGCCGTGCGCAGGTCCTCCGCCTGCCCGGAGACGGCCCGGGCGACGGCGTCCGCGGCCTGCTCCAGCTCGTCGCGGCGGTCGGTCCACGCCTCGGTCACGGCCTCGAGGAGCTGCCGGAAGGACGGCATGCCGTGGGCCGGGCGCGGCGGGAAGTAGGTGCCCGCGTGGAAGGCCCGGCCGTCCGGGGTGAGGAACACGCTCATCGGCCAGCCGCCCTGGCCGGTGAGCAGCTGCGTGGCGCTCATGTAGGCGGCGTCCACGTCGGGGCGCTCCTCCCGGTCCACCTTCACGGGCACGAAGTGCTCGTCGAGGTAGGCGCCGACCTCGGGGTCCTCGAAGGACTCGTGGGCCATGACGTGGCACCAGTGGCAGGCGGCGTAGCCCACCGAGAGGAACACCGGGACGTCGCGGCGGGCGGCCTCCGCGAACGCGGCGTCGTCGAACGGCTGCCAGTCCACGGGGTTGTCCGCGTGCTGGCGCAGATAGGCGGAGGACTGTCCGGTCAATCGGTTGGGCACTGGTGCTCCTCGGATCTCGGGTCCTGCACACGGGCCCCGGCGTCCGGGGCCCCGGTCTCAGCCGCGCCGGTCGGGCCCCTCCGGGTCCTCGGCCGGTGCTCCCGGGCCGTCGTGGGCTCCCGGGGAGGCCTGGTCGCCCCGGTCGTCCTGGGCTCCCGGGGCGTAGCCGCCCACGTGCTCCTCGGCGGCACGGCGCTCGGCGTACTCCGCGCGGTAGCGCATGCGCCGGTTGCGGCGGTTGAAGTCGAGGACGAGCAGGATCACGGCCACCGCGAGCACCAGCGACATGAGGAACCCGGCCATCCCGGGGGTCACCTGGCTCGGGTCGAGACCGGGCCGCAGCGTGCCCTCGTCGATCGGGTTGGGCACCATCGCGGGCAGCAGGGCCAGAGCGGTCAGCACGGCGGTCATCTCCTGGCTCAGCCCCCGATCCCGGCGAACAGGTCGTTCTCCGGCAGGGAGGTCTCCACCCGGGACTCGGCCAGGACGTAGTCCTCCCACGGCCACACCTCGGCCTGCATCTCGGCGGACACGGCGAAGAACATGCCGTCCGGCGCCACCTGGGTGCGGTGGCTGCGCAGCGCCTCGTCCCGGTGGGCGAAGGTGGCCGGGCACTCGATCTTGGTGGTGGTGTCCTGGCGCGGGACCGGCGGGCGGTGGCCCTCCGGGTCGGTCTCCTGCCAGGCCGCGATCCGCGCCGCGTACGGGGACTGCAGCCCGCGCTCCTCGAGGGCCTCGTGCAGGGCGACGAAGCGCTCGAGGTTGAACGCCCGGTCGTAGTAGAGCTTCAGCGGCGTCCAGGGCTCGCCGAGGCCCGGGTACCGCTCCGGGTCGCCCGCGGCGCGGAACGCCTCGACGGAGACGTTGTGCGTCTGGATGTGGTCGGGGTGCGGGTAGCCGCCGTTCTCGTCGTAGGTGAGGATCACGTGCGGGCGGAACTCGCGCACGAGCTGCACCAGCGGCGCCGCGGCGCGCTCCAGCGGCTGCAGGGCGAAGCAGCCCCACGGCAGCGGCGGCAGCGGATCGCCCTCGGGCAGGCCCGAGTCCATGAACCCCAGCCACCGGTGCTGGACGTCCAGCGCGGCCGCGGCCTGCGCCATCTCCAGCCGGCGCAGACCGGTCAGGTCGCGCTCGGCGTAGGGGTGGCCCTCCATCTCCGCGTTGAGGATCGAGCCCCGCTCCCCGCCGGTGCACGTGGCCACCATGACCTCGGCCCCCTGCCGGACGTAGTGGGCCATGGTCGCAGCCCCCTTGCTCGACTCGTCGTCGGGGTGGGCGTGGACGGCCAGCAGGCGCATCTTGGGCAGGGAGGTCACTCGGGAGGTCCTCTCGGGAACGGTCGGGGGTCCATGGGATCGGCCGGTGCGGGCACGGGCCGCCGTCCATTTTACGCGCCCGCCCGGCCCCGGCGTGCCCGGGCCGCTCCCAGCCTGCTCCGCTACAGTGGTCGGGCGGTCGCCGGGCCCGGCGCCGCCTTCCCCGTTGCCGAGACCCGAGGCCGCCGTGTCCACCGACTCCCCCGACCTGCTCCGCGACCGCTACGGAGCGACCCGCCGTGCGCGCCGCCTCGGCCCGCGCGGCTGGATCGGCGTCGTCGCGCTGGCCACCCTGCTCGCGGCGGGCTTCGCCGTCTGGGTGCTCGCCGGCCGGAGCGCGGCGCCCACGTTCAAGGACATCGGCTTCCAGGTCATGTCCGAGGCGCGGGCGACCGCGGACTTCGACCTCACGAAGCGTCCCGACGACGTCGTGACCTGCGCGGTGACCGCCCTCAACCACGAGTACGCCGTGGTGGGCTGGACGGAGGTGACCGTCGGCGCCGTGCCCGAGGACGAGCTCGGCGACGGCGGGACGAGCGCCCACCGGGTGTCCGTGCGCACCACGAACCTCGCCACCACCGCCGTCGTCGACTCCTGCTGGGTCGAGGACCGCGGGGCGCAGGCGGCCGGCGCGGGCGCGTCGTAACCCCCACCGTGCTTTGGGCTTGCCCACCCGCCCCGCCTAGACTGGGTCACCAGGACTCCCCGTCCCCGGCCGCCGGGCACCGTCCGAAGGGACAGCCCGGCACCGGGACGGGGTCTTTGCGTTATTCGGATCCCCGCACCGACGACGGCGTCCGCGCCGTCGCTCCGGTCCGCCGTCCCGCCCGGGTCCCCCGGGACCGGGCGCGGCGGCCCGGCCGTCCGTCCACCGAGGAGAGATTGTGACCAAGACCAGCAACCAGGGCGCCTGGCTGACCCAGGAGGCCTACGACCGCCTGAAGAAGGAGCTCGACTACATCTCCGGTCCGTACCGGCACGAGATCGTGGAGCGCATCGACCAGGCCCGCTCGGAGGGCGACCTCAAGGAGAACGGCGGCTACCACGCCGCCCGCGAGGAGCAGGGCAAGAACGAGGGCCGCATCGCCCACCTCAAGGGCCTGCTCGAGAACGCCCAGGTCGGCGAGGCCCCCGCGGACGACGGGGTCGTCGAGGCCGGCATGGTCGTCAGGGCCGAGATCGCCGGGGAGCCGATGACCTTCCTCATCGGCTCGCGCGAGGTGGCCGAGGACCTGGCCGCGGGCAGCGACCTGGAGGTGTTCTCCGAGAAGTCCCCCATGGGCTCGGCCATCTCCGGCCACAAGGTCGGCGACGAGCTGTCCTACACCGCGCCCAACGGCAAGCAGATCCCGGTCAAGATCCTGGACGCCAAGCCGTTCCAGGGCTGAGCACGCCGTGACGACCCACTGGCTGCGCAGCCCCGGTCCCGCCACCCGGGCCCTGATGGTCCTGACCGTGGTGCTCGCGATCGTCGCCGTGGTCCTGCACCTCACCGGTCAGGGCGACCCGGCGGCGAGCGCGCCCGGCAGCCTGCGCAACATCTTCGTCTTCGCGACGTTCGTGAGCGGGTTCGCCACCTTCCTCAGCGGGCGGCGCCGCTCCTGACGAGCGTCCCCCGTGCGCACGACGGCGCCGGTCCCCCGCGGGGACCGGCGCCGTTCTCGTCGGGTCCCGGGCTCAGTGCACGACGACGGGGTGGAAGCCCTCCGCCTCGAGCGCCCGGAGGACCTCACGGCAGTGCTCGTGGCCCTTCGTCTCCATGTCGATCGTGATGGAGACGTCGCCCATGCTCAGCGAGCCGCCGATCCGGGTGTGGTCCAGGCCGGTGACGTTGGCGTCCTGCGCCGCGATCACCTTGGAGATGAGGGCGAGCTCGCCCGGCCGGTCGGTGAGCATCATCTTGATCGTCATGTACCGGCCGGCGGCGGAGAGTCCGCGCTGGATGACCTTGAGCATGAGCATGGGGTCGATGTTGCCGCCGGAGAGCACCACCACGGTGCTGCCCAGGTCCGGGTACCTCTCCTGCAGCCGGCCGTCCAACAGGGCCGCGACCCCCACGGCACCGGCCGGCTCGACCACGAGCTTGTTGCGCTCGAGCAGGAAGATCAGGGCCTGCGCCAGGGAGTCCTCGGAGACCGTCACGACGTCGTCGACGAGCTCCTTGATGATGCTGAACGGCAGCTGGCCCGGCTTGCCCACGGCGATGCCGTCCGCGATGGTCGAGACCCGCTCGAGGGTCACGAGGGCGTCCCCCGCGAGGGAGGGCGGATAGGCGGCGGCGTTCTCCGCCTGCACGCCGATCAGCCGGATCGGGCGGCCGAGCTGCTCCGCGCGGGCCTTGACCGCCACGGCCAGACCGGCGAGCAGCCCGCCGCCGCCCACGCCGGTGATGACGGTGTCGACGTCGGGCACCTGGTCGAGCAGCTCGAGGCCCACGGTGCCCTGCCCGGCCACGATGTCCGGGTGGTCGAAGGGATGGACGAAGACCGCCCCCGTCTCCTCGGCGTAGTGCTGCGCCGCGGCGAGGGCCTCGTCCACGGCGGTGCCGTGCAGGATCACCTCGGCGCCGTGGTCCCGGGTCGCGGCGATCTTGGGCAGGGCCGCCCCCATGGGCATGTAGATGCGGGCGGTGATGCCGAGCCGGTCCGCGGCGAGGGCCACCCCCTGGGCGTGGTTGCCGGCGGAGGCCGCCACGACGCCCCGCGCCTTCTCCTCCGCGGTGAGCTTCGCCATCCGCACGTAGGCCCCGCGGACCTTGAAGGAGCCCGCGCGCTGCAGGTTCTCGGCCTTGAGGTTGACCTCGGAGCCGACCAGGCGGGACAGCGCCCGCGAGTGCGCCACCGGGGTCCGGTCGATCACGCCGTCGAGGACGGCGGCGGCGTCCTCGATGTCGGCGAGGCGGACGGGCAGGGCGGCCAGGCTCACGGTGGGTCTTCTTTCCCGGTCGGTGCGCACGTGCGGGACCCGGGGACCGGGGCACGGCTCGCGCCCGCCGGCGGCGGGCGCGGTCCCCATCCTAGTCGTTGCCCGCCGACCGCCCGGAGGCGCCGGCGGCGCCGCGGCCCGACTGCTCGCCGTCCCCGGCGCGGGCGCGGTCGGCCCTGCGCCCGCGCTTGAGCGCGGCCTGGAGCCGCTCCTGGGCCCGCGTGCGGCGGAAGCGCTGGAGCTGGGCCATGATCTGCTCCCGGGTCAGCTCGTTCCTGCTGGCGTGCTTCTTGATCTCCCACGGGAAGTAGTAGGGCTCCCACGGGATCTCGTCGTCCTCGCGCCACAGCCCGCCCACGAGGTAGCGCACCACCGTGTTCAGGAACGCCATGACCGGCACCGCGAACAGGGCCCCGGCGATGCCGAAGAGGATCGACCCGGAGGCCACCGCGAGGAACACCGCCAGCGGGTGGAGGGACACGGCCCGGCCCATGACGAGGGGCTGCAGGATGTTGGACTCGATCTGCTGCACGAGCAGCACGAACGCGAGCATGACCAGGGCGTTCGTGAAGCCGTTGGCCACGAGCGCCACCAGCACGGCGACGGCGCCCGTGACCACGGCGCCGACGATCGGGATGAACGAGCCGAGGAACACGAGGATGCCGATGGGCAGGGCCAGGGGCACGCCCAGGAAGAACGCGCTCAGGCCGATGCCGACGGCGTCCACGAAGGCCACGAAGCCCTGGATCCGGGCGTACTGCACGAGCGAGTGCCAGCCCCGGCGGCCGGCCCCGTTGACGGCCCGCCGGGCGCTGACCGGGAACAGGCGGACGAGGAAGAGCCAGATCCGCTCCCCGTCCATGAGGAAGAAGAGCAGGGTGAACAACATGATGACGATGCCGGTCAGCACGTTGCCGGCCGTGGAGCCGAAGGACATCGCGCCGTCGAGGATGGCCTCGCTGTTGTCCTGGACCGTGGTGCCGAGGTCGTCGATCCAGTCGTTCACGCTGTCCGCGCTGAGGTTCAGCGGTCCGTCCTCGAGCCAGCCCAGCAGCTGCTGCGTGCCGACCACCACGTTCCTGGACAGCTGGGCGAAGCCGAGCACGATCTGCCGGCCGGCCAGCACGAGCAGTCCCGCCACGAAGCCGATGAAGCCCAGGAGCGCCAGGCCCGAGGCCAGGCCCGCCGGCACGTGGTGGGCGCGCAGCCACTTCACCAGGGGGAAGAGCAGCCCGGCCAGCAGACCCGCGATGAGCACGGGGATGATGACCACCGTGACGGTCGAGAGCATGTAGCCCAGCAGCCCTGCGGCCGCGAGGATGATGAGCAGCCGCCACGACCACGCGGCGGCGACCCGCACCGAGACCGCCACGCCGCCGGCGGCGTTGCCGTGCAACGGCGGGAGCTCGTTGCTCCGCCCCGGGCTCGGGGGACGCTCGGCGTCGTGCGAAGTCGATGGCATGGGATCATCCTGACACGGCTGTGCGACCCCCCGAGGACGCCCGGCCGACACCGGCGGGGACCCCGTCCCGTGCCCGCCCGGAATCCGCGCGACGCGGGCACGGCGACGACGGCGGCCTCCGGCGCGCGCACGGTGAGAGACTGGCGCCATGTCACGCACGTTCCTCCGCATCCTCGCCCAGCGGCGCTCCGCCCCCGCCCTGACCCCGGACGCCCCGGCGAGGGAGGAGCTGGAGGCCGTGCTCCGCGCGGCCGCGGGCACGGCGGCCGCGGACCCCGGACTGAGCTGGCGGGTGGCCGTGACCACGCGCCGCTCCGCGCCCGAACTCGCGGCGGCGGTCACGGGGATGCGGCGGGTGCCCAACATGACGGCGCCCTTCCCCCGGCTGAAGGGCAAGCAGCTGCGCCTGCTGGCCACGTTCCGGGGCTCGCTGAAGTGGGCGAGCACGGGAGGCCTGGGCTGCGCGGTGGTGTTCAGCCCCGACGACGCCCTCGACGTTCCCCGGAAGGAGCAGCTCGCGGCCGCGCACGGGGCCCGCCCCCTGCTCGAGGCGGCCTTCTGGGGCGCCGGCTGGGCCACCGTGTGGGCGCGCCGCGACGGCGCCGACGAGGCCGGGCTGCGCATGTTCTACGGGCTGGCCCCGGAGGAGAAGGTCCTCGGCTGGCTCTTCGTGGGCCGGCCGCCGCGCGGCGCCGCCGCCGAGCACGCGGCCACCCGCCCCGCACCCGGTCCGCGGATCAGCTACCACTGAGCCGGCCCCGGACGGGCCCGGCCGGGACCGGCTCCGGAGGCGAGGGGCGCCCGGACACGACGACGGCCCGGACCCCGTGGAGCGGGGGCCGGGCCGTCGTCGTGGCGGAGCCGGTGGGAAGACCTAGTTCGAGGTCATCTCCCGGATGATCGCCAGGATGCGCAGGATCTCGATGTAGAGCCACACGAGGGTGACCGTCAGGCCGAAGGCCGCGGACCACGCCATCTTCTCCGGGACGCCGACCTCGACGCCGCGCTTGATGTTCTCGAAGTCCAGCACGAAGCTGTACGCCGCGAGCAGGATGGCGATGGCGCCGATGGCCAGGCCCAGCCACGGGCCGAGGGGGCTGTCCGTGCGGATGTTGAAGCCGAACAGCAGGACGGCGCCGAGGTTGACCAGGGCGAACACGACGTAGGCCATGAGCGCGACCATGAAGATCTTCGTGGCCCGCGGGGAGGCCCGCAGCTTGCCCGAGCGGAAGAGCACGAGCACGGAGCCGAACACCGCGAGGGTGCCGATCACGGCCTGGACCGCGATGCCCGGGTACCTGATCTCGAACATCGAGGAGATGCCGCCGAGGAACATGCCCTCGAACAGGCCGTAGGCCAGGATCAGCGCCGGCGAGGGCTGGCGCTTGAAGACGTTGACCATGGCCAGGACGAACCCGATCAGGGCCCCCGGGATGGTCAGGATCGGCATGATCCAGCCGGCCAGCGCACCGACGACCACGGCGCCCAGCACTGTGGCGGTGCGCATGATGACGTCGTCGTAGGTCATCCGGCCGGTCTGGTTCGTCCCCGCGGCGGGGGCGTTGTACATCGAGTCCAGGCGGTCGTCGGAGTAGGGGTTGCCCTGCTGCGGACGGCCGTAACCGCCCTGCTGGTATCCGCCCTGCCCGTACCCGGGCTGCTGGTAGGGGGTCCCGTAGGAGCTCTGTCCGTACTGGGTCCCGTGGGACTGCTGGGCGCTGCCTGCGCCCTGCTTGGTGAAATCGCGGAGGAGCGGGTTCCCGCCGGCCATGTGTCGGTCCTTCCCTGGCACTGCTGTGCGTGATGTGCTCCCAGGGTAGCAATCCCGGCATCACGAAAGCAGGGGAAGTGCTGTGCTTAAGCCGTGGGCGTGGCGGGTGGCGGATTCCCGCCCGGTCCGGGCCGGGAGCGCGCCGGCGGCCCGGCGGGGCGCCCCCCGGCCCGGGCGCCGGCGGCCGGGCCGCACCGACCGGCTGCGCCGCCCGGCGTCCGGGCAGGGCCGCCGGTCAGGGGTAGAGCCCGCGGGTGAGGTGGGCGTCGGCCACGCGCTGCACCGCCGTCACGGTGGCGGCCTCGCGCAGGCTCAGGCCGCGCTCGGCGGCGACCGCCAGGACCTTCTCCCAGGCGGCGAGCATCCGGGTCTCCAGTCGGGCGTCGACCTCGGCCGCGGACCACCAGTAGGCCTGGTTGGACTGCACCCACTCGAAGTAGGAGACGATCACCCCGCCGGCGTTGGCGAGGATGTCGGGGACCACCAGGACCCCGTTGGCGGCGAGGATCTCGTCGGCCGCGCCCGTCGTGGGCCCGTTGGCGCCCTCCACCACGACCTCGGCGGTCACCTCGGCCGCGTTGCCGGCGTGCAGCACGCCCTCCACCGCGGCCGGCACCAGCAGGTGCACGTCGAGACCCAGCAGCCGGTCGGCCGGGAACGGGTCCGCCCCGCCGAAGCCGACGACGGAGCCGGTGGCGGCCACGTGCTGCTGCAGCGCCGTGACGTCCAGCCCGCCGGTGCGGTGGACGGCGCCGTACTGGTCCGACACCGCGACGACCTCCACCCCGGCCTCGGCCAGGAACTGGGCGGCCCCGGCGCCGACCTTGCCGAAGCCCTGCACCGCGGCGGTGGCCCCGGCGGGCGCGATGCCGCGGTGGGCCAGGGCGGCCAGGGCGATGTGCACCACGCCCTGCGAGGTGGCCGAGGAGCGGCCCAGGGACCCGCCCAGGGACACCGGCTTGCCCGTGACCACCCCGGGCACGGTGTAGCCCACGGACACGGAGTAGGTGTCCATCATCCAGGCCATGGTCTGCTCGTCCGTGCCGATGTCCGGGGCGGGGATGTCCTTGTCGGGCCCGATGATCGGCAGGATCTCACTGGTGTAGCGGCGGGTGACCCGCTGCAGCTCGCCCCGGGAGTAGTTGCGGGGGTCGATCGTGATCCCGCCCTTGGCCCCGCCGTAGGGGACGTCGAGCAGGGCGCACTTCCAGGTCATCCACATCGCCAGGGCCCGCACCTCGTCCAGGTCCACGGCCGGGGAGTAGCGCAGCCCGCCCTTGGCCGGGCCCCGGGAGAAGTTGTGCTGCACCCGGTGCCCGGTCAGCACCTCCACCGACCCGTCGTCGCGGCGCAGCGGGATGGACACGGTCATCTCCCGGCGCGGCCGGGACAGCAGCTGGTGCAGGCCGGTCTCGTAGCCGAGGGCGGCCACGGCCGCGGTCAGCTGGGCCTGGGCGTCGGCCAGCGGGCCGGTGCCCTCCGCCGCCTCCGCCGCGGCGGGTGCGAGGACGTCTGTCGTCATGGTCGTTCCTTTCCTGGACGTCCCGGGGACTCCGGGGGCCGTCCCGGGTACGGGGCGGATCGATCGGTGGTGGAGCGGTGGCGCGGCCGGTGCGCCGGGGCGAGGAGGCGGGACCGGGTGGACGGCCGGCGCTCCTGCGGGCTCCTGCTCCCGAGACTAAGCTCACATCCGGTCGGCACAGTGCCCTGGTCCCCTGCCCCCTCCGTGCACGGTGCACAACAGTCGCGGGAGGCCGTCGGCGCGCCGGAGCACGACGTCCGCCGCGCCGGGGCGCGGGGTGCTAGTCGGCGCAGACGCGGAGGGCGATCCACAGGTCGGCCCGCAGCTGGGGGTCGTCGAGGGAGCGGCCGAGGGCCTGCTCGACGGCGTGCAGGCGCTGCAGCATCGTGTTGCGGTGGACGCCGAGCTCGGCCGCCGCCTGGCGCCGGTTGCCGTTGTGGGCCAGGAAGGTCCGGAGCACGCTCAGCAGCTGCTCGCCGGCCTCCCGGCTCCGCACCGGCTCCAGCAGGTCCCGGGCGTAGGCCTGCGCCGCGTCGGGCGGCAGGAGCCCGGTGAATCCGCCGGCCACCACGTCGTCCCACGTGCCCACGCGGTGCCGGGCCGTCGTGCGGCCCAGCACGTCGAGGGCTTCGCGCTCGCTCGTGCCGGCGGCCTCGACGGTCGTGGCGCCGCCGATGCCGGCGCGCACGCCGGAGCGCTCGACGATCCCGCGCAGGGCTCCGAGCAGCTCCGGCTCGTCCTCCACCAGCACGGCGACGTCCACCTCCCCGGGTCCGGTCCCCTCCGCGGCACCGACCAGCACCCGGTGGCCGTACCGGTCGGTGTAGCCCTCGATCCGCCGCGCCGCCTCCCGGGTCCGCTCGGCGTCCCCGCGCAGGCGCACCACCCGCACCCGCCGGGACATCGCGGTCCACCCGGCGTCCTCGCCGACCGCGAGCAGGGCGTCCCCGGAGCGGACGTCGCCGCCGAGGACGAGGGCCAGCGCCCCGGCGCGGACCCGGCGCCGGAACAGGGCGCGCTCCCCCGCCCGTTCGGCGTGCAGGGAGAGCAGGGCCACCGCGGTGGTGACCGCCCCGGCCTGGGCCCGCTCGAGGGGCCGGGGCGTGACCACGACCAGGTATGTGAGCGGGATGCCCTGCACGCCCAGCGGGTGGACGACGATGCTTCCCGCGGGGCCGGTCTCGCTGAGCGAGCCGCGCAGGCGCGCGGGGCGCAGCCGGTCGACGAGCTCCTCCAGGGTCCGCCCCGTGGGCAGCTCGGGGACCCCCGGGGCGGAGCGCTCGGTGATCTCGGCGTCCGCGGTGCAGGTCGCCGCCCAGCCGCCCTCGGTGAGCGCGGCGAGGGACCGCAGGATCCGGGTGGATCCGTCGGCGCCCGTGGCGGCCAGGGTCAGTGTGCGCTGCATGGACAGCATGGCCTCCAGGGCGGTGCGCTCCTGGGCGGCGCGCATCTCGGCCACCGCCTGGATGAGCTCCAGGAACGGCGTCTCCTCCGGCACGCTGAACAGCGTGAGCCCGGCGTCCCGGGCCGCCTCGGCGAGATGCTCGGGCACCCGGGGGTGGGACAGGCTGCTGCCGACCCCCATGCCGAGGGCCACGACCCCCTTCGCGGCCAGACGGCGGGCGTAGCGGTCCCAGGAGGGACGGTCGACGGGGCTGTTGAGCCCGGTGAACAGGACGATCTCCCCGCCGTTGAGGTAGGGGGTGGGGTCGGCCAGCTCGCTGGTGGCCACCCAGCTCACCGGGGCGCTCGTGTCCCCCTCGACGACCGCCCGCAGGCCCAGTCCTTCGAGCCGGAGCACCTGGTCGACCGTGATCACTGGCATGTCCTTCCGTGCCGGCCGGGGCGGCCGCGGCGGTCCCCGGCGGCGGTGGCGCGCCGGACCGCACCACCACCGCCGAGACTATCGCGTCAGCCCTGACCCGGCGCTGCGTCCCCGTAGACGTGCCCGGCCAGACCGTAGGCCGGTCCGCCCGGGGCGGCACCGGGGCCCAGGGCCAGCAGGGTGATCAGCTCGTAGACCACGTGGGCGGCCGCGACCCCGGTGAGCTCGGC